>JAPVWK010000136.1 GCA_028572065.1 Candidatus Methanophagales archaeon
CGTCATGTTATATGTCTTAGATAGCGAACCAAACTCGACACCAACCTCCTTTGCACCATCAACGGCCAAAAAACTCGGTGCCTCATAGCCATCGAACGTAAGCTCAGAGTAGGGATTATCATGCAGTATGATGATCTCGTTCTCGTGAGCGAAATCCACCACCTCTTTAAAGAATGATTTTTCGGCTGTTGCGGCAGTGGGATTATTCGGGTAATTCAAGAACATGATTTTTGCTCTTCTCGCTATTCCTTTATCTATACACTCTAAATCTGGCTTAAAGCCATGCTCTTCTGTTAACGGTACAGAATAAGGTCTTGAATTCGCCATTATCGTTGCGTTATTATATACAGGGTATGCTGGATCCGGCACGAGGGCAATATCGCCGGGATTCAAAAATGCGAATGCCGAATGCGCTAGCCCTTCCTTCGACCCTATCAACGTTAGAACTTCATCCTCTGCATCCAAATTAACGTGCTTGCTCTGTTTATACCATGTCGCTACTGCTTCACGGAACGACAGCATTCCTTCGTAAGACGGGTACCGGTGATTTGAAGGGTCTTTTGCGGCGTTGCACAGTGCTTCCACTATGTGAGGTGGTGTCGGCAAGTCCGGGTCGCCGATACCAAAGTCTATTATATCTACACCCTTCTTCTCCGTTTCTCTTTTCCGCTCATCTATTTCCGCAAATAGATAAGGGGGCAGCGAACTTATACCCTTTGCATACATTTTTTAAATCCTATTTTTCTTATAGCACAAACCTTTTCTTAGGAAGAAAAGCTTTACCAAATGAACTTATCTGTTTTTCTTTCAGTACAGGCTAAATCTTCTTTTTCTGAAAAAGAAAAAGTGTTAACATGGCTCTATCGTTGCCGGCGGCTTAGAAGAAATTGCATAGGTCACCCAAGTCACACCTTTAACTTCGTTTGTTATTCGCTTGCTAATGCTCTCCAGCACTTCATATGGCAGCTTCACGAAATCTGCCGTCATCGCCTCCTTAGACTCAACCACCCTTATCGTAACGATTCTGCCCAAGCTTCTCGCATCGCCTAGTACACCGGTAGCGACATCATCGCCCACTATTGCAAACGCCTGCCAGACTTTGTCATACCACCCGTTATTCTTCAATTCCGCTTCTACAATGTCCGATGCTTCACGACATATCTTCAGTTTCTCTTCTGTAACTTCACCTATTACACGAGCTGCGAGACCGGGACCAGGAAAAGGATGCTGGTCCAGTATCGGAAGCGGCATACCGAGTTCCTTCGCCACTTCCCGCACTTCATCCTTATACAAATCCGCGATTGGCTCTACCAGCTTCAGCCCCAGCGTCTCCGGAAGCCCACCCACGTTATGATGCGATTTTATTCGTGATGACTTTTGCGAGCTCGCCCCCGCACTCTCTATCCTATCCGGATATATAGTGCCCTGAGCGAGGAAATCAACGTTACCAAGCTTATTCGCCTCTTCTTCAAAGATATTTATGAACTGTTTGCCTATTACCATCCGTTTCGCTTCGGCATCCTTAACGCCCCTCAATCCATTCAAAAAACGCTCTTTCGCATCTATAAATACCAGTTTCATATTGAAGTTATTCTTGAATGTGTTTATAACCGTTTCTTTTTCGCCTTCTCGCAGTAGTCCATTGTCAACGAAGATGCACGTGAGTCTATCACCTATAGCTTTATTGATGAGCACCGCAGTAGTAGAAGAGTCTATTCCGCCACTGAGTCCACATATCACTCGCCCCTCAGCTCCTACCACTCGCTTTATATCTTCTATCTTATCGTTAATAAATGATTCAATCGCCCAATTGCGCTCGCAGCCGCATATTTTGTATAAAAAATTCCACAGTATTTTATCGCCCTTATCCGTATGGTGAACCTCAGGATGGAATTGAACGCCATAATTATTGGCGCTGCGAAATGCTGCAACGGGCGTATTCATCGTATGGCCTATTATATCCGCACCATCAAATTGATCTATCACGTCGCCATGAGACATCCACACGTTCATCTTTCCACTCTCGCTTCCACGCTCGGTCAATCCTGCAAACAGCCCAGAATCTTTAAATAGCAGTTCAGCCCGCCCGAATTCGCTTTTCATGCCTTCGCCTACCACGCCACCTTTTGTATATGCAATCAATTGTGCACCATAACAAATCCCGAGAATTGGTATGTCCAAATCAATAATCTCGGAACTGCATTTTGGACTGCCTGGTTCGTGGATACTAAACGGGCTACCGGAAAGGATAATACATTTAATCTTACCTTTTTCTTTCGCTATTCCGTTCTTAAGCCCCTCTACGGGTGTATCATACGGGAGAAGTTCTGCATAAACGCCTAATTCTCTACACCTTCTCACGATGAGATGGCTATACTGCCCCCCAAAGTCGAGCACTACTACTCTGTCTTTTGCTTTCCTATTTCCTATTATGCTATTTCTGTCTGGCATCGTATGGTCTTTCTTGTTGTCCATAAACTTATAGAACGAGGGAACATAAAAATCCAGGTGGTTATTATTAGCCACAGATATAGATTTTTTGTGCTCTATAAGTGTCAGAACAGGCTTGCCCAAACGGTGAATTTAGTTCCGTACGTTGCAATAGCTGGAGGTTCGATTGGAACTGAGTTATTTAATAGTTAATAACTGCTTTTTAAAATTACCTTGAGGCAAAGAAAACCTGATGTGGCGGTGTCAGCTAAGATGAAAGAAGCAATGTTCTACGAGCAACAGGAAAATAGCACTGTTAGATGCCACCTATGCCCGCATCGTTGCAAGATAAACGACACGAAGCGAGGGATATGTGGCGTTAGAGAAAATCGGAACGGCACTCTTTACAGCCTGGTCTATGGCAAGGCAGTAGCGAGGGGGATAGATCCAATAGAGAAGAAACCACTATTCCATTTCCATCCCGGTGCAATGTCATACTCAGTTGCAACTGTCGGCTGTAACTTAAACTGCAAAAACTGTCAGAACTTCACGATTTCGCAGATGCCTAAAGGCGGCAATAAAAGGATAGTAGGCGAAGAGACCTCGCCACAGGAAATTGTTGCGGCGGCTAAGGACTATGACTGCCGAATCATTGCATATACCTATACCGAACCGACAATATACTTCGAGTACGCTTATGATACTGCCCGGCTGGCACATGAAGCAGGCATAAGCAACGTCTTTGTCTCAAATGGGTATACTACCGAGGAGGCTATACGTGCAATCGCGCCTTATCTGGATGCCGTAAACATAGACCTGAAAGGGTTATCGGAAGACCTGTATCGAAAGAATTGCGGCGGGCATCTGGACCCTGTTCTAAACGCGATAAAGCTGTACAAGAGTTTGGGCGTTTGGGTTGAAGTAACCACGTTAGTTATACCGACATTGAACGATTCTGAGGACGATCTCAGAGCGATTGCTGAGTTCATCAGAGGTGTTGGCGTGGACATCCCCTGGCACATTTCGCAGTTCTATCCCACGTACAAGCTAACCCATATAGCACCAACGCCTGTTTCCGCATTACGTACGGCAAGGGCAATTGGGTTAGAAACCGGTTTGAGATACGTGTATGAGGGCAATATACCGGGAGAAGGCGAAGAGAACACTTACTGCTATAAATGCGGTGAGTTACTAATCCCGCGCGTGGGATTCCAGATTCTGGCGAATAACATAAAAGATTCAAAATGCACGAGTTGTGGTACTAAGATAGACGGTGTATTTTAATGTGCCACGATCATTTTTGAAATGCAGCATCGTAAAGCCATATATGACTCAAACCTGCTCCACTTCTTCCGTGTGTCTTTCGCTCCCTGATTACCTTCGCAGGGCTGCCCGCCACAACCATGTTAGGCGCTACATCTTTACTCACCAACGATTTTGCGGCTATAATAGCCTGTTCGCCCACGGTGACCCCCGGTAATATCGTGGCATGGGCGTATATCTTCGCGAAAGCGTTTATCACTACCCTATCGTAACTTCTCCGGCTATGCTCGGATTCCGAATGTGTATGCGTGTAAATCTCGACACCCTCGGTCAATGCCACGGAATCACCCAGCACGAGTCCACCTTTGGTGTCTAGATACACACCCCGGTTCATAAAAACATCGTTTCCGATCTCCAAATTCTGACCGAAGTTGAAACGGACATTTTCTTCTGCTATAAAATTGTTGCCACACCGTTTAAATAATCGCCTGGCTATGATACGCCGGAAGGGGATGGCAAAGTTCACGACTACGCTTATCGGGCGTTTGTCAAGAACATCCCATAAGAAATGCAGATACCGCTGCTCCTGTGTGAACGTTAATTCCTGCGCCTTCGGTAGGTACTCGCTGTATAGTTTAATCTCTTCTAAGAGTTCAAGAGGGAAATCTGAAGCACCCATTAGGTCCAGTATACGTGCAGCTCCCTGTGTATCCACGCCGGCGTTTACTATTTGCTCAATCACCAATAGCCGTTCCTGGACGTTCATGGTTATCACTTACTAAGCAGCCCGATATAAAATATATTTAATTTTTAACGTTAAAAAACATAGTGTTTTATTAATGACCACTTTAGGAGTACTAATCCACGGGCCTGAGGTAATAGACGAAGGCGAAACGGGAGAAGTGCTAGCAAATCTACGAAAAGCAGGGTTTGAAGTAGAAGCGGCTTTGGGTGGAATAACCGGTAAAACTGCGGTCATTGATGCGGGCTTACAGCACATGATAGACATAAGCAAAGACATGAAACCGTCTGAAGTGCTTAAATACTTCTTGAAACGCGATTTGGCATTTATCGTGCTTGTGAACCATGCGAAGACCGAAACGAGCGGATTCATGCTTGGCGAGGGCATTTTGAGGAACTTTATTGATAGTGGTGGAGCAACGGAAAACCTTTCTTTCGTGCAATTAGAATACCGTAGCCGTATTATTATACGATGGCGTGTGAACGCAGAAGACGAGGCGATATTTAAGGCTATAACCGGACTATTCACAGAATTTGAAGTACGAGAACCGTATAAACTCGAATCACGATGCAAAAAAGAGTCGAATATGGTGTACCGGGAGCTAAAAGGGGTGCATCCGGGAGAGAAAATCGTGGTGGACGGCGTTATTGTCGGAATGGCTTCTCGTGGTGATAGTGTCACGCTTGTTGCACGTGAGGGACAGCTTGAGGACATCCAGGGCGGTACGTTGATACAGCATAACCTTGTGAAATTGCCGCATCTGGACCTGGAGAACGAGCTGATAAAAACAGCAAGCGTAATTAGGAGGACAAAACCGAAAGTTATAGGTGACGGGTCACGGAAAGGAACGGGAAAGAAGGTGGCCTGCTTCTTCTATACTGTTGAGCCACTTTTCCCGAAGATAGAGGCGCAGGATGCCGATATTGCCGTTGCTGTAACCATAG
>JAPVWK010000137.1 GCA_028572065.1 Candidatus Methanophagales archaeon
GCACTTCTTCGGAGACCTGTATCCTTCAACAGGGGGTTTATCTGTGAAATGGGTAGACGAGCTAAGGATTTACCGCGGGGGATACACAGGCGAAGTGGGGGGTCCCGCGAAATCTATTTCCTCTCCTACATCAAGACCACTACCTGGATTTGAACTCGTATTTGCAATTGCAGGGTTGATGTTGGCTTTTTATGCTTTAATGAGGCGGGCAAGATGAAAGAAGACCGCAAAACCATCGGATTTGTAGTTATTATTGCTGTGATATGCATCGGAGCTATCGCCGCTGTTATGTATACACATCCTTTTGGAGCGCCCGAAGAGAAGATCAACTGGAACCTGACGCTGATTGGCACGGCAGAAAAAGTAGTGACCTTTGATGAACTAAAAGCAATGCCTTCTTACGAGGGTTATGGTGGATTCTTTAGCACGGTGGGCATGATAAATGGGCCATTCAAATGTAAAGGTGTCCCGGTGGAAGACTTATGTGCCCTTGTTGGTGGTATTAACGGTTCTTACACGCTTTGGGTATCGGCACAGGATGGATACATGATGGTATTCACATATGACCAGGTCAAAGGCAATTTTGTGACTTACGAGCCTGTAACTCTTAAGGAGGTGCCACATAGCCCTTTAAAGGTAATCTTGGCGTATGAACAAGACGGTGCACCTTTATCCGAAAATGACGGCAGACCGCTCAGACTCGCTATTATGTCTGAAGATAAACTGTTGACCGAAGGTCATTACTGGATTAAGTGGGTGGATAAAATAGCGATTCGTGCTATCAAGAATCAAAATAAAACGTAAAATCACGACTGATGAAAACTATACACATTGCAGTTCTGGTATTGTTAATTGTTGCAGTAGTTGTAAGCACGGTGATTTACCAGCAACAGGAACAGGAAGAAACGAAACTGAAAGTAATCTATGCCGGAAGCCTGATTGTGCCATTTGAAGAACTAGAAAAGCAATTTGAAAGCCGGCATCCGGGCGTGGATGTGCAGATAGAGGGGCATGGCAGTATCCAGGTGATCCGGCAGGTAACAGACATTCACAAGGCTGTGGATGTGCTTGCGGTTGCCGATTATTCGTTGATTCCAGATATGATGTATGCTACTCCGAGCGGTGAAGATTACGCGGACTGGTACGTTAAGTTCGCAACGAATCAGATGGTCCTCGCTTATAATAACCAAAGCAAATACGCAGATGAGATAACGGAATCGAACTGGTACGAAATTCTGGCACGACCGGATGTAACGTTCGGGTTCTCGAACCCTATGCTGGATTCGTGCGGATACCGAACCTTGATGGTGACCCAACTCGCGGAATCGTACTATGATAACCAAACGATTTTTGATGATTTAATCGCGTGTAATTTCGAGCCTACTATCTCGGGAACTAAAGAAGGCGATACATACATCGTGTTTGTGCCTGAGATATTTGAGCCACACGCGGGAAAAGTGGTTGTACGAGGTGGAAGCGTGCAGCTATTAGCACTGCTGGAGTACGGTGGGCTTGATTATGCATTTCAATACAAGAGCGTGGCACAGCAACACGGCTTGCGGTTTGTGGAATTGCCAGACCAGATAGATTTGAGTTCCACGGAATATGAAGACGACTACAAGAAAGTAATTGTTCGGTTGGGATTTCAACGTTTTTCGGCTGTTGATACAGAGCGAGTCGGCAGCCCGATTTTCTATGCGGTGACAATACCCAAGAACGCGCCACAGCCGGAACTTGCGGTTGCGTTTGTGGAGTTTGTGATCGGTGAGGAGGGTCAGAAAATTCTGGGTAATCTGGAGCAGCCGTCGCTTGTTCCTGCAGAAGGAAGTGGTGTAGTGCCTTTTGCGTTAGAGCCTTTTTGATTATATATACGGTATAACTTCAACCTATATAGGACGCAGATTACACGGATTTGCGCAGATTTGAGTTCTTCTGCGTATACGAAAAAAACCGAAAAGCTTTCATATCCAATGGCATATCTTTGCATATCGGCGATGAATATAAGAACTCTATTGGTTTTTGGGATGGCGAAGAACTCAGATACGAAAGGCTCAGGACTAGAAAAACTGAAGCGCGAAAAGATATTCGTACTGTCACTCTTTTTAGGCCTTTTTCTCATCGCTTTTATCTGTATTACGCTTGGAAACATGTTTTACACACAAGCGAAAGATTTTTCTGGCTTGATAGATGCCGCAACGGACCCTGTAGTACTAACGGCAATATGGATAAGCATATCTGCGGCTATTTGCTCTACACTGATCGCGTTCGTTTTTGGCGTACCGTTAGGCTATTTCCTCGCGCGAAAAGAGTTCTTTGGTAAGAGCGTTGTAGAAAGTATTGTGGACGTTCCACTTGTCGTTCCGCACATAGTTGCCGGGATTGCGTTATACGGGATCTTCATGCGTTCCGGCGTGATAGGAGCACCGTTGAAACCGTTAGGAATTGCTTTTACCGACGCCTTTCCGGGCATCGTGGTAGCAATGCTATTCGTGAGCCTACCGTTTTTAGTAGATGCCGCACGCGAAGGTTTTAAAGCGGTAGATCCACGATTAGAGAATGTTGCACGCTCTTTAGGTGCTTCGCAATGGCGAACGTTCGCGCGAATAACGTTCCCGCTTGCGGCTTCTTCTATATTCAGTGGCGCGATCCTGTGCTGGGCACGAGGAATAAGCGAGTTCGCGGCGGTAATGATAATTGCGGCATATCCACGTTCGGCGTCTATTTTAATCGGCGATAGATTCACTTCGTATGGCTTGAGTGGCTTACCGGGTATAGCAGGTGCACGACCGATTTCTGTTCTGCTGATTTCTATTTGTCTGATTGTATTTGTAGTGTTGCGGGTGATAAACCAGGAACGGAAGTGAGTACCGTTACTAAATGGGTAGCCCCGTCCTGTGTGTTCGGTTAGTATGTATGACCCACCAAAAGTAAAATCTATGTACACATTCTTTCTATATATTAGAAATTAATGTATCTTTATCGAAGTGTACCTAAAAGAATGGTGTACGGAACGCGGAGATGAACTCAATAGTCCAGGTAGCAGGAGAATATGAGCAATGAAGGATATAAAACAGATTTTGCCAAGTAGTACGAAAGATCGTGATTATTATATATTACTTGCTCTTGCAATTTCTGTCGTTTCTGCTGGTACGGTCGTATTCCATATATTAGAAAAATGGAGTTGGGTAGATTCTTTATATTTCACTGTTATCACATTAGCAACTGTCGGTTATGGCGATCTAACGCCGACAACGCCAGTAGGCAAATTAGTTACCGTGTTATTCGTAATCTCAGGGGTAGGTATTTTTTTTGCTTTTATTAATAAAGTGCTTGAAAGACGTATGGAACGGCGCAACGAACGATTTGAGGCAATAAGGAGTAAGAAAAAGTGATTTGTATAGCAGGGAAAAAAATCACGAGATTTTAGGAAATACTTTTTCTTTAAAAAGTTTTAAGAAAAGTTTTATCAACAAACTTTTAGAAAAAGTTTGACCAAAAATGCTTCGCTACTTCGCAAAAAAGAAAACCCTTGTTTCTTTGGTAAAGCTTTCTTTTTAAGAAAGGTTTGTGCTAAAGGAAAACAAAAATAACGTTTTTAGTACGGAAGATGCGAAGTGGATTATCGAAGCGGATTATTCTGTTATTATCGCCAAAAAGTATTCGAAGATGCTGTAATATGAAACTCATATATATTTATACTCATAAGTTTTTTTAAAAGAAAATCTATAAGTATAAAACATTGGTAAAGGAGGTAAGAAGATGGCGGAGAGGAGTAAAGACTGGATAAGACAAGCCGAGAGGGATTTGGCTGTGGCTGAAGACCTCTTGGAAGCAGAAGATTTTGAATGGTCTTGTTTTGTAGCGCAGCAAGCAGCCGAAAAAGGTATTAAAGCGGTATTACAGCGATTAAATGCGGCTGCATGGGGACATTCTGTATTTGAGCTTATGAGAATTATATCAAACAAAGTAGAAGTGAACGAGGAGCTGTTAAATTGCGCCCGGAGCCTGGATAAATATTATGTTACTACCAGATACCCAAATGGGTTTGAATCCGGAAGTCCATACGAGTATTTCACAAGGAGGGATGCAGAGGATGCAATCGTTTGTAGTAGAAGAATTATTGAATTCTGTAACGGTATTCTGGCTTGAACAGGAAAGATTAATCGCGGAAATTTGTACACTTGCGAGGGAAATAGGTGAAGAAGACGCGAACATATTAAAGATAATACTATTCGGCTCTTTAGCAGAGGGAAGGGGCGTGCCCGGCAGTGACGCTGATATTTTAATCATACTCAAAAGGGACGATAGACCGTTTATGGATAGGTTTTCGGACTGGCAGGATAAGTTCTCGTTGAATTTCCCTGTTGATATTTTTCCGTTTACCGAGAAAGAGCTGGATAAACCGATCGCTATTGAAGCGATGAAGAAGGGATTGACACTGTTTGAACGGTAGGTAACTTGTTCTGGTTAACATCGAACCATTTGAGATTCAGACATAAAAAGGAGAGAAAAATATGAAAAAAATAAGCACAAATATGTACCCGAAAATTTTGTTAGAAGAAGTTTATCCAATTGAATGAAACAATCTATCAGTTTAGAGGTTATGGGATTGCTAATATGGTAGTTTTTAACACTGACGAAGGATTTGTATTAATTGATACATTACTGACAAAAGAGTTATCAGAAGAAGCTAAAAAAGACTTCAATAGAATCACAGGATTAGATAAAGAGGTTATTGCTGTATTCTACACTCACTGGCATGCAGACCACTGGGGCGGGAGTCAAAGCCTGGATTACTGAAGAGGATGCGCGATCATGAAAAGTTGATGTTATAGCACAGGACTTGTTTGAAGGTGGCTTAATTGCTGAAAACTTGATCAGTGGAGTAGCAATGAGCAGAAGAGCTCAATACATGTATGCTACGAAACTTGGTCAAGATGAATTAGGTAAACTTGAAACAGGTATAGGTTCTAACAGAGGATTTGATGGTTCTACAACATTAGTTTTGCCTACTGAAACATTTGATTCATTACATCTGATAATTTCTATGATTCCTAAAATTCCCGAATATATACACTATTAGAGGTGCAAAAGCGAGAGACCCAAGAGATTGGGCGGTAGCTGCAAAACAGGCAATAGATCTTATTAAAGAGAAAAAAATTGATATAATAGTCAGACAACATGATGAAGTTAAATATGGTCATGATGAGATAATAGAATATTTGGAAGATTACCATGATGCCATAAAATATTTACTGCTTTAATTGGTAGAGACAAAATAGTA
>JAPVWK010000138.1 GCA_028572065.1 Candidatus Methanophagales archaeon
ATGAAGACGTACGCATCCGTAACGAGCAGCAGGTAAACTGAGCCATATATTGTCTCAACCACCTTTTCTTGCGCACCTTCAAGTAACTTCGTGCCAAATAAACTTGTTCCGCCTGTGATGCCGAGTGTTGTCATATTGTGTCACGCTCCTAAGTTAATCGCGGGTATCCAATCGGTGTATTTCTTATCGTTAGTATCTACGAACCGCGAGCAGTTTATCCAGCCGTTCGCTGTTAGCAGCGCATCCGTATGATGTATCTGCGGATAGGAACCTGTGCGAATGCTGTAGCTGTAAGTTTCGCCTGCTACAAGCATGAACTGTTCATTAAAAGAAATGTTGTGCCCGTTTCCAACGTAACCGTTCCAGGTTGCGTTTACATCCAACGTTTCGTTCCATAATCTCACGTATTCCGTATGACCGCCGGTTCCGGGGCATGGGTAGGTATAAAGCGTGTGGACTAAGATATTATTTGTGGGCTTTATTGTGCCGTTGTATGTGCCGGAGATGCTTGGGTACGTTCCGGGTCCCGTGTCGAAGATATTTTCTTCTGTTGGTGCAAGGTAATTCCCGAAAGGCTCTACCAGTGGGTGGTAGTCCTTATCGGTATCTATGCTGTATGGATTATCCCAAATGCTATCGTTATAAGCGTCAACATCCGTGTAATCATCCCAGTAGTTGCCTAAGTAGTTCTCGTAAGTTGTTCCGTTATATGTGTAGGTTATTTTTGATGTGGAGTTCCAGATGTTAGTTGCTCTGTTAGAATAGGCATTATTATTGTTATCTATAAGGTTGTTAAAATAGATATTGCTATTTGAAGAGCATTCAAAGCTAATCCCGGCGTTGTTTGCGGTTCCCCAAATATTATTGTTTGAGATGTTATTTCGGGTTATTGTGTTGTTGTTGCAAGAAGAATAGAAGTGGATTCCGGCTCCACCATTGTTTGAGATGCTGTTGTTGGTTATGATGTTGTTGGAAGAATAGATAAGTTTAATGCCTTCATCGCCATTGTTTGAGGCGTTGTTGTTTGCTATGAGGTTATTAGAAGAATCATCCAATGTAACGCCAGCATCTCCGTTTGTAGAAATGCTATTATTTACTACGAGGGTATTGGAGGAAGATAGAAGTTTAATGCCGGCGATACTGTTATTTAAAACATTATTGTTATAAGCAGTGCAATTATTTACGTGAAAGAGCTGTATCCCGGACGGCAGTAAATAAAAAATATCTTCCCAATACGCACCTTTCACCGTAAACCCACTTATGTTTACATAATTAGCAGTTACGTTAAACACATGGTCATTCGGATTAGCCGCATGAACAATCGTATCTTCGAGATTTCCTGAGGTTGACTTAATCGTCAACGATTTATAAACATCCACATTCTCTGTATAAGTCCCTGCATCCACCGTTATTGTATGCCCATCTAAAGTATCATAATCATCAATCGCAGCCTGAATCGTAGAGAAGTTCTTGCCTGTGTTCAGGTTGTGGACTGGTTTTGCTTCTGCCTTCTCTCTTATCTTTATCGTTGTATTTACTGTATTCTCCCTTCTTTTATCTCCATCACTGTCTGTTACAACTAAAGTTACCGTGTAGTTACCAGTGGAAGAGTAGGAATGATTTATTATTTTCTCGCTCCCTTCTTCTCCGTCACCAAAGTACCACTTATACGATACAATCAAAGCATCCGGGTCAAATGTGTATGAGGAAGAAGCATCAAACGTTATATTTTGACCCGCGAAAGGCTCTTTAGAGTAGTAAACGAAAGCTACTTTCGGGATAAATTCAGAGGGTAATATCAAAAATGGTGATGCAAAGCCTTCTTCTAACATTTCTGCATTCAAGTTCGTATCATTAACATGAACAACCGCTAATATCCTATTATATTTACCGTATTGCCTTAAATCATCTACATCGAATTCCACCTCTTGCCCCAAGCAATAATTTTCTACAAATTCTTTTGCCTTCTTCCCTTCTTCAGTATCAATTTCCGGTGCGTCTATGCAATCAAGCCGCAATCTTTGTAAACCCGCTTTTTCCACTGGTGAAATGTCAATTGTATCTCCATCCTCAACGTAAACCACTTTTCCACTTCTTATTTTACCCTTTTCCAAATCTTGTAGCGTATACATCCAATAGCCATCCAGATTCATTTTCCAGAAACGATTATCATTGTCATTGTCGCTTTTAACTGGTGTTCTGTCAATCTCTTCCCATTTTGAATCTCTTAGTATAATTGATTCATCCTTACTGTGTAACCAGCCCTTATCGTGAATATAAGTCCAATAACATTTTGATTGTATTATAGTCCCCTGAGATATCGTAATATTTATTCCACCTCTATAATGAGTTGATGATAATACCCAACCACTTACGTTTACACCATTATTTGCAGGATTATAGAGCATGACCCATTCTTTACCAGTATCTTTTCCCTGCGGGTTCTGGTCAAAGGCATTTATCAAAACGCTCATATCTGAACGATTTGATGTGCTATTCATTGAGTTATCAACTGCAACACAAGGCGTTACGCAACTTAAAACCATCACTAATACAACTAAAATCGCAAATACCTTTCGAGTGCCCTTATTTTTCATATTTACCGCCTGATTTTTCTTCATCATCCGTTTTTACCCAGTCTATTTCATCAAAATCCTTGTTAAATATCAGCTCATTCATCGTAGAGCCTCTCTGAATCTATTAAAGAATCACCACCCACAGATATTAGCCCCTTTAGCTTTAAAAGTTCTTCAGTTGATATAAATTTAGTTTTCAGTACTCCACGTTCTTTCTCTGCTTCTCTCATGACTTCTTCACGTTCTTCCGAAGATAGCTGAGAGAGAATCCGCACAATTTCCCCTCTTGGTAAATCCAGAGTTACTTTTGTCATCTATATCGTCCCTCCGATTTAATATATCTCTACACTTAGTCCAGTTATTTCTTCTATCCACCTGAAATGCTCTTCATTCCTTGTGACCACAGCTTCACAACCTTTGTTTAACGCAATCGGTGCTATAATTGCATCCGCACCAACATGTTTCCCTTTATGCGTTAATGTTCCACCAAGCTTAGCTGCTTTTACCGCATCATTATAATCGAAGTCTAAAACTTCCAGTCTACTAATCGCCTTGTTCAATTTAGCCTTTGCTTTTTTCCTCTTCTCTTCATCTTTTAGCGAATAAGCACCAAACAAAGCCTCGTAAACGTTGAAAACGGTAGTTGCATGCACTCCCTCATTATCTAACTTCTGTGTTATAGTCCTTATAGCAGATGGTCTTCTGATCAAATCAACGAAATAAGTAGTATCTATACATTTCATGTTCTCAAGTCCTCATCTATCTGCTTTCTTAAACCCTTTACCGATTCTTCATACTCCGTTACCTCACTTAACTCCGGGTAAATGTCTAATATTTCCATCAACCGCCCTTTAGTGCCTGTTAATCTTCTTATAACCTCAGAAAAAGTTTCGTCTTTGTCCCTTATACTATCCAGTAGTGTATATACATCATCCGGCAATGAAATGCTTTTGGGCATCTTATTTTTCACCTTTCACCTATTACTATTTATAGGGTGTGCATACAATATAAAAAGTTTTACTACAACCGTTGTAAAAAAGAAAAAGTGCTAAGAAAGCTTTACTGAAGAATTAAAGGAAAGATTGTGCCAATCTTCTTTTTAGCCGTCCCAGGTTGCTGTTACGTTCAAAGTCGAGTTCCATATCCTTGCGTATTCGGTGTGTCCACCTGTGCATGGATAAGTATAACGCTTTTGCACGGTGATTGTCTGCGTAGGCGTGATTGTGCCGTTGTGCGTGCCGAAGATGCTTGTCAATTTATCACCTTCTATAAATACGCTCTCTATGCTCGATCTCAACTATAAACACAGTTTTCTCTTCGTCTATTAGTTTATATAATCCTATAATGCTTGAATACGACTCTTCTAATACCTTTTAATGAATATCTAAGTGGCTTCCCCCGTAACGGGTCTTCGGCAATCTTTTCCATCACCTTAAAGAGCAGCACTCTTTCATGCTTGTCGTATTTCTTGATTTTAGACTTTATCTTGTTATCGAATTCTATTTTATCAGTCATTCAAGTTCCACATTTTCAACCTCTTTCAAATCTTCCTCTGTGATTTCTAACTCTTCCTTCAGTTCTTCAATGGTGTATACCTTTGTTTCTCCTCTTTCTTTCGCTCTTTCACTCTCTTCTATATTTTTAACCAAATCAGGGTTAGAGAGAATTTCAAGATTTTCCATAAAGTCATCAAGTTCTTCCTCCGTTTTTAATAAAATAGAAAGCGCTTCTTTGGCTATTTTTTCGTCTTTTAATACCTTCGGGTCTATGGTAATTTCCTCTCTCATTTTTTACTTCTTATCCTCCATTTAATATTTTTTATCACCCTCAAGCTTAATAGCGGGTATCCAATTATCATGTTTCTTGCCATTCGCATCAGTAAACTGCGAGCAGTTTATCCAGCCGTTCGCTGTTGGCAGTTTGGATTCGTGATGAATCTGCGGATACGAGCCTGTGCGTATGCTGTAGTTGTAAGTTTCGCCTGCTACGAGCGTGAAAGGGTCATTAAAAGAAATGTTATGCCAATCTTCTTTGTAACCGTCCCAGGTTGCTGTTACGTTCAAAGTAGAGTTCCATATCCTTGCGTATTCTGTATGCCTGCCGGTTCCGGGGCAGGAATATGTATAAAGCTTTTGCACCTTTATGTTTTTATTTGGCTTTATTGTTCCATCATGCGTGCCAGTGATTCGTTTCCATTCAATCATAAACCCTTGGCCTTTTATCTATTTTTATTATACCTATCAAATTATTCCTATAATCCACTTCGTAGAGTATCCTGTAATCCCCTACTCGTACTCTAAATAAACCATTAGAGCCTTCAACTGCTTTTGTATCATGAATAATTGGATTTTTCCTGAGTTTTTCCATCTTTTCTGTTAACCTCTTGGCGAGGACCTTGTCGGCTTTCTTCAGAAATTTCTTTGACCTATTAGAATGACATACATGCGTGTTCGGATAAGAGATAGACAGTCCTACTATTTTTATATAGTTTAAAAGCGATTATTTTACCTAGTGAGCCAATATATGATACCAGATAATGAAATTAGTGTGGATCCTACGGTAAAGACCCTTGTCGAGA
>JAPVWK010000139.1 GCA_028572065.1 Candidatus Methanophagales archaeon
CGTGGTGACGAACACATCCGCAGCGGCTGGTGCTATCGGCTGGATGGCAGCAAGCTGGAACCACGGTCAGCAAAGCTCTTTGGGTATGGTAAGTGGTGCGGTAGCAGGGTTGGTTGCGATAACACCGGCTGCGGGATTCGTTGGTCCGATGTCCGCACTAGTAATAGGTGCTGTGGCGGGAGTGATCTGCTACAAGGCGATGCTCTTCAGAATTAAGAAGGACTTTGACGAGAGCCTCGATGCGTGGGCGATACACGGAGTCGGTGGGCTATGGGGTGCAATTGCTACGGGCATATTCGCAACCGCAGCGGTAGGTGGCTACACGGGTTTGATATATGGAAACGTTGATCAGTTCATAGCACAGATAATAGGTGCTGTGGCGGCAATAGCCTATGCGTTCGTAATCACGCTCATACTCGCAAAACTCGTTGACGCTACCATTGGCTTACGTGTAACAGAAGAGGAAGAATATGTGGGCTTGGACATATCACAGCATGGAGAAGAGGCGTACGCATGAGACAGATGGGGGGTGTAAATAGGGATGAAGAAGATAGAAGCGATAATCCGTCCTGAAATGCTTGATCGGGTTAAGAATGTCCTGGAAGAGAAAGGATGTGTTGCCATGACCATAACAGAAGTGAAGGGCAGAGGCGAACAAAAAGGTATCACGCTACAGTTCAGAGGGCGGAGCGTGGATATTGATACCCTACCGAAGATAAAGATAGAGATGGTTGTGATGGACGAGATTGCTGATGCCGTGATCAACGCGATAGTAGACACCGCGAGGACCGGTAAATTCGGCGATGGTAAGATATTCGTGCTGCCGGTGGAAGAGGCGATACGAGTTAGGACTGGCGAGAGGAGTAGAGACTATCCGTGAGCTTTTCCTCTCTTTTTATTTCCTCTCTTTTTATTCTTTACTACTAAATAGTTATTGTGAAATTTAGGACTAAGCTATGAGTTCAGCATTCGCAGTTGCGGGAACGCACAGTGGAGTAGGCAAGACTTCGGTCACCCTAGGGCTTATCTCCGCGTTCTGTCGTCACGGTTTCGATGTCCAACCGTTCAAGGTGGGTCCGGACTTCATAGACACGAGCTTGCACACTCTCGCTGCCGAGAAGCCGTCACGAAACCTCGACACTTTCATGATGCCTGAGTCGGCAGTCGTACATTCATTCAGGAAGAACGCATCGGAGGTGAACATAATTGAGGGCGTTATGGGTCTCTTTGACGGTTCTTCCGCAGGAGGACCGGGGAGCACATCACATCTTGCAAAACTTCTGGACATCCCCGTAGTCCTTGTTGTTGACGCTTCTAAGCTAGCCGGTAGCGTTGCTGCTCTGGTCCATGGGTACAAGACCTTTGACTCCTCGCTTAATCTTGCAGGTGTCATCTTGAACCGAGTTGGAAGTGCCCGACATAAGGAACTACTAGAAGAAGCTTTAAGAGGTATTACGCATATATTCGGGGCTATACCACGGGATGAATCCATGCGAATCCCGGAAAGGCACTTGGGACTTTATATGTCGCATGAAATTGATTGCACACTCCTGAACGGCTTTTCAAAGCTTGTAGAGGCGAATATAGACCTGGATAGTTTGCTTGAAGCGACAGAGCTTGAGATTCCTGATGCCGAGCATAAATCACGTTTACGGGTGGTTGATGGTGTCAAGGTGGGTGTAGCGATGGACGAGGCTTTCTGTTTCTATTATCCCGAGAACTTAGAGGTATTACGTGCGTTCGGAGCAGAAATTGTACCTTTCTCGCCGCTTCGGGACTCTTTACCCGATGCTGATGCTTATTACCTCGGTGGCGGCTACCCGGAGCTTTATTCAGAACAGCTCGCGGAAAACGCATCTTTACGAGAGGCGCTTGCGGTTACGATTCAGCGTGGGTCGCCATTCTATGCAGAATGCGGCGGCTTGCTTTACTGTCTTGAACAACTCGAAGGTAGAGACATGCTCGGCGTATTCAAAGGTTCCGCAAAGCTCACAAAGCGGCTTCAGGCGGTGGGCTATGTCGAAGCGGTCTCAGTAAGGGACTGCCTGCTATTCCGAAAAGGAGAACGATTCAGAGGGCATGAGTTCCACTATTCTGCGGTAAGTGTTAAGGCGGAATTCGCATATGAACTTCTAAAAGGTGTCGGAATAGCGAACAAGAGGGACGGACTCGTCAGAGAAAAAGCTCTCGCTTCCTACACGCACCTTCACGCTTTGGGAAACGAAAAGGCGTTCCTCAGATTCCTTGAAGCTGCGAGATGAAATCAGTAAAACGAATGAAAAATGTTTGACTGCTCAGTCTTCATCTGAGATAAAAGCCCCTAAGGTATCGCTACTGTTGTCGAATACATAAACATCAGCACCGGTTTTTCGTGCTAAATCCGCTGCAAGAGTCTGGAAGAACGACTTTAAATGCTCGTAGTCGGTACTCTTCAACCGTTCAACGAGCTCGGCAACGGTGCTGAATTCAAGATCGAAATGGTCATGCGCATCAATCTCCAATAGGTCGCAAATCTTTGCCGGCATCGCGAATATCACTTTCTTCTTCGCTTTCGATTTCTCTATCGCATAGCATACGAAATTACCCGCAACGACTATATTGTCCACAGGAATATCCAGCTTCTCTACCGCTATTCGCTTGCTTTTCTCGCCAGTGCTGACGCCTAAGAACTTCTTTTTACCGCTTACGAGTGCGTCTATAACATGCTTATAACCGTCTTTGGTATATGGCTCAATGAATCCCGTAGCACCGAATATCGGGATACCGCCTTCTATGCCCAGCATCGGAAGAACTGTGTCCTTCGCTATCTTTTCGCCTTCAGGCACGAAAATCTCTATTTCTACACCACCGGTGATAACTTCCTTCACGTTCGTTTCTATGTCCATCAAAATGTGTGGGTATATATCGGGCGCACCGATTTTACCGAGCCCCGCCTTTTTTATTATTCCTATTCCTTTGCCGGCTCTTATAGCGAATACCGGGAACAGTCGCGCCTTTGCACAGATAAGCAAGCCACTAAACGTATCGCCCTTATAATCGCCGGAATCCACACGAACACATGCCGCGCACTCTTTCGCATCCGCAGTTTCCACATCCATAGTTACTTCAATGCCCGCCGAAGTAGTAATTTCCACCTTCTTCGCTTCTTTTCCTGCAAACAGAAGTGCAGCAGCTTTAGAAGCCGCAGTGGCACATGTACCTGTTGTATAACCGCGTTTGAGGAGTTCACCGTCTTCGAGCAGAACCACTCTTCCACTCTTTATCTCTCCTATCAAAGCGTCATAGCTGATACCATTTATCTTCGCGGCTGTTTTTATGAGCGTCTCCGGGTATTCTCGTCCAGATATAGGGTCTCTCATTTAGGTTCCACCTTTCTCTTCTTCCATACTCAATTCGATGATCGCGTTAATAATTGCCACTGCGGACGGAGTGCCACCTCTTGGGCCTCTTATCACAATGCAAGGAATACCCATGGACAATACATCCTCCTTCACATCAGCGGCATTGACAAAACCTACCGGCGTGGCGATAATGAGTGCAGGCTTTATACCTTCTTCAAGCAGTGCAGAAAGTTCCAGGCATGTTGAAGGTGCGTTCCCAATAACCACGATGTTATCACGGATGAGCTCCTTTGCGATGCGGAATCCAGCGGCAGTCCTTGTAAGATTCTCTTTTACTGCAATTTCCCGTGTTTTTGGGTTATTCACAAAGCACTTCACCTTCTCCTTGTATCTTTTGCTGATACCCGCTTTTACCATTTCAATGTCTGTAATGATTGTTTTGCCATCTTGTATGCTTTGTATCCCCTTTTCAATTGGGTTATGTTTGAAGACAATCAAGTCCATAAACGAGGGGTCGGCATTAGCAAAGACTACCCGGCCCGCAACTCGTCGTTCATGCTCGCTAAGCGGATATTTCGATACGATTTCCGCTACGATTGCCTTGCTCTGCTCCCACACCCGGGCTCCTGCTGCTACCGAATCGCCTCTTTCATGACTTTGATTGACTGTCTCTTCCACTCGGACATAATCGTATTTATTTTCATAACCTCTCCGTGTAACCATTCGCCCGCCAATGTTTTTTGTACCCGAGCAGCCGATAATAATGGTCGTTGACATGTCTATTTGCTGATAAAATGTAGTAAAACTTTCTAACGTTGTAATCAGAACTTCACTGCCTACTCTTTCCGCGTTTTTTACTAGGCCTACTAGCGTTTTACCGTCACGAAACCGCATGAAAATCTCGTGTGCTCGCTCCAGTTGTGTCGTTCTGGTTTTGCTTTTTGGATTGTATATCACGACTGCGATGCCCATAATAGCTAAACCTTCCAGCCGCTTTTCTATCTCGGGCCAGGGCACTAACAAATCGCTCAAACTGACAACTGCGAAATCATTTGAGAGTGGGGCACCAAGTAATGCTGCTGCGGCAGATGCTGCTGTTATGCCCGGCACTATCTCCACGCCTATGTCGGAATCGCCAATTACTTCTAGTGTCAGTCCCGCCATACCATAGATGCCGGCATCGCCACCAGATACAATGACAACGTTTTTTTTGTTACCCAATTCGACTGCTTTCTTTGCTCGCTCAACTTCCGTCCCCATCTTGCCTATTATCAATTCTGCACTCGTCGGTATGATCTCCTTTATTAGCTCTATGTATCGTTCATTGCCCATAATAACGTCAGCACGGGAAATCCGCGCTCGCGCTCGTTCGGTAAGCAAATCCAAAGATCCCGGTCCTATTCCTACTACAGATAGCATGTTCTACCTCTAAAACTATGTTTATAATCGGATAAAAAACCACGAGATTTCACAAGATTAACACTAAAACTTTTTAGGAAAAAGTTTTATCAAAAACCAGTTTCTTTGGTAAAGCTTTCTTTCCACGAAGCATTTTGATCAAACTTTCTCAAAGTTTGAAAGAAAGGTTTGTGGAAATCTGTGTAATCTTGTGGTCTGTTGACATGGAAGCTACATCGCGGATTGTCTTTTCGGCGACCCCTTCCATTCGGGGTAATCCTACTGCGGAACATGCCGGTGGTAACGCTTGCGTGGTA
>JAPVWK010000140.1 GCA_028572065.1 Candidatus Methanophagales archaeon
CTCCTTTATCTTTCCTACTATATCTACCCCGTATCGTTTTATCAACGGTGTACCGGCTTCTATAATCAGGTGGTCGTTCCTCGGTAACTCTTTCACTACCCGTCCAATGTGCTCCCAGTTCGGTATGTCCATAGCGACCTGCAAATACGGCGGGTCCCATAACTTCGTCACTTTCATACCCAGTGACGGGTGTCTCGACCTGTCTTTCTCATACAGCACTTTCTTTATATCCGGGAATCCATCCATCGCACGTTTTATCGCTAACTTCGCAGCGCCGTAATTGAACCGGTAGATCTTATTATAATCCTTCGCATCGGGATGCAGGAACACGCTTACGATTATCATAAGCTCCTCTGCTTTATCCTCTTGTAACACCCCTTCTTCCACAGAATCCGCAACTGCTTTCGCTATTGCACTCTGTGCAGGTCCAAATATCTTCTCTGCATCCTTCATGTTCTGCACGGTAACCTTCGGCACGATCAGTGTAGGTGGCTTGACCGGCAGATTTGGTCTTAACACCGCAAATATCGGCGTGTGCCCCACTGACAACTGACTGATTGCATTCGTAAATGCCGCACCCACAGGCCCGTACTTGTCCCCTATCATCAAATCAATATGTGCTACTTCCGAACCCGCTCCTACTAACGCTTCGCCTACATACATAGCAGCTTTATCACTCACCATTTTTGTTTTCTCTCTATTATTTTATCTTATCCTATTTTATCCAACGCTTCTCGCACTTTAGGCAACAGCCCGATTTCAAGCTCCAACTGGTGAAACCCCGGCCTTGGACCGCCCTTCCGTGTAGCCCGACACACCCGCGTGTCCCCGATAGGAAAACCGCGTGGTTTCGAGAAAATGCCGTGCTCATCCATATGCCTCACTTCTCGCACTATCGCCCTCACGGTCTCCGCTTCGCCCTCCACTAACGCACCATAACACGTCTCTTTTAGTATAACATCTGCACTAGCGATACCCGCCACGTCTTCGCTAATTAAAGACAAGATTCTGCTCTTCATCTGCGCAGGTGTTATATCCGAATCCGGTGAGATTAAAATTAGTCTTGTTTCAATGCCCATTTCCCTTTCTCCATTTTTTTATAAAACTTCCTTCTCAATGACTTTTTCCCCCTTTTGTTCCCTTTTAGCACAGGTTTTCTTTTTTTGTGAAAAGGAAAAGTACGGATGGGCCCGCGGAGATTTGAACTCCGGGCCTCTCGGTTATCAGCCGAGCGCTCCAACCAGACTAAGCTACGGGCCCTTTTTATTTACACCTCTTCTCCTAATTTGCCATTTCTATTTTACCCTATATATTTAATGTTTTGATAACGCATAGTCCTTTAAGATTTAAGAATTGTTTTGGAAAAACTTTTCTTTTATGAACTCCTATCCAATATTGTTTAATGTGTACACAAAAAAGAAGATTTACATAAAGAAATACAACAGCGGCTTGAACGTACTGGTAGCCGTATGCGATGAGGAGTTGGTAGGGAAGAGCTTTGCCGAAGGTGAGTTCACTCTTACGATTACAGCAAGTTTCTACAAGGGCGAAGCCGTAACAGAAGAAGAAGTAGTGGATTCGTTGACGCACGCGGACATCGCGAATTTAGTGGGTGCAAGAGCGATTAAATGCGCACTGGACAATTCGTTTATCGAAGAGACCAATGTGATTTTTGTTGATGGCGTGCCACACGCGCAGATGGTGAAAATGTAAACTCAAAATCATGTTGACGCCTAACTAACTACCTGTAAAGGCATATATGCCGATTAATCGCTTTCCCCTTCCTTCATTACCGATAGGAAACGTCTTGATACCGCGTCCTCTGCGAGTTGCATTACCGTATCTTTATCCTTTACACCACTGAAAACGCCCAGAGGTAACTGTGCAGCGGCCATCGTGGCATGTCCTCCTGCAGAACCCGTAGAACCAAACGCACGGACAAACGCATCCCCTATATTCACCCTTATGTCCTTACTCCTGCCAGATACGCAGATCTTATCCTCACATAGCCCAATCACTACAACTGTTGTGATACCTTCAAGTCTAAGCAAATAATCCGCAGCCAGCGGTATTGCATCCCGATTCGCCACGTTTCCCACGTTCGTGATTAAATAGCTACCTTTTATCTTTTTATGTTGTATCGCACCACCAATCACGTTCAGCATCTCGGTGGACATCGGCGGCGTCTCTATCTGATCTAAAAGGTCTTTACTCGCGGTTACGTGCAGAAATGCTGCGGCCGAGAAATCTGATGTATGCGTCTCTCGCCTAAATCCAGCCGTATCGGTTCTTATTCCATGCAAAAGAGCAGTTGCCAGCACCTTATCCGCGGGCATATCTAATTCCTGTAGATACCGCATCATTATCGTTGATGTCGCGCCATTATCTGTTCGTATATCCATAAAATCAGCATCTACTTTTCCATTATTCACTGCATGATGGTCTATGATGATGTTTACTTTACTGCCCGGTGGTAACGGGTTGTTTGCTCCGGGAATGGCTGCATCTACCAGTGCCAGCTTATCATAATCCTTAAAGGCATCCTCACCTTCTATTCTCCGCATCTCTATCCCCAATATGTTCACAAACGCGCGATTCTCATGATGCCCTATTTCGCCTCTGTACAATATATCTGCAGATACACCCACAGTTCTTGCTATGTGCTGCAGTGCAAGGGCAGAAGCTATTGCATCCGGGTCCGGGCTGTCATGAATCACAATTCCTAATTTACCTTTGCCATCTCCCCGCATCTTTATCGCTTCTAGCATCGAAGTCAATCCTTTTGCTTTACGCCGAAACTTCATCCGCTCCAGATAATCCATCGCCGCTCTTGCGGTTATATCAGGGATAGCCAGGATTACATCAACGTCTAACTCTTTCAACGCTTCTTTGTCCACGGGGCCAATCGCTCGTACTGCTAATTGAGCATCAGGGAGTGCCTCCTTAATATTCGTCACCGCTTTCCGGTTCGCTTGGCCGTCACTGCTCAGGATAAAAACTACTTCTGGATTGCCCTCGGTCTTTACCACGTCAATCACATCTGGATCGCGTATGTCGCCTGCAAATGTAATTAAATCTTCTTCCTTCAGTAGCTCTACTTTCCGCTCATCTATGTCCACTATAACAATATCAAGTCCGCGCCCTTCCAACTCTTTCGCAATCGCAGAGCCTATACTCCCACAGCCGAAGATTACTTGTATCCCCTTCTCTTTCGATTTGTGCTCTGTTCCGCTTCCTGTTCCCTCTTGCCCCATTCGCTCTATTAGATTTATAATACCTCACACTACAATTTCTTCATCACAAAAACAATACCGAGGATATATAATATACTTCATTGATAAACTATTCTTTCCTGCTTATTATCATGCAATATTGCGATTGGGAGCCAACATACAAGGAGATATTAGCGGATTTTGGATTTGATAGGGCAAAAGACGAAGAGGCAGCGAGGATAGCGGCTGAAATACTGAGCCGTAGCGATAATAAAAACGAGCACGTAGAGCAAGAGCTAGAGCGGCTTATAAAGGGTAAAGCGGTGATAATATGTGGCAATGCACCCTGTTTGGTGGGCGATATAAATAAACATGACCTTTTTACTGCTTCTCGTGTTGTAATAGCGGCAGATGGGGCTACTTCTGTACTTTTGCATGAAGACATTATACCGCATATTGTGGTTACCGACCTTGATGGTAATGTTGCGGATATTTTATATGCGAACCAGCTCGGCGCGGTAATTGTTGTGCACGCGCATGGGGACAACATAGAGCTGCTGAGAACCGTTTTACCAACGTTACGCGGGAACGTGATCTGCACAACGCAGAGCAAGCCCATTCATAAAGTTTACAACTTCGGCGGGTTTACGGATGGTGACAGGTGTGTCTTTCTTGCGAAGGAGTTCGGAGCTATGGAAATAGTACTTTTGGGTTTTGATTTCGAGGATACAGAGGTTAGCGCGAGAAAGAAGAAGAAGTTGAAGTGGGCGAAGCGGTTGATTTGTGATGTTTTGTGAAGTTTATGGTTTGTAGCCCCAACCACACCACCTCTGAATGAATTCGGATGCATCCCTGTCTCTCACCACTCAACATCATACGGCCTCGTTCCTAACTCTTCAACAAATTGTTTTGGTGTGTAATATTCTTCAAATGGTAGAAAATCGGCATCATAGGCGATTATTTTCAATTCGAACTTTTTAGCAGTTGCTAAATGCTCTAAATCCTTTTCTTTGATTTTTCCCTTCCATTTTTCGATTTCACCAGCGTAAACCGGTCGTTGCTCAACTTCAGAAACCCTTCTGAGTTGTGACTCAATTAAATATGCAAAGTGTCTGCCTTTTCTTCTGTGGAAGTATCTGACGACCTCTTCAATGACTTTTTCATTGATAACTGCTTTGACAGCCCCATCGGCAATTTCATTGTAAATTATGGCGGAGTTGGATTCCTCAAATTCAAGACCGTAAATAAATGCGGAACTATCAACGAATACTCTCAATTTTAACCCTCTCAATCTCTTCGGTAACTATTTCTTGTGCAATTTTGCCATCTGCCAGTTGCACTCTAAATGATTTTATTAACGCCTGTTCACTGAGTAACCCCATTTCAATCCCGAAGTTCAATATTGCTACACGAATCGCTTCGCTTTTTGTTTCCGCTATTCCATACTCCACCATTTTATCGAGTATCTCTTCTGGAATCCCACGGAACTTTACGGTTACGGAACTCATTTTATTATATCACGATAAAAAATAGTGTTTACAGTATGTAAATCTTATTCATAGTTCAGTAGTTCCGAACCAATATAGTTTCGAACACGTACACAATCACTTTAAACACATTGGCACGACAACCTATAGAGAGTATGAAGATGACGTGTATTGATTTGGATGAAGGCAGAGCGAATGGGTTTTTTTATTTCGTTTTTATACAGAAGCGGCACAAAAAGTGTGATTTTAGTCACATCAGCGTGATAAACCTTTTAAAAA
>JAPVWK010000141.1 GCA_028572065.1 Candidatus Methanophagales archaeon
GACATAATAAAGGCGGACAATGGCTCGGTAAATATATTCGGCGAGATTTTTAATGAGCGTCTTAAAGAGCGAATCGGTTATCTACCCGAAGAGCGCGGGTTGTACCAAAAAACAACGATTTTCGAGTGTTTGAAGTATTTTGCGGAACTCAAATCAGTAAAAAAGGCCGAGACCGCGATAGATTTCTGGTTGAATAAAGTAGAGCTCTATGAGTATAAATATAAGAGGGTGGAAGAGCTGAGCAAAGGGATGCAGCAAAAAATACAACTCGTGGCGGCGTTTATTCACAATCCGGAACTATTAATTCTGGATGAACCGTTTACCGGTCTTGACCCTGTAAACACAAAACTGATAAAAGACATTCTGCTCGATTTGAAACGAGAGGGAAAGACGATTATTTTGAGTACGCATCAGATGGATCAGGTTGAGCGGATGTGCGACCGAATTCTGATGGTAAACCGGGGAAAGAGAGTTCTTTACGGCTCGCTCGCTGAAATAAAGAGCAATTACAAAGAAACGGTAGTCGTAGAATACGAAGGCGACTTGAAGCAGGTTGAAGGTATAAAGAAGATAGAGGAATACGGTAATTATGCAGAATTGTGTTTGGATGTGGATACAGACCCACAGGAAGTACTGAAAAAGTTAATGGCTGTGGTAGGAGTCAGAAGATTTGAGCTGAAGGCACCTTCTTTGAACGAGATTTTCATCGAGGTGGTAGAAAATGCGTAAAACGTTCATCGTCGCGAAACATGAGTTTCTGGCAACGATAAAGACGAAAGGATTTATATTCAGCCTGATATTACCGTTAATAATCCTGCTACCGATGGTATTTGCGATGGGCTTCATACCACAAATGGATTCCGAGAAAACGCAGAACATCGGGTTCGTAGATGGTACAGGAACGCTGCAAACAAGTGAGAACTTTATCCCTTTTCGCGACTTCGAGAATGCGAAGAGCGCTCTGATGCAGAATGAGATAAACTCCTTCTTCGTTATTCACGCGGATTATCTTGAAACCGGAGACGTCTCTGTGTATTCAAAGGGTGGACTATTAAGTTCCCCTCCAACTCGTCCGATAGAAGCTTTTTTGATGAACAATCTCCTGCGAGAGTCAAACTTAGACACCGCTTTAAAAGAGCGAATTAAAGAGCCCGCAAAGGAAGAGGTTATTACGCTGACTGAAACGGGTGAGGTCGAAGAGAAGAATGCAGCCGGATTTTTTATACCGTACGCAATCGCGTTTCTTCTGATGCTTGCGATAATGACTTCTTCCGGGTATTTGATGCAGGGTATCGTGATAGAAAAGGAGAATAAAACAGTGGAGATTTTGCTATCTTCGGTAACCGCAGACGAACTGCTAACCGGTAAGATCATAGGGTTCGGCTCCGCGGGACTGCTGCAAGTTTTAATTTGGATTTGCTCGGGAATGGTAGCAATCGCTTTGACGCCTTTATCAGCAGCAATTCAAGAGATTCAGATCTCCGGTATTTTGATTCTCGCAATTGTCTATTTTATCCTGGGTTATCTCTTGTTCGCAGGTTCGATGGCTTGTATCGCAGCACCCGCGAGCACGGTTAGGGATGCACAGCAGGGAGCTACGATATTTACGATGTTGGCGATTTTGCCGTTGATTATGCTCAACTTCATCATGGCGGCACCAAATTCGACAATCGCGAAGATTCTGACTTATGTGCCATATACCACTTCAGTAACGACATTGATGCGAATTTCGATGGTCGAGGTGCCGATTCACGAACTCGGTGCGAGCCTCTTGATACTCACGATCTCCGTTATCATAACGATTAAACTATCCGCAAAGATATTCAGAACCGGGATTTTGATGTATGGTAAGAAGATTAAGCTTCACGAGGTATTCAAGTATTTACGGGAATTAATATACACAATAAAAAATTCGAAACAAAACCCATTACAATGACTTGCACATCGTGGAACAGAGCCCCTCATTTTGATATGGATGTTTTAAATTGGGATTTGTTGGAGCATTTACAAATTGCACATTACACCTAATTTATATATATCCTACATATAAAAAAGATATGGTGAAGATGATGGATATACCGACTATATCTCAAGAGGTTGTGCCGTATTTGAAAGTGGTAGTGGTTCTGGTAGTAGCTTTTTTCGTGATTCGTCTAATTAGCAGATTACTCAAAAAATTCATGAGTGTTCGTGCTATGCCTTTGGATGCGCAGAATATCCTGCAAAGAGTTGTCGTGTATGTACTATGGTTCATTGTTCTGATGTATGTAATTGCGGAACTACAATTAGAAGAGATACTTATGCCACTTCTTGGTGCCTCTGTTATAGTCGGTCTTGCTGTTGCCTTAGCCGTTAAGAACGTCTTAAGCGATGTGGTGGCTGGGATATTTATCCTGTTAGACAAGCACTTCAATATTGGTGACGAGATTGAGACGCTGAAATATAAGGGTGAGATCATCGATGTTACGTTAAGAAAAACGCGTATAAAGACGGACGATGGAACAATAGTTGTATTAGCAAACGGGAAAATAGATTCTTCTGGATGGGTGTTATACCAGAGGAAGACCGAGGCGGAAGAGAAGTAATGATGCCAGAATCTGTCCCGTAGTCATTTTCACCACTAAATATTTGTTGACCGCTTCATTCGTATAAAAACCGAAAACCTTTTTATACCCGAAAACCAATATACCAATAAAGTAAGAAATTTCTTGAATGCAAGAAAAATAGGAAAATGTGAGCAAAAAAATGGAAACCGTTGAGATAGAAGAATGGGATAAAGCACGGGTACAAAAAGAAACGAATATAGAGACACTGAAACTGCACGGTGCGTATCTGGGCTTTATAGAAGAGAAGTTAGGTAAAGAGGCAGTTATTGAGTGCATATCGGCTATGGCAAAACATGAAGCTGGTGCATTACAGAATATACCTACGAAGGAGGACGGCGCATTAAAACTTGCGGTGATCCAGGGCACAGCGTTGAAGAACTTCTGCGGCTCAGAGGACGTCGAAGTGGAAGGAAACGAAGAGCAGGCTATTGTCACTATTGGAAAGTGCATGGCATTGGAAAACACGCGCGAATTAATCAGGATGGGTGCACCGATAACAGAAGAAATGAGCTGTGACGGTTGCCGAGGTTTCTATGCGAACCTAGCGAAGTTCATGGGGCTTGAGAATGCCGATTTTGTGCGTACCGATGACGGGTGTAGATACGTTTATAGCAAGATTTGATTAAAATGTCACATTTTTATGGCGTAGTAACAGTGAGCGATAAAGGCCAGATCGCTATTCCCATAGACGTGCGAAGAGAACTTGAGATAAAAACAGGTGATCGGCTTATCGTTATCAAAAGGAAGGACAATGCCGGGATTATACTGTTAAAAACGGAGAAGATGGATACTCTTATCGAAAAGATCAGGGATGATGATAGCTTTTTCGCAGGAAAAAAATGAGGATATATAACTAAAAAAGGAGGTGAAAGACTATGGAACAAATAAGTTTTTGTGGAACTGTCTGTACAGAATGTCCGGCGTTCTTGGCAACCCAAGAGGATGCGGACGACAAAAGGAGGGAGATTGCTGTATTGTGGTCGAAACAGTACAATGCGGAGATTAAGCCCGAGGACGTTAATTGCGATGGCTGCTTGTCCGTGGACGGGCGACTTTTTTTCCATTGCAATGTTTGTGAAGTGAGAAGGTGTGGTCAGGAGAAGGGTCTGAAAAATTGTGCCTACTGTGATGATTATGGTTGCGAGAAACTGCAGCCCATATTTGAGCTGGCACCGGCTGCTAAAGCTACTCTTGAGGGGATTAGAAAGAAAAGTAGCAAAACTGTTTCGCAGGCCGACTAAGGATGAGGCGATTACTCGCCCCTCCTCGTCTCAGAACGGTACGTGAAAGTTTCCCTTCATACCGCTCAAGCATTTCATAACCCTTTCTGTATCGGGCAGCCGTTTATTTCCTTAACTGCTTTTGTGATTCTGGCTTGCCGCCTGTTAACATATTATTCAACCTTTGTCCATGCGATGTCCGCCCACTGGAGTTTTGATTGACTGTCTGTCTGTAAGTTTCTCGCCTTTTAAGGGCGTAATTGAACTACTTACATTCTGCATCCGAGCATACAATGAAACACCGACAGGTAAATCAGCACTCTTTCGAGTTAGGGCAAATTTTGAACCTTTATACGACTCATTACAAGATGCCTTTCGCTTTTTATCAATCCCTCTACCCTTTATGCCATCGTTTACCCTCACGATGTCCCTACCAGGCGACTCCAGGAGCATATAGGGCTTGACCCCAGTTCTACATCGCGGATAACTATGGACGCCTTAGAAGCCATCTTTGAGCCTGGAATCATAAGTCCATCCACCATAACGTTGCGGTAGCCGTTATGGCAGGATTCCACACCTTTTGGTCTAAGCGTATCAACCCAATTTCGCTTAGCGTAATTTACGACTGTTAGCCGCAATGGCAATCTGCGATGCAACTTCTTGTCGGCAGACCACGAGATTACACAGATTTTTACCTGAGAACTACCAGAGCGGACGAATTGACATTAGGGCATCGCAGTATCCGAAAAGACTATATATTAGGGTACTATCCCGTATTTATGGATGCCATTGATTTTAACCCGTGGTGGTAAACCGGAGCAATTGATAGCGAGACGCTATCACTGAAGAGTAGGGACATATACCCAAAACTAAAGGAAACTTTAGAAGAGTGATTTGTTGAGATAATCATTGGTTTGAGAAGTTAGAAGATTGGGAGAACAAGGTTAAAGTTCTGTACGACTCAAACCCCGGAGTAAAGCTGATCCTTTCTGGCTCTGCATCGTTAAATGTAATCTCTTTCACGTGATTTAGGACGGCACAAGAAGACAATAAGAAACGCTTTAAACTATTTGGAGCTATCCTTTCTGATAAAACGAGTTAGCAATTTGAGGGGTAGTTTTTTGAGTACGAGTAGAAA
>JAPVWK010000142.1 GCA_028572065.1 Candidatus Methanophagales archaeon
ATCTCGACAAGGGTCTTTACCGTAGGATCCACACTAATTTCATTATCTGGTATCATATATTGGCTCACTAGGTAAAATAATCGCTTTTAAACTATATAAAAATAGTAGGACTGTCTATCTCTTATCCGAACACGCATGGAGGCGCTATATCTAACAACGGATAAAAGTTTGAAAGCGGTTTCCAGTCGTGTGCTTTTGAAAAAGATGGATGAACTAAACTATAAACAGAAGATTACCACATTGATGATACTTGCAGAGAAGTTAGTATCACGATTCTTTTAGGAAGTCGGAAATCTAATCGTTTAGATGATTTTAGAGTTAATTATTTCTTTTACTCGACCGATTTCACCGCTTTCAAGACGAACTTTTATTCCATGTGGATGTGTCCGCGAATTCGTTAGTATGCGTTGAACAACTCCTGTTGTAAGTTTACCGGTTCTTTGGTCCTTTTTTAATACTATTGCAACATGTGATCCCAAACTAATATTAGCTCGAATAGTTCCATCCATATACATTTATACTATTACTTGTATATTAGCTCTCCTTTTATTACTGTTACTGCCTGACCACTCAAAATCACTCGATCTGTTTTTACTCGGACTTTTATGACGCCACCTCGTTCTGACAACTGAAAAGCTACAAAATCTGATTTCTTTAGTCGTAACTCCCAATAAGGACCCAAACAGCAGTGTGCTGAACCGGTTACCGGGTCTTCATCAATACCTATCGCAGGCGCAAAGAACCGTGATACGAAATCATAAACTTCGGTATCTGCCTTACTTGTCACAATAACGCCACGACATGGCACAATCTTCAATAGATTAAAATCTGGCTTCAAATTGCGCACTTCCGCTTCTGATTCGAGTTCTACAAGATAGTCAAACCGATTTTTACCAACGTATTTCGGAGCTACGCCTAAAACTTCGGTAAGTTCAACCGGAGCAGCTACGGCTTTTGCGTATTCCGCCGGGAAGTCCAGGTCTATCCACGTACCGTTCTTATTCGCGGTTAACCGACCGCTTAACGTATCAAAATTTGCACGTTCATCTTGAGCTAAGTCACCGGTTTCCCATAGTATATGGGCTGCTGCCAGCGTTGCGTGACCACAAAGTTCTATTTCCGTTTGGGGCGTGAACCAGCGTAAGTTATAGCCGCTATCGTTTTTATGTAGAAATGCTGTTTCGGGTAGATTCAGTTCTTTCGCGATCTTCAGCATATCGGAATTGGGTATGGTCTCGGATAAGATGCAGACTCCTGCGGGATTGCCGGTGAAAGGCTTTGTGGTGAACGCATCAACTTGGAATAATTTCATGGGTTTGTTTATGGCCTATTTTATACTCGCTCCTTGGCTGACTGTGCCAACTTCTGGGCATCTCCTACATACCGATCCTCTTCTTTATGTATTACTGTCGTAAACGTCCGGTTGCAGGAGTTCGGCTTGGGTGTTCGTTTATATATTTTTAGAAAACTCATCTTCATCTACTTTTGCCAATTTTAGAATTCCTTTCAGTGTCCCTATTTTTAGCTCTTTATGCATGGGGACAACAGTGCCTACTTTTCCATCAGGAGTCACTTTTGATAACCTGACATGACTACCGGTCCTTCCACTAATCTCAAACCCCATTTTGTTACAAAGAATTCTAATTACTTTTTCTCCCGAAACTTTTCTAAGCTTTGGCACTTATTGCAACCTCAAATGTCGTCATTAACGTTTTCCGCTCTTCCTTTAGCGGAAACTCATCCAAATAAAGCTCAGTAGCCTCTTTAAGGTTAGTTATAGCAGCTTCTATACTTGCTCCTTGGCTGACAGTACCGACTTCTGGGCACTCTGCCACATACATATCCTCTTCTTTATGTATTACTGCCGTAAACGTCTGCATCTGTATCCACCTACTTATAAACGATGTTTCTAGTACTTAAATAGTCCTTATCAAATTCAAATGTTGGTAACACCTAAGCAGAATATATCTCGCTCAATTTATCTCAATCACTCTCATCAATCTTAAAACATTAAAATTTTTGTATTTCATAAAGCATCTCTCTGGGATTCCTTATTTCTAATACTTTTATCATTGTTATGTTACCTTTTCTTCAGGCACATTTTGGCAGAGCCACGAAGTGACAAAATCGTATGGCCTATTTTATCTCCCAGAAGGAGTTTTAGGGGGGACACTAACGACAAAAAGTCGTAGAAATTGTGGGGTGGGGGATTCGAACCCCCAATTAAGCCCTTCAACGCGGGCTCATAACCGTTTATATTGAGCTCATTATATGGCATTGAGGAAGTCACGACCTGTGACCCCCACGCGAAGAGCTTCCCCAATGATCCATATGTACATTTCGTTTTTTATCATTGAAACCATTTCCTTTAATAGCAATGCCAGATGGAAAGCCCAGCAATCAACGGGTTCAGACCCCACCTTTTTTCACGATTACGAATCAACGTAGCATACCAAAACATATTTCGTATATTCCCACCCCTTTAGTTGAACGGTCACCCATTTTTCCCCCTTGTCTTTAAAATAGCTGTGGATGTATAAAAATACTCTTACGTATTTTCACCATTTTTCACCAATAATAACACTCCGATTTGCAACTGTCGGCACATATTTTATCCCGGAATAGCCCGTCCCAGCCAATAGTTCTTCCATTTCTGATATTGAATAGCATTTGCCTTCGGATGCAAACATTAACAGAACAGAATATTCAGCCACCGGCAAAGGCCCGTTTTTCGCCGCATTTATATGTGCATCGTGGATCATTATCCGACCGCCCGGATTTAGATTCCTATACGAATTTTCCAATAACAATTTAACGTCACTAAAATCCCAATCATGTAAGACATGAGAGAAGAGATGAACATCAAATCCTTCCGGGAACTCATCTTCTTCCATTGCAACTCCCCACTCCTTTTCATCTTTCTTTGCGCCCCAGTTAGCCGGTTTACCGGTCTTTAAAACTCTTAACATATCGTCACAAATCGGTCTTTCTTTTAGTGAAGAGAAATATGGCCCTAACGACCATGGCGATGCATCAACCAAATAATCCTTTGATTGTTCCGTTAAGTAATACAGACCGTCTCTTTCTTCTATCAACTCAAGTGCCTTGAAAAGAGTAAGCATTACATCTGCAGGTCTTTGTTTTATCTCTAAAGTGGTACAAATCACATGTATACCCGCAGGGTTTTTATCGAGCCAAGAAAAGAACTCAAAATGCGCAACTGCTGTTATTAACAGGTCCGTGGAATAGACACTGTCCCTCAATCTAAGCAGATTGGTTGGATCTGTCGAGGGTATTGTAGTTAATATTTCGGGGATCATCTTATTCTTCCTTTGTTTTGTCCATCAGTTCAGATAGCGTCTATTCAAAACGTTATACGCTCTATTTCTGACTCATGCATATTGTCTTCCATAGTCCAGAAATGGGCTTCGCCGTTATACACCCGGAATACAACTAACAACGGGTCTTCTGCACCACCCCTTACAATCGCTTTTAAAAACGGTCTTTCTTCAAGCAGCCGTGTCTTAAGCGCAATATCATCAAGGAATTCAACCTCGCCGGCAGCTCGCATCATCTTCGCAGTTTGGGGATCTCCTGGCGTATAAAAGCATACTTCCACCTTTGGATTGCTCTTTAATTGTTTACATAGATCTTTCGTTGCTCCCGTATGGAAATAAAATCCGTTTCCGTCTGCAAACCACATCAGAAATCCTCGAACCCTTGGTTGTGCTCCGTCCGCAGTTGCAATATAACATACCGGGTTTTCGTTCGCAAACTTGATACAATCTTGGTAATTCATTTTTCTACTCCTGGCATATTAAAGGCGGTGAGAATATAAATAATTTGTGTTTTTTTAAAATGGCGAATAGCGTTTCGTATATATCTGAAGTTGCCGTAGGCAATTTTTATGGCATAACTAAGAACCAGATACACTCTGTTATGCGGCACCCGCTACACCCATATTTACTCAATAATCTCTGCTGCATCTTGGACTGACTTGGGACAAAGAGTAGTAACGAGTTTTTTCTTTTGCCCTTTCATCTTCAATTCTTGTCTTTCCATATTTAGCTCCTATGACCATAAACGCGCCAGTCACTGCTCCACAGGTTTCACCCATCCGAGTAGGTTCATCCAAACCAGACCGAAAAAGATACCAAGCGAGAGATATTTTAGTTTTGTTGTTCATTCTTCCAACAAAAAAATATTTTCTTTAACAAATGCCATTTATACATTCGCATTATCCAAAACGTATCCAAGGCAATTTTCTGTATCTAAGTACTCTAACAAATTACTTTTAATAACTTTTCCATTGCAATCAATAAATTTCTCAGATGGCATATTATTTTTTTGGATGATAAAAACCCGAAGTCGTATCCATTTTAGACTACTGTCAGTTTCAATTATTGGACGCATATCAACTCTAAAATCAACTGCTAATTTACCACTTCTATCAACTTCTACTATCGCTTCTGGATATTTTTCTAAAAACTTCTGAGCCTCAAGCGTACTTTTTGCTATTTTGATATATTCTTCATCCGAAATATCAGTACCATAAAACTGTCTTGGGTAGGGAATATCGTATAAAACAAAACTTGAAAGCCCAATTAAAATAATAACGATAACACCATAAAATAGTTTTTTGTTCTTCATCATGGTTACTTCTTGTATCTATTTATTAAACATCCAATTCCTGAGCCAATTAATGCCCCAATAATTATTGCTAAAAGGAAAAGTATAATATGACTATTCCATATATCCGCAATAGGAAATGCAAGAGTGGTTGGCAAACCGAAAGTATATATTAGACTTGTTGCTAATTAAAGGTAATCCCTACGTAAAGGCTTTTAATTCGATTGGGCAAGTATATTAAAACATGATCTCTCTTAAAAGGGCATTAAAGAGCGATAGAGTAATGAAGGCCACAACGGGGCTATCCGTATCAG
>JAPVWK010000143.1 GCA_028572065.1 Candidatus Methanophagales archaeon
TGCATTCGCACTCGTTGAGATAGATCGAATGGCTTGTGCACTAAAACTGCCAGGTAATATCAGAGAGGCAACTTCTGTGTTATACCGTAGGGCTGCAAAGGAGAAACTGATAAAAGGGCGGAGTATAGAGGAATTAGTTTCTGCCATGTTGTACATTGTTTGCAGACAATATGGTGTTCCAAGGACGCTGAAAGAGATTGCAAAGGTCTCAAGAAGCCCGTTAAAGAAGATACGGCGAGCGTATATATTCCTTTTACGGAAATTAGGGATAAAGCTCGCGCCGGCGGACCCTTCCCTATTTATACCCCGGTTCTGCTCCGAGCTCGGATTGAGTCCTGCGACACGGGAACGAGCAATTGAGATACTGAATGATGATAAGGGTGTAGAAGCAACTCGGGGCTGGGGGCCGATAGGAACTGCGGCTGCGGCAATATATATCGCGGCAATTGTAGGCGGTGAGTACCGCACGGAGCGAGAGATAGCCAAGACTATGGGCACGACAGAGATTACTATCCGGAACCGGTATAAAGACCTGGAGAAGAGGTTAGATATAAAAGTAGATGTCGTTCCCGCATATCCTCGTCCTGATAAGGGCGAAGTTTTTGTGATGGACACCTTTTAAATTGGGATAGATAAAGCCTTGATTTTTTCGGGTTTCCACCCTTTTTTTATATGTTTTATTTAATCAAGGTATATGTAATATTGTGCGGGCTAGCCTGGAGGGCCCGGCGTCCTTTGTGACTCGAAATCGCCGATATGCGAGAGGCGAAGCTTGAGTGAGGCGCCGTAGCCGTTAGTTCAGCTTGAGGTCCTACGAAGAAATGTCGTCCTGCGGGGTTGACGGTGGTATGGTGGCAAGCTGGAGGGTTTGTTGCCTTACCTTTGCTATGGGTACCGGTTTAGGCCCGGAAGGGAGCGGACTTACCGTGGACGGTTGGCGCTCGTAGGGTAGCGATGTGGAGGAAGACTTTGAGGGTCTGACTGGCGGTGAAAGTGTCGAACGAGAGCGTGCCCGCACAAACCTTTCCTTACAGAGAGACGCTTTACCAAGATAGCTTCTAAGTACGCTAAATCGGGTCCGACCCTTTTGTAAGTGCTATATTAACCTTATCTTCTTTCGGTATGACTGCCCTTCTCTTTCTCTTGCGTCTATGCGACACGAACACGTTGTCATCTCCCGTGCAGGTAAAACTTAAATCCTCTTACCCATTTAACTTTAGCCGTGTCATATAACAAAAAAACTTCCCTCCCTATATTAGTAACAGAATATTAATCAAAGAAACTTGTTCCTTTTTTCTTTCAGCACAGGTTTTTAAAAAAAGAAGAAGAAGCATATGGACAAAGAGGTAGTTTTTGGTAGTATTGGAACCATCTTGAAGTATTTAGGTATTTTAATGGTAGTTCCCCTTTGCGTGGGGGTTTGGTACGGCGAGGGTATCTTATCGCCTTTTATTATTAAGACCTGGATTGTCCCGCTTGTGATTACTATCACTTCCGGGGTGATTTTAGAGTGGATAGGGACGCAAGGAGAGATAAAAAGGCGAGAGGGTTTTGCCATTGTCGCTTTAGGCTGGCTATTTGTAGCTATCTTCGGTGCACTCCCTTTCGTATTCTCATCCACACTTGGCCCTATTGATGCTTTCTTTGAGTCAATGTCCGGCTTCAGCACAACAGGTGCCACAGTGATGCTAAATTTAGAGCAGATTGATCGGAGCATACTACTATGGCGAAGTTTCACGCAATGGATTGGCGGTATGGGTGTTATTTTGCTCTTCATTGCTATATTTCCGGCTTTCGGCATTTCCGGCAGCCAGTTATTTGACCGAGAGTTCCCGGGACCCATGTCCGAGCGTATAAGGCCGAGGGTTCAGAAGACGGCAAGAATGCTCTGGTCTATTTACCTGCTACTGACATGTGCGGAGATTATTGCCCTTTTCTATGTTGCGAAATTGCCCCTGTATGATTCCCTGTGTACGACATTCGCCACGATGCCAACAGGCGGTTTCTCGCCACTCACAGGGAACATCGCCGGATACATGAACCCCTTAGCAGAGTTGATCATTGCGGTGTTCATGTTTCTCGCGGGTATGAACTTCATCCTGCACTATTCTTTGATACGAAATCCCCGGCGAGTAATAGCAAATAAAGAGTTTCAGGTCTATTGCGTGTTTATCATGATAGCGGTTATCCTGATAACCGGCGATTTATACTTCCATCATTTCGATTCTTTACAGGAAGCATTCAGATACGGCGGATTCCAGGCGATTTCTATCATGACCACTACGGGATTTACAACCGCTAATTATGATGCCTGGGGTGATTTATCCAAGATGGTCATATTTGCACTGATGTTCATTGGCGGCTGCGGTGGTTCAACCGGCGGTAGCATAAAAGTCGTCAGGATCTACGTGCTGCTGAAATACAGTATGCAGAGGATTCGTCATATTCTCTATCCACATGCTATATTTGTGCTGAAGACCGGAAAGAAGCCCATCTCTGAGGATATTCTGCAAGGAATTATCGCATTCTTTATCGCTTATGTCTTGATATTTGTAGTTTGCTCGATACTCATGGCTGCAATGGGTTTGGATATAGTCAGTGCAACCTCCTCCGTAGCGGCAACTCTTGGCAACGTTGGACCTGGCTTCGGATTCGTATTCCTTAATTACGCCGAAGTACCTGCGCTGGGGAAGCTCATCCTGTCGTTTTGCATGTGGGCAGGACGGTTAGAGTTATTTACGGTCTTGGTTCTGCTAACGCCTGCATTCTGGCGGGTGTGAGGCGCCTATTTTTGTGGTCGCACTCAGAACCTAAATCGGTGCGAATTCCAAAACCGCAAAAAGAGCAAATGCGCCTAATGCTAATAGCAACGCATGCTTCAACCCCGCTATAACCTTACCCGTCCCTAACTTGCCTGCCATAAAGCCAGAGCAAAAGCCCTGGATCATTCCGCAATGGAATAAAATCATCTTCATCTTATCGGAATCCACCTTTACCATTACCGCTCCGCCCGCCCCGCCACTTTTTCCGAAGCTTCGGACATCATTGGTATGAACGTACCGTAGAGTACCATTAAGATGAGCAAGAAGACACCGAAGGTGATGTAGCAGATGGCTATGTAAGGCATCATATCAGTAGCTCTTTTCTTCTCCAGCGCTCTCACCTCGTTCACGTCGTCCGCGGTAATTTTTAATATGCTGCCAATATCGCCTCCTACTCGGTAGCCCTCAATAATCAGTTCTATGGACCGTTTAATCATTTTTGTGGGATGCCGCTCGGCAAATAATCTCAACGCCTCTTCGAATGGGACACCCCAGGTGAGTTGATACGCAGTAGTCCTCAGACTTTCCGTAAGTATCCCATATTCACCTTCCGCAATAAGTCCAAAGGAATCCACTAATGTTAGACCTGCCCGCTTTGCCTGTGCGAGTTCACGAAGCAAGAGGGGAAACTCACTATCCGCTTTCTTTATCCTCGTATCTTCCTTGTACATATAGTATGCCGGGGGGATGAGCGCGGCGATACCAGCCAAAATGTACGCATCGTAAGGTGCTACAAGCCCCGTCCAGTCGGCGTGAGACTTGTCGTAAAAATAAATTAATAGCATAAGTACAGCACCGATAGCACCGGATATGTAACCAATACGAATAGGTTTCTTCCTGATGACTCCCAGTGGGTCACGGAAAAAAGTTACTATCGCATTCTCCTTTCGCTTCTTTTCTATTGCCGCCAGAAGCTCGTCCTTTTCATCCATTTTCTACACTTCCTTTTTAGTTTTTTAATCCTCACTGACCATGCCAATAAGAATGATAAACGTAACAGTACCGAGCGGAATGACAAGATACGTAATCACCGCGAGCACTTCTAAAGTCGCACTACCGAGGTAACACATTATTGAGATCACAACTACGAGCAGTAGCGGCGCAACCACTATCTCTATAACATAAACCTCTGCGAACAAACCCAGCGTCTCAATAAGCGATTCATATATCGCCCTTCTTTCGCCCATGTAGTCTCTCGCAGCACTAATGAAATAGTCGCCCATTTCACCGCCGGAAAGGGCTGTTGTTATTGCACCCTGCAACATAGTCCGCATATTCGTGGATGGTGTTACGGCCGCGAGTTTCTTCAGTGCCGCCATGAAATCCCAACCAAGCAGTTCCACGTCTCTCACCAGCAGCTTCATCTCGTTGCTCACTTCCCCATACGTCTCCTCAGCTTCTGAAAGTTTCTTGAATATCTTGTAGGGAATCACACCAACGGACGCCATGGCAGATATATAACCGATAGCATATGGCAGAGTTTTGTCTATTTTACTGCCCCTTTCCCATGCCAGTATCTTCGGGTATGAAAAATAGGCAACGAAAGTGACGACAAAGGAAACTAAGCTGCTACTGACGATAAATACAACATCCATCAGCCCAAATGGACCAATATCGAGCACGGGGGATAGGATAAGTCTGAACAGTATATACATGCCAACAACACAAGATACGGCGATGATAGCATAGAATGCCGCTTTTGATAGCCATTTATCCGTAGTAGTGTATAACCGCGCTTTTAGGAGGTCCTCGCTTAGAGAACTGAATTTCGCTTTCCGTTGCAAGAAGTAGTTGCCGAATATCCGTACGGCTATTCCCTCTATATTCATATTTCCAGGTGACATCTATTGCTCCTCCCCTCTTATAGCCCTAGCCTCTGCTCTGTTTCCAGAGGATCGACCCTATAGTCATGCAGCATCTTATGCAGAGACTGGTAATTGGCCATGCCCTTCTTTTGCAGCCCTGCCAGAATCCTTCTCCTGCGTGCAAACTCAGTGCCCAAAGCATCCTCGGTCATATTTAGCTTCTCCATAATCTTGACGAAGATTGCGGATTCGCCCGTGAATTCGAACTCATCCGGTGGTCTCCA
>JAPVWK010000144.1 GCA_028572065.1 Candidatus Methanophagales archaeon
GCTGCTGCGGCATTCAATAACACCACATCTCGTTTCGCGCCTTTCTCTTTACCGTTTAAAATATCACGCAATATCTTCGCGCTCTCTTCCCGTGACCCGCCGGCTATTTCTTCGGGTGGCGCCGTTGCCAGACCGAAATCCTCGGGCTTTATGAAGTAAGTCGTTATCTCGCCTTCTTCTAACTGCGATACTTTCGTCTTTCCAGAAATGGATACTTCGTCCAGGCCCGGCTCGCCGTGCACCACCAAAGCCTTCTTCAGCCCTAAAATTCGCAGCACCTTTGCCAGCTTTTCGGTAAGTGCGGGATCATAAACACCGATGAGCTGGTGGGTTGCATTTGCAGGATTCGTCAGCGGACCCAGAACATTAAAAACCGTCCGGATTCCCAGCTTCTGCCGCACTTCCATCACGTTCTTCATCGCCTGATGATGTACCGGCGCAAACATGAACCCGATACCTATTTTCTCGATACTTTCCGCTATCTTTTCCGCGGGCAATGCTAAATTCGCGCCCAGTTCTTCTATCACATCTGCACTACCGCATTTTGACGTTACTGACCGGTTACCGTGTTTTGCCACGGGAACCACACAAGCCGTAACGAACGCGGCAGTTGTGGAGATGTTGAATGTTTTTATCGTATCGCCGCCTGTACCACAAACGTCCACGCTCTTAGCCACTTTTGGTGTTATTCGCAATGCCATACTGCGCATGACTTTTGCGAAAGCGGCTATTTCTTCTTCTGTCTCGCCTTTCATTCTCAGTGCGGTAAGAAACGCAGCGGTCTGAATATCCCCGGCATCTCCGCTCATTATCGTTTGCATTGCTGCTTCGGCTTCTGTCGCGGTTAGATCCTCGTGTGCCACTACCTTATTCAGATACTTATCAAGCATTTTTGGTGATATTAGACTCTACCCTACTTTGTTTGGGTAACGATAAAAATATTAGATAAAAAAATAAAGGGAAAAACGTTCCCTTTTTTACTCCATTAGTTTCTTAAGTGGCGGGATTATACGGGGATACCCAACAGCCATCATGTGGCAGCCAGCCGCTGGTGTGCCTTTCAGATGCTCCAAAAACCCGGTAAAGAATTCTATGTTTACCCTGTCCACCTCTTCCTTCTTCTTCTCTTTGTCCTTTATCGCTTTCGTCTTCCTCATGGCTTCCAGGTAATCCGGTGGCACATCTACTCCCGCGACATACTTATCGAAGAAATCCGCCTGCCCGAAAGTTCTTGCCGGGAATATACCAACCAGAATCGGGACATCTACCTTGCCCAACTCATCAAAGAACCTATCTAAGACATCAGTGTAGTAAACGACCTGAGTTTGCAGGTATTCCACACCGACATTTATCTTTCTCTTCACTTTCCCGACCTCGGCCTTTAAATGTGCCGCACCAGGTGCTGCCGCACCGCCTACGTGCAGTTTCGGCGGGTTATGTATTTCATTGCCTCCAAGGTCTTTGCCCTCTTCCACCATTGTCCGTATCAGCTTTATCAGCGTGGTTGAGTCCAGATCGAATACAGGCTTTGCATCCGGTGTATCGCCCAATGAAACGTGGTCGCCCGCTAACGCTAAGACATTCTTTAATCCTAAGGCACCTGCGCCAAGCACGTCTGATAGAAGCGCCATACGATTCCTGTCCGAACATCTCAACTGGTAAACGCATTCCATACCCGTCTCTTTCTGGATTAGATATGACGCCGCCATACTGTTAACATACGCGAAACTCTGTGGATTGTCCGTCACGTTACAGGCTACTACCATACCCTTTAACTCTCTTGCCATCTCAATCGGCTCGTTGACATCACCCGCTTTCTCTGGCTCTAACTCACCTGTGAAGACGTAATTCCCGCTCTTCAAGTCCCTCATCAAATCGCTATAAATTTCATCACCCATTTTTCTTTCACTCTCCTCCTTTACTCATCCAGCTTTGGCTTCGGACCGAATTTTACGGTCATCATTCCCTTCATAGCGCCTATCACATCCATCCCTATTGGCTCTTCTATCTCGAACAGCCGTGGCCGCTTCATTTTACTCCATTCGTGCGGGTCAAGCATCTGCTCGAACTTCGCGACTTCGCCAAGTTTCTCCATTCGCTTGTATATCTTTACCCAGGCACAGTCCTTTTCCTCGTCTATCTCACACTTATCGCCTTCTCGCACACCACCACATGGACCGTTCATCAAGCCCTTTCCGCACGAAGTCAATGGACAAATACCCGCCGTCTTGCCTAATTCACACATTCCGCATGACTGACATGTCTCCTTGAACTTCTTAGGACCGCCACCTACAAGCCCCAGAGCATCATTTCCAGGGATTACGGCTTTCGTAATCTCCATCTTTTCGTCCATGTATTCGGTCACTACTTGCACACCATCACCGCAACTCAATACTAAAACGGCATCGCGATTCTCGAGCTCCTTTCGGTTCTTTTCCAGCCATACCCCGCTTTTCTCAATGTCACATGCTTGAATACTAAATGGCAGGGGCATTTTGAAGACATCCTTCCCCTCTTTCGTAAGGGTCTCAGCCATCGCATTTACCGCTTTTGTGTCGCCGGTATGATAAAACGTAGCACAGCCACCACAGCCCATCACTACAACCTTCTTCTTACCTTCGAGGTAACCTAAAATCTCCTCTATCGGCTTTTTCTCTTGCGCAATCATTTTATTTCTTTCTTACATATACCTCCACTGTATATGAGGGCAAAGAGTAATATATAAGATTTTCTATTTTTACCGGCATTCCTTTTGTTAGATCACCCAAACGTGTAGCGCAACTAACTAAACAAAAGCATATACAATCCAGCTAGCACCAATATAAGACCCGATATTCTTTTGATAACTAAACTGTACTTGATAAACGGTTTTAAAGTGAAACGAGAAGTATATGCAATTGCAAGTAGCGGTATGCCTAGCCCCAATGAATAGATAGCTAAAAGAAAGCCACCGTATAGTATGTCCCCTTCCACTGCTACTATTGCAAGTATTGCACCCAGTATGGGCCCGATGCATGGTGTCCAGACAATACCAAGCGTGAAACCAAGCGTGAAACCTCCTACTGCTCCGCCACCACCGTTGAGTACCGAAAACTTCGTGCCTATCCCAGTGTTTGGCATGACATTGCGAACCTTTTGCTCGATCACATCAAAAAGCATGTACAGACCAAGAAATATGATTATTACACCTCCGACCACATGGAGCAGGGCTTGATACTGCTGAAATACAGATCCAAATGCAGAAGCAAGTACACCCAGCAGTGTAAATGAACAGGATAGCCCTATGACAATAGTAATAGGTATGAATTTACCGGATTTCGTTGAATATGCCGCGATTAAAGGTATCACCGGAAGTATACAAGGAGATAAAACGCTTAACAAACCAAAGGATAAAGCGATAAGAGGTGACGGTGCTATCATCTTTTTACATGTCGCCTCCGACACCAATGCCAGCATACAAAGAGTGCTGCCATTACTGCCACAATATGAAATCCCGGTGATTGAGGCTGTGCCGCTTGCGGTTGATTGAATGGTTCAATAGCCCGCTGCAGCTCTTCTAACAGTGTATCCGCATCACGATAGCCGGTTATACGGTATATTTCCCCACCCTGCGAGTTTGTGAACACGATTACGGGAATACCGCGTATGTGATACTGTTCAGCAAGCATTTCTGACCCCATTAAAGGTACGAAAATCTTGGACTTCTCTATTACCCGCACATCGCTAAAAGTTGCATTTTGCTTTGTGCACCAGGGACAGTTATCGGAATAGAAAAAAATCATTACAGATTTGTTTTGTGTTGCGGCAATTTGCATAGCTTCTTGAGATGCGGTATGCCATGTTATTGACGATTGTGCGCTTACGTTTACCGTAGCGTGCTGCGACAACGTCATTGTGAGCATAAGCAGTACGGAAAAACAAATAATAATTAAAAATACTTTTCTCTTCGTTCCCACAAATTTTACCTCCTTCGTTATTTCGTTAAATCTGATGACTTTTTCCTTACAAATAGATAGACTTAGCTATAGGTATCCTACACTATAAATATAAAGAAGGTTTAACAGGTTAAGGAGTGTAATGTAAGAACCATGACGATACCCCTGCCGGATGTACAAGCAAGCAGTCCCGACATAAAGATAAACCTGACGAGAGTGGGTGTAAGAAACGTGAAGAAGTTGGTAGAGGTAGCGCGAGCCGGCGGGAAAAGGCCAGTGATCCTCATATCTGACTTTTACATCTTCGTGGACCTGCCAAGCAATATAAAAGGTGCGAATTTATCACGTAATTTTGAAGCAATGTATGAAGTGCTGGAAGAAGCGGTTAGCGCGCCGATATACGAAGTGGAAGAGTTATGTAGCGAAGTAGCAAAGCGGGTACTCCTACTTCACGAATACGCTTCTACCGCCGAGGTGGGTATGGAGAGCGTGTATATGTTAAAACGGCAAACACCGGTAATGAATATTTCATGCCAGGAACCTGCAACTATCTTCGCGGAGGCAATAGCTTCGCGCCCCTTGCCGGGTGACAATAAAGATGATATAAGAATCAAAAAAGTGATAGGTGCCGAGATTGTCGGTATGACCACATGCCCCTGCGCGCAGGAGTTGATGAGAGATAAAGTAGCAGATGAATTGAGGAAGATAGGATTAGCCGATAAGGACATAATCCGGGTTTTGCATACTGCACCTATGGCAACACACAATCAAAGGGGCAGGGGCATACTGTCCATAGAAGTAGAAAACGATGTCAAAATCCCTATGGGTAAGATAATAAATATAATCGAGAAATCCATGAGTGCAAAAACGTATGAAATCTTGAAGCGCCCGGATGAGTCGAAAGTGGTTGAACTCGGA
>JAPVWK010000145.1 GCA_028572065.1 Candidatus Methanophagales archaeon
ATGCTTGAAACCACAGCAGAACTCAGTGCACATAAAAATTCACCGGGTAAAGTACCAGAAGAGCGATTGAAGATGATAGCAGAAGCGGGAAAGCTAAAGATACCGTTTACTACCGGCTTGTTAATCGGCATAGGCGAGAACTCGGAAGACCGTGTCCAGTCTCTGGAGGCTATAAAATCGTTGCATGAGCATTACGGGCATATACAAGAAGTTATTATTCAACCGTTCGTACCGAAGCAGTACACGGCGATGGAAAAGCACGACCAACTGCGTTTTGCGGTATTCAAAGACGTTGTACGTGTTGCAAGAGCGATCTTGCCTGCGGAAATCGTGATTCAAGTGCCGCCAAATTTGACTGCGCCACGCGATTTAATAGAACTTGGCGCGTCAGACTTAGGCGGAATTTCGGAGAAGACTATTGACTATATAAATCCGGAATCGCCGTGGCCGAGCGAGGAAGAACTAAAACGTGTAGTTGCACCTTTCGTATTGCGGGAGCGATTGCCGATATATCCTGAATTCATAAGTAAAGGCTGGTATAGCGAAGAGATACGGCCTTTGATCGAGCGTTATGCTGGTGAGGACGGGTTGAGGCGATTGTAATAGCAAACAAACTTATTTGTAAATGAAACGTTTACCAAAGCGTAAATTCCGCGTTTTCGGGATATACAAAAACATATCAACTTTTCCTGCAAGCTATTTATTTAGTTAAAGAGAGAAATATTCAAATAATATCAAGGATTAATTGAAAAGTCCCGTGGTGTAGTGGTCAAGCATACCGGCCTTTGGAGCCTGTGACAGAGGTTCGAATCCTCTCGGGACTAATATTTGGGTAACAGATCCAAAAGAGAAATTGAACTGATGATTAAAATAGAAAAGCCGTTAGAAAGATGTAAATTGCATAAATCTGCTGCCGTTAGCGATCCAAACTACGGTTACGCACCCCGTGCTCGTCCAATACAGGAGTATATAGAACGGGGGGTAGTGATAATAGATAAACCCGCGGGTCCTACCTCGCACGAAGTTGTTGCTTGGGTAAAGGGGATATTGAACTTAAAGAAAGCGGCGCATACGGGAACATTGGACCCGAATGTTACAGGAGTGCTGCCGGTTCTGCTTAGTGTGTCAAGGAAGTTAGCTGATGCTTTCGTTTGGGACAAGGAGTACGTGTTCGTGATGAAACTGCATGGCGCTGTTGATGAAGCAGAGGTGAGGAAGGTAAGCGCGGAATTCGTGGGAAAGATATACCAAAAGCCGCCATTGAAATCCGCTGTTAAACGAAGAATACGAGTGAGAACCATGCGGTACATAGAGATAAAAGAGATGGAGGGCACAGATGTATTGATGCGGGTAGGTTGTGAAGCGGGAACGTACATACGAATGCTCTGTCATCATATCGGGCTCGCGTTAGGTGTGGGCGCGCACATGTTACAGTTACGAAGGACGAAATCATTCCCATTCGATGAGGCGAAAATCACGAAACTGCAAGATCTGAAGGATGCGTATGTCTTATATGAAGAAGGAGGGGATGAAAGCCATCTCCGCGAACTAATCATGCCGCTGGAGGATACGCTGGGGCATCTGGCGTGCATAATCGTAAAGGATACAGCGGTTGATGCGATATGTCACGGTGCCGCCCTTGCAGTACCCGGAATTTCGAGGATAGAAGAAGGAATAAATATAGGGAACCGTGTTGTATTATATACGCTAAAAGGAGAAGCGGTGGGCATAGGTAAGGCAAAGATGGACTCGAAGGCTATGTTCAACGCAGAGTCAGGAATATGTGTGGAGACGGAGAAGGTGTTTATGAAACCCGGAACGTATATTAAAGGTTGGGGTGATAAAGGGACGGAATAAATCAAAGGAGCCGAGGTGGCTGAGTGGAAAGGCGCAGGCCTGGAATTCACAGGGCCGAACTGATAGCCTGTGTTCCGGAAGGGACTCAAGGGTTCAAATCCCTTCCTCGGCGAAAACACTCTTTTTAGCTAAAACATATTTCTTTGGTAAAGCAGTTATAAAAAAAGATAGAAATGCAAAATGAGCGAAGAAAGGGAGAAGACGGAAGGGGTAGCTAAAGAGGACTTCAAGCATATAGTCCGTATTTTAGATACCGACTTAAATGGTAATAGGCGTGTGACATACTCGCTCTGTGGGATTACCGGCATAGGAAGGAGAGTGGCGCGAAATGTGGTTCTTTCTTCTGGGGTAGATCCGAATGCGAAGATGGGCAATCTCACAAACGAGGATATAGGTAAGTTAAAAGTCTCAGTTGAAGGCGTAGAGAAGCGATTACCGTGGTGGATGCTGAACAGGAGAAAAGATTTGATTACTGGCAATGATCTGCACATAATGGGCACAGACATGGAGTTGAAGTTCCGGGAGGACATAAATTTGTTGCGTAAGATACGGTCTTATCGCGGAATAAGGCATGAACGAGGGCTAAGAGTGCGGGGACAGCGGACAAAATCAACAGGACGAAGAGGTATGGTAGTAGGCGTAGTGAGGAAGAAGATATTAGCGAAGACCGGAGGTAAGCGAGATGGGCCATCCTAAGAAGCTTAAGAAAGCGTATGAACGACCGAGAAGACCCTGGGTGTTGCAAAGGATAAAAGATGAGCGGGAGTTAGCGGAGAAGTACGGGCTAAAGAACAAGAGAGAAATATGGAAAGCCGAGAGCACTATAAAGAGATACCGTAGGGAAATAAGGAACATCTTAGCTGAAATAGCGGGTATGAGGCCAACAGAGCATACGAAGAGAAAGGAAGCCGACATCTTAGCGAGCTTGAGAAGGAAAGGGATATTGGGCGAGAGCACGAATTTGGAGGATGTTCTGGAACTGGACGTGGAGCAGGTCCTGGATCGGCGGCTACAGACCTGTGTGCATAGAAAGGGGCTGGCGAATTCGCCGAAGCACGCTCGACAACTTATCGTGCACGGTCATATCGCGGTTAATAATCGTAGAGTCACTATTCCTTCTTATATTGTGGACCGGGATGTGGAACGAGAAATAGACTACTATGAATATGCACCAAAGACTATTACTGATATTACCGGTGAGGCAGATACGGGAGTAGAAGCGGTTAATGAGGGATAAAAAAGGGAGAGCGGACTAATGATAGAAGGAAAATGGGTAATTGCACATATATTCTCTTCATTTAATAACACTATTATCACGGTAACGGATATGACGGGTGCCGAAACGATTGCCAGAGCTTCTGGTGGCATGGTGGCCAAAGCGGACCGTGATGAGAGTTCGCCATATACGGCAATGCAGATGGCGGCGCAACTTGCGGATAAACTGAAAGAGCGAGAGATACGGGGGATACACGTGAAAGTAAAAGCGGCTTCTGGACGTAAGTCGAGAACACCAGCACCCGGTGCACAAGCGGCGATAAAGGCTTTTGCCCGTGCCGGGATACGAATAGGTAAAATAGAAGACGTGACGCCAGTACCGCATGATGGCACGAAGCGTCCTGGTGGAAAGCGTGGCAGGAGAGTTTAAGTTTGGCATGTACAGCGAGTACTTTTTTTGTATAGGTTTTGCGAAGCAAAAAGTTATATGAACGTAAAAATAGTAGAACGCGGGGAAAAAGAAGTAACAATCGTGCTTTCCGGTGTGAAAGTGCGATTTGCAAATGCACTCAGACGGGCAATGATTGCAGAAGTACCGAAGTTGGCAATTGACGAAGTGACTTTTCAGGATAACAACTCGTTGTTATACGATGAGCAGTTGGCATTGCGTCTGGCGATGATACCTTTGAAGACTGATGATCTCAGCATGTATAGTGCTGAAGACCAAATCTCTCTGACTTTAAAAGCGGAGAGTCCGGAAAGAGCGGGCTATACTATGGTTTATTCTAAGGAACTCATCTCGTCAGATCCACATGTAGAACCTGCATTTGATAATATCCCCCTTGTGAAGTTGATTTCAATAGAGCGAGAGATTAGTGGTATGAGATCTATTGCGGGACAAAAGCTCTCTTTTGAAGCTATTGCACGGAAGGGTATAGGCAAAGAGCATGCTAAGTGGCAGCCGGTAACCGCGTGTGGCTTTAAAGAGCTGCAGGATAGCAGTTCGACAAAGAATAAGGCAACTGAGACTCAGATATCCATCACTGTTGAGGGTGATGGTTCCGTGCCTGTGGATGATATAGTAACTGAAGCGGCGCGGATAATGCGCGAGAAATGTGAGATGATAGTGGAGGAATTGACGAGTCAGTAGTTATCAACTAAACGCACGAGGAAATTGAAAACAAAAGCGATTATACCGTTCAAGAAGAAAGGTGCGAAATCGAGATTAGGTGCGTTTTTAAGCGAGCAAGAACGTGAAGGGCTTGCTATACGAATGTTAACGGATGTTTTAGCTGCGTTAGCCGAGTCGGAGATAGGCGAAATCAAGATAATTACCACCTGCCGCCCGGACGAGCTGATGGACGGTTTGATGTTACCGACTCGTGAGTTCAAGTCCGAACTCAGTGTACGAGAGGATGGAAGAGGACTAAACGAACTGTTAAATGAATTGATATTAGAGGAAAAAGGGCCATTGCTGATAATAATGGCAGATATTCCGCTGGTGACGACCGAAAGCATAAACCGGATATTCATGCACGAGGTGGATGTAGTAGTAGCACCGGGACGAAACGGCGGTACAAATGCGTTATTCCTGCGGCAACCAAACAATTACTTTATATCCTATTACGGACTTAGCTGTTTGGAGCATATGGCGGCTGCGAAGAGCCGTAATTTGAGTTACGCTGTTCATGACTCATTTTTTATCGGTGTGGATATAGACGAGGTAGAAGACCTGATAGAGTTACTGATACATGGCAAAGGCG
>JAPVWK010000146.1 GCA_028572065.1 Candidatus Methanophagales archaeon
AAACCCCATATCCAACGCATAAACGTAGAATGAGACACTGTTGTGTGATTTTAGTAGCCTACAAATCCAACCTCATTTTGACCCCATAGGTTTAAAGTGGTTGTGTACGTGTTCGAAACTATATTGGTTCGGAACTACTGTGGTACCCGATGAATTTACATTATTCACGGACATTCCGTCTATTCCGTCCAGGACCCTGCCAATTAGTTATACCGCTGCAAACGCTATTTATTGCAATGGGGGGGGGTAAATCACGCATCTCGCAAAACACCATATTTATTTGGAATAGGTTTATACTATATCCAGCCATAGAGTGATTAACTGCGTACAGTAAAGGAGAAAAAGAGAAGTGGCAAGAGTAAAGCTAAGCGGTGCGGAGATCGTAGTAGAAGAGCTAAAAGACGAGGGCGTGGAAGTAGCCTTTGGAATACCAGGCGGCGTTTTATTAGATTTATATGAGGCGCTCTACAAGGAAGACGCGATTAGACATATATTGATGCGGCATGAACAATGTGCAGCGCATGCAGCGGACGGTTATGCACGTGTATCCGGACGAACGGGCGTTTGTATCGCCACTTCAGGTCCCGGCGCCACGAACCTCGTTACCGGTCTGGCAAATGCAAACATGGATTCTGCACCTGTAGTAGCGTTGACCGGGCAGGTGGTAACTTCTGCAATAGGTACAAACGCATTCCAGGAGGCGAGCACTTTCACGATTACCATGCCTGTTACAAAACATAATTTCTTGGTGAAGCGGACTGAAGATTTGCCTAAGGTCATACATAACGCATTCTACATCGCCAGTACCGGACGTAAAGGAGTGGTTTTGATTGACTTACCGAAAGACGTCTTAGCAGACGTAGCAAAAGTGAATTTACATACTAAAGAGACTTTCGCAGGCTATAAGCCGAATATCAAACCGAATATTGTGCAGACAAAGAAGACGGCGGAAGTGTTAGCAAATGCGGAGCGACCGCTTATACTAGCAGGTGGCGGTATTATAAGTTCGGACGCCACGGAAGAACTGCGTAGTTTAGCGGAATTGCTTGGTGCCTGTGTGGTCACGACACTTATGGGCAAAGGCGCCATTCCAGAGAAACATCCGCTCTGTTTAGGCATGGCTGGTATGCACGGGCATCTTTGTGCTAACAGGGCGATAAACGAATGCGATGCACTGCTTGCATTGGGGACACGGTTCAGCGATAGACTGACGGCATGGCAACTGGACCAGTTCGCGCCGGATGCTACTGTGATACATGTGGATATAGATGCGGCAGAGATAAACAAGAACATCCCGGTGGATATACCAATAGTAGGCGATGTGAAGCTTGCGCTTGCCGACATCCTGAAGTGGCTAGCGAAACAGAAAAAAATGGGCGATAAGAGCGTCTGGCTGCAGCGTGTAAAAGAGATGCACTCGACGTGTGAAGACTGCATAAAGGACGTGAGACGAGCAGGCACCTCTTTATCCGATATGTTCATAAAAGAGCTCAGTTTAATCCTGGATGGCGATGCGGTCGTTACAACAGAAGTAGGGCAATGTCAGATGTTTGCCGCGCATTATTACATGACGAAGGAGCCACGTACGTTTATTTCCTCCGGCGGGCTGGGCACGATGGGTTTCGGATTTCCAGCCGCTATAGGTGCAAAGATTGCGGTACCGGATAGGAAGGTGGTGGACATCGCGGGTGACGGCAGTTTCTTGATGACCTGCCAGGACCTGGCTACCTGTATGGAGAATGACATACCAGTTGTGGTTTGTATCCTCGATAACCGGTACCTAGGCATGGTAAGACAATGGCAGGAGCTGTTCTACGATAAGAAATATTCGCATACTGGTTTGGGTACAACGCCGGACTTCGTTAAGCTAGCAGAAGCGTTTGGATGCTATGGCGAGCGTGTAGAGAAGCCGGAAGATTTGAAAGACGTTTTGAATAGCGCATTTGAGTCCGGTAAGCCGGCAGTGATTGATATGATAGTAGGCAGTGAGGATAAGATATTACCGATGATTCCACCGGGTGGTGGTATAATAGGTATGATAGGAACGGAAAGATGCAAACACGTATAATTTCGCTATTGGTAGAGGACCATCCGGGAGTGCTAACGCGGATGTCGGGTATGTTCACGATGCGGGGAATCAATATCACGTCTCTTACGGTTTCACCGTGCGAGAAGGAAGGGTTGTCAAGGATGACGGTGGCGATAAAAGGCACTGAGAGCGAATTGGAGAAGGTGCGGAAGCAGATAAGTAATCTGATAGAAGTGGTAAAAGTAGTGGATTTGAAGGCGGATGAAGCGATAATACGCGATTTGTGTCTGCTAAAAGTACACACAAAAGATTCGGGAATGCGTCTGGAAGTGATGCTGCTTGCGGAATCGTACGATGCGAAAATAATGGATGCCACACTGGATTCGGTGATAATCGAGCTTACAGAAGAGCCCAGGAAGATAGACCGTTTTGTGGATTTGATGCAGCATTTTGGTGTGAAACAGTTGTTTCGGACCGGGCTTACTGCGATAGGTCGTGACTAAATGCCTGAAATACCTGGGTGGGATACGCACGCAGAAGAATAGCAGGAAATGTCGTCTGCGAAACCAGAACGCAACATTTATATACGCTTAAAATTTGGTTTACATAAATAACAGAGGGGATGATACCATGGAAATATTACATGATAAGGATGTAGATGATAGCATTTTAAAAGGTAAGACCGTAGCAGTAATCGGATACGGAGCACAGGGCGATGCACAGGCAAACTGCTTGAGGGACTCAGGAGTTAACGTGGTCATAGGCGAGACGGAGATATTGGGCGGTCGAAACAATCCGAGTTGGGACAAGGCAAAGAAAGACGGGTTTGTGGTTCTGCCGGTAGATGAAGCCGCGGAAAAGGGCGATATAGTTCATGTTTTGCTCCCGGACGAGGTTCAGCCCGCGGTTTACGAACAGCAGATACAGCAGCATATGAAAGCGGGAAAAGCACTTTGTTTCTCGCATGGCTTTAACATCTGCTACAAGAGAATCGTGCCTCCCGAAGAGGTGGACGTTATAATGGTAGCGCCAAAAGCGCCGGGAACCGAGGAACGGGTAGCGTATTTGGAAGGCTTTGGCGTACCGGGTCTCGTTGCGGTAAAACAGAATCCGTCAGGAAATGCACGCGAACTGGCGTTGGCAATGACAAAGGCAATGCACTGGACAAAAGCGGGTATCCTGGAATGCACGTTTGAACAGGAGACTTACGAGGATTTGTTTGGCGAGCAGTGCGTGTTATGTGGCGGTCTGGTAGAATTAATGAAGAACGGTTTTGAAGTCTTAGTAGAAGCAGGCTATCCACCGGAGATGGCGTATTTCGAGTGTGTACACGAGATGAAGCTTATTGTTGATTTGGTATGGCAAGGCGGAATAAAGCGGATGGCAGAAGTTATCTCCAATACCGCAGAGTATGGCATGTGGGCAGAGGGGCATAAGATAATCGGACCTGAAGTAAAGGCAAAGATGAAGGAAGCTCTGGCACGAGTAGAGAACGGCGAATTCGCAGAAGAATGGGTAGCAGAGTCCAAAAGAGGTATTCCGTTTTTAAAGGCGAGTCGCGAAGAAATAGGCAAGCATCAAGTTGAGATCGTAGGCGAAGAGATAAGGAAATTGTTTGCCCAAAAATGAAATAATGGCTCTTTCATTTTTAACGCACCGCCCAACGAAGATAGTCTTAGTGGGTCTTAACTACAGAGACCACGCAAAAGAGCTTGAGATGCCGTTACCAGCAGAGCCTGTTTTATTTATGAAACCAGTTACTGCGTTGGTAGGGCCCGAAGAGAGTATTTGCTATCCGCCTCAAGCGGCACGGGTGGACTATGAAGCGGAATTAGCAGTAATCATAAAAGATACGTGCAAAGACCTCGCGCCCGAAGACGTTATGGCACATGTAGAAGGCTTTACCTGTTTGAATGACGTGACAGCTCGGGATATACAGAAGAGGGATGGACAGTGGATACGAGCAAAAAGCTTTGACTCGTTCTGTCCGATAGGTCCCGGGATAGTCGCAGATGTTGACCCGAATAATCTAAAGATACAAAGTTTTCTTAATGGCGAGCTGAGGCAGGATTCAAATACCGCTAATTTCATATTTACCGTGGAGGAGCTGGTTTCGTTTATCTCGCACGTTATGACGTTGATGCCGGGAGATATTATTGCAACGGGCACGCCAGGTGGAATTGGTGCTATGGATAGAGGCGATACGATAGAAATACGGATAGAGGGTATTGGGACGTTGCGGAATTATGTGGTGTGATATGGTAGAAGTAGATGTTTACATGTGTGAAATTTTTATATGTCCTAGGTGTTAGGGTAAAGATAGGTAGGGGTAATAAAAGTGGCTCGATACAATAGGAGGGCTATACAATAGGTGGATAAAAGAAAATAATACCAAATGTCTTTGTGAGTTCAACTATAACTGATTTCCATCATCTACGGGATGCTATCAGAGATGCTACTAATGAATTATGTTATAACCCTTACCAAAAACCGATGTAGTTTCCCGACGAGTGCAACAACCAAACAACCACCAGTTAATCACAAGCTTTAACAAAACTCCACCTAGATGTGCTACTAAGTAGAGTTCATGCACAACACACAATTCCCGCAATGTGGTGAATATATCCCGCAAACGTGCATTTTGAAGCAAAAACAACTCAGTAATACCTTTTTTGATTCGATGAAGATCGCTTACGCTAAAGTCTTCACGAACTCGCTTGTATCCCTTGCTCGACTTA
>JAPVWK010000147.1 GCA_028572065.1 Candidatus Methanophagales archaeon
AATTATCGAAGACGTGTTAATCGTGTTATTTTTCCTTTTTACTTCGCCTACAACAAATATACACGGTGAATTTAGTTTTAACATGTAATAAAGATTATTCAATACATTATCCATTAAATGATAAAAATCCTTTTGTGTGCTTGGACTCATGTTATCGTAATATTTATAATCTGTCACCCCCAAAAACCATAATCTTAAGCGATTATCTCTTCCATAGTCCAGAGCATTCATATATGGTGGACTACTAATCACTGCATCAATGCTACTTTCATGTAATTTCAATATATTAGCATCATCCATTTTACACTCTCTAAATAACATTGGATCAACTTTTGGAAAACGTCTAAAAGCACGTTTTATTTTGTTAATAAGTCTTGACCTAACTTCTCTGTAAGTATATAGTTGAGGATATTTTTCTTTTGGGAATTTCTTTGTTCTTAAATATGGAACCACATGACTTGAAGGATAAGAAAGAAATCCTGGCCGTTGATGGTGAAGAATACCTAGAAGACAAGCCAAAAGGAAATACTCTTCGTTTTTTTTTAATAATCTGCTCAATGCTATAATTTCTTTAAGTGTGTTTGGATGAAAAAAGCTTCTTACCCACTCGGGTATTTCCGATAAAGAAATTGTATGTACTTCTCTTTCAGATAATTTTAGATAATATTCTATTTTTTCTAAGGCTTCTTCCACGGAGTGAGGGGGATACATTTTTGCTTTTGTTAATGTAACCGCATACGGATTGATATCATTCGCAATAGCATTCCTATTGAGCGACAACCCTTCCAATGCAACAGTTCCCGAGCCAGAAAAAGGATCGAAGATTGTATCGTATGGTTTGGTATAGTTAAGGATGAGTTCTTTAGTTATATTCGATCTTATTTTCCCAATGTATGGGGATAATTGGTGGAGTGTACTCTCCTTCCATATAGATACAGTCATTTCTTCAGTTATTCCATTATCCATTTTTTGTTGACTTTCTATCTGTTCTTAGATTTGAGTCTGAAGATATAAAAACATAGATCATTTTAAATTTTAGCTAATTCATTGATTAAATATATCCTGCAACCAGTTTAAGGGAGATAGAAACATAGGGGAGAAAATATGTTTTGATTTTGTTAAGATACTTCTGTTTGAGCGACTGGGAAAGTGACGTTCGGGAAAATATCAATTCCCTTATATTTTTAGCGCATTCATTTCATTCCACCTAACAATATTGGAATATGACATGCAAGACAGCATAAGAATTGAAACAGAGAAAAAAATTTGGGATAAACTCAGTCCTAAATATGATCAAATCATACAGAAGTATTGGAAGATTTATGCCACATATAGAAAGTCTTTTGCCGCGGACAAACAGAGGTGGTTCTTATAATCCAAATAGAGGCAACCCGCAAGGGGCTATATCCTCGCACTACAACAGTCTTGATTCACGACCACTAACCATTTATATATGAATACCTGTTCATATATTCATGGATAAAAATTGCCCACGTGTCAGCGAATCGCTTTTGGAAGAAATGATGCAGAACATTCCTGATGCGAATGTGATAACCAGAATATCCACTACCTTTCAGGTGCTTCAGTCCGATACACGCCTCAAAATACTATTTCTGCTATCACAAAAAGAGATGTGCGTCTGCGAACTCGATTGTGCGCTTGAAGTGACGCAATCCGCAATCTCACACAGTCTAAGAACCCTGCGGCAGCTTGACCTTGTGCGGGTCAAAAAAGAGGGCAGGTTCGCAGTGTATTACATTGCAGACGACCATGTTAAAGCGCTGATAGAGCTGTGCAAAGAGCATGTAACGGAGTGCAACCCATGAGCATGATGAATACTCTCACGGTTCTAATTGCAGGCATCGCAGGTGAGATATGGAAAATCTTTCTGGACGCAGCACCCTATCTGTTCCTGGGATTCGGGGTTGCAGGACTTCTGCACATTTTTATCCCTGGTGAGAAGATAATGAACTATCTCGGCGCATCGGCAGGGAAGTTCAGATCGGTGATCAACGCCTCGATTGTGGGCATCCCGCTACCGATCTGCTCATGCGGGATCGTACCTACAGCCATTTCTCTGAGAAAGCGAGGTGCAACCAGGGGTGCAACTGTTTCCTTTTTGATCTCGACACCCGAGACGGGTGTGGATTCGATCGCAATAACCTACGCACTTCTTGACCCGATAATGACCGTCTTTCGCCCGATTGCAGCGTTTGTAACCGCTCTTGCTGCCGGGATCACAAATAACATGCTGATAAAAGATGAAGACCCCGCAGACCCAGAAGAGATGGCGTCATGCACATGTAGCACATGCAGCACCATATCCGAAGACCCGGGCTTTGCAGAACGCATTTACGCAGGAATCCGGTATGCGTACCTCAACCTTCTGGGTGAGATTTCCGGGTGGCTCATCGTGGGAATCTTACTTGCTGGTATCATCTCCTACGCAATACCTGACAGTTCGATTCAGTCGTATCTCGGCGGCGGTCTGGCTTCAATGCTCGCCATGCTTGTGGTTGGAATTCCTCTGTATATCTGCGCGACCGCATCCACACCCATTGCGGCAGCCCTGATCGCAAAAGGTATGAGCCCGGGCACTGCATTTGTATTCCTGTTAGCAGGACCTGCAACCAATGCCGTAACGATCACGATGGTAGCTCGGTTCTTGGGAAAACGCTCGGCTGCACTGTATCTGGCAATGATCGCAATATGTTCAGTTGCTTTGGGACTTGCTCTTGACATTCTCTATCGCGAAATGGGGATTGAAACGACCGCGATCGCGGGATGCGTGAGTGAAGTCCTGCCGCACGAGGTAAAATTGCTTTTTGCCGTTTTGATGCTCCTGGCGATGACGTATGCAATGTATCACACGATGCGGGAGTAATGGCTACTTTATCCGTTTTTTCATCCAAAACCGAACTTTGTTAGGGCAAATCTTTTGTAGCCCTAACAATATATCTAAAACGGTCTAAAAAAATCAGAGGCAAAATAATGACAAAAAAATGGAAAAGTAAAAAGCAATTGTTTGAACTGATGGATGTAAAGGAATTGACAAATAATTTCCTACCGATAAATGGTGACTTGACATGGCAATAGCCGATTTTGTAGGAACCGACAGAAAAGCGGAATTGTTGAACGAGCTGTACGAAAAAGCAAAGCAGCCGGGCTATATAGATGAACAGGAGATTGCAGAACAGGTAATTTCCATGCAGGCAGAACGATTGGTAGAGTATGAACAGGAGCTTTATAAACTGCGATTAGGCCATAGAAATGCGGTGCATGAACAAAAAACAGCACGAGATGAGTTAGACAATATCCACAAAGAGCTTAAAACTACGCCCGCGGTCCGTGGTTACGTGGTAAATTATGAGGAGAAAAACGACAAGGTATTGGTCACCGTTGGCGGAAGTAAAAGTATGATTCACGTGATTCCGAGACCTCAGCGATTTTCAATAGCGGAAATAGTGCCTGGTAAGGAGGTAGACCTCAATCCGCGAAGTTACTACATCCTGGAACTTCTGGATTCTTACAAATTCAAAGCAGAGAAATTCGTGGTCAACGAGAGTCCAAACGTGACCTATGATGATATAGGTGGACTGGAAACGGTGAAGGAACAACTCAGGGAACATACAGAGCTTCAGCTTGATCCGGCGATAAGCAAAGAAATGGCAGAAGCGGGAGTTGAAATCCTGAATGCGCTGTTGTTAGTTGGTCCGCCCGGTACGGGAAAAACGATGCTGGCAGAAGCCGTAGCCCACGAATCAGGTGTGCCTTTTCTCAGCGTGAATGCGCCTGAACTCGTAGAAAAATGGCTCGGGACGACTTCAGCCAATATACGCGATCTCTATGAGTTGGCACGGAAGAAAGCGCCGTGCATAGTATTTATGGATGAGATAGACGGTCTCGCACTGAAGCGCAGGAAAGGTAGTGGCGAAACAGATGCGGGCGATGAGGTACGGGCTGCTATGCTGCAGTTGTGTGGTGAACTCGATGGGTTCAGCCGGCGTGATGAATCAATAATCACGATATTTACAAGCAACCGCGATGACCGCGTTGACGATGCGATTCTATCCAGGAGCAAATGTATTGAAGTCCCTGTTCCAGACAGGCAAGCAAAGCTTGAGATTTACAAGATAAAGACAAGCAAATACAATCTGGACGAAGGCATAGATTTCAATCGTATCGTGGACTTGACTCCTGAGAGCTGTACGGGTAGAGAGATTAAGAATATCTGTACCGAAATATGGTTAAAGAAAGCAAAAGAAGCTAAGCGGTTGGGTAAGAAAGCAGGCGAGCTATTTATAACAACTGCGGATTTTGAAGGCGTAATCGGGGATATAATAGGAACATTTTCACAAAGGGTAATTTGTTAACGTGGGTTGAGTAAAGAGGGTAGGTAATCGGGTTTAAGTGGGATACTGTATGGAGGATTTCTATACGGTTTTCGCTCGGAATTCTAACTTTATTCGGCTTTTTAGCCAAAACCGAACATTTTTAGGGCGTATTATTTATGTACCTAACAACAAATGAGATGATAAAAAGAGGTGAAAAAATGGTGGTGTCCTAAATTTCATGACCCACCCTTAAACATCAAAAATTCACTCCACGTCCATGGATGGTTGGTGATCCCTTCAGCCATACATGGAGTCCTCTCGATGTTTCTGACCCCTTTGGGTGTTTCAATCGCAAGTGCC
>JAPVWK010000148.1 GCA_028572065.1 Candidatus Methanophagales archaeon
AAAATCACTTCGCACTCGCACGCGCAGTAAAAGAATGGGAGAAAGGCGGTACTAATATACCTCAATGGGCTCTGATTGCGATAGCCGATTTTAGCCACGTGGATATAGAGGGGAGAGAAGTTATATCAAGCTATTGCCTTCCTCCAGGAGTTAAAATAACACCTTATTACAAGAGAAGGTATAAACTCCCTGTCGTGGTGTCCTCTGACCTGGATATTATTGCGCTACAAATACTTAGGAAGGGCTCCGAAGAAGGATTAGTACATCCTGCTAAACGTAAAAAGGAGATATTTAAACGACTGTATCATACTTTCGGGTCATTTCAAAGCGACCGGATACCACTAACCATAAGGGCGATAATAGGGACTTATTATCAAAGTAGGGGTTATAAAAGAAACGCCATTAGAATACCCGATAAGATGAAAGAGCGGTGGGAACAGCACCCGTATCAGGAAAAGACGCTCTCAAAAATTCTGGTTCTGGAGATGTTATTTGAACTTGATCAACGAAAAGGTAATCATGAGATAATCTCTCGCTCAAGGGACTTTCTTGAGGATGTATCAAGCATATTAAAGGATTTGGGAATCGGAGAGATTAAGATAATAAAAAGGAAAGACAGACCACATTACCGGTCTTATTTGCCTAAAAATGTTAGAGAGAATCTTGAAGAGTTAAAAGAAAGAGTAGGAAAAGCTAAAATCGAAAAAGGACTCGGATTTCTTGCGGAAACTGATAGAACAGAACTAATCAGGAATGTTAAAACACGTTGGGGAGAGAAAGGAGTTAATATAATTTCGGGTATGACTCTGGATAAAGGTGTCAGGGACCTTGACATTGCCCGTGCTTGTGGTATGACACCAAGAGAAGTGAGGAAAATACTATATGAACTCAAGGATAAAGCGATTATCGCTTATATAAGAGAAGAGACCACTGAGCTTCTGGAATATTATTACTATTTGAGTCCTGAGGGTATCGCGAATTTTTTGGCTGGAGGGAATGAGGTGAGAGAAGAACAAGTGGAAGAAGCTAAATATCCATTTCCTGATGAATTCTATATTTATCAGCGAAGAAGAATGTGTTCGGAAGTCGGATGAGCACTTTTTATGTCCGGGAATAACGGGAAAAAATTCAAATGAATATTACATATCTAAAGAAAATGAGTAGAAAAGAAAAGGGAGATTACTGGACGTGAGGCCGCCTTATGAATATGAGGCGGGTCATATCCCGGGAGCAAAATGGATTCCATTGGGCGAAATTGAATATCCGCATGCAGAGCTTGAAAGGGATAAAAAGATTATCACTTATTGCCGCTCTGGACACAGGAGCAGGGCTGCAAACACCCTCTTGTGTGGTCTTGGATTCGAGAACGGCTACAATCTTAATGGCGGAATTCTCAACTGGCACTAAGATGTTATCAAAGGAATTCCAGAAGAGCGACCTGAACTGATAACAGGAAAGGTGGATGTTTGTGATATACTAATGAGAATTTTGAAAAACCCCGAAAACATCGAGATATACCCCAAAAGTATATACCAAATGGGGTGGAAAGAGGGGTAAATCAAAATACTCCGTAGTAAATTGAAGTGTTCCTTATGGCATTTACGCCACACGAAAATAACGCGGAGAAAATCTCTTTTAAGGATAGTTGTCCCTATTTTGGGATGGACCCATCGGGACAACCTAAATGTGAAACAGACGATATTATGGGGGCATACTTACTGGGAATGTATCCTGTGAGCTTAGGTGACTCCTGTTTCAGCCCTGCTGAAAATTGGATTGACTGCGTATATTTTAAAAGGGCAAACCTCCTGTAATTACTGTAAGGGCGGTAATAAAAAAGATGAAAATATGTGTAACTGCGGCGGCGGGAGATCTGGATGCGCGAGTGCACTGGGAATTTGGAAGGAGCAAATACTTCGTGATTGTAGACCCTGATACAATGGCGTTTGAAGCAGTACCAAACGAAAGCATAATTGATGAGACCGGGCGAGCTTTTTGTATCGGACATCCTGAAATGCTTATGAATAAAGAGGTGGATTTGGTTATCTCCGGGAACATAGGACCAAATATATTTTATATGCTTCATGCGGCGGGCGTGGATATTGCGACTGTCACGGCTGGCACGGTAAAAGAAGCAATTGAGATGTATAAAAGCGGTGGCTTGAGTATAATTGGAGCTACGATGCCGAGGCGTATAAAAGAAGAGGTTTCAATGCTTGATAGGCGAGCAAAAGATCTGAGGCAAGAATTAGAGCAGATAGAGAAGAGATTGGGGGAGCTCAGGAAGTAACTCCGTTCATTCTTTCTTTTATTCTTCAATTATGGTAAACGCTGCAGTTGGAGGATATAAAGCAGTGGGGAAACCCAAACACAGCCTACTCCACATCTGTGAGAAACGCATAATATGATAAAATAGGAAGCAAACGCGATCTATCACTTTAGTTTGATCACGATTTCCGCTAAGAAAACGCCGATGGCTATTAAAAGAACAACAAATAAAAGCGCAGAAAGCGATTGCTCATGTCCCGATATGTACTCTGGGTGAGTTAGCATCCGCAGATGCAATTATTTTTGGCACACCAACGCGGTTTGGAAATATGTGCGGCCAGATGCGTCAGTTCCTTGACGCTACCGGCAGGCTTTGGAAAGACAGAGCTCTTGTCGGTAAGATAGGAAGTGTATTTACGAGCTCTGCCACACAGCATGGAGGTCAGGAATCTACCATCCTGAGTTTTCACATTACGCTTCTCCATCATGGGATGGTCATTGTGGGTTTACCATATCTATTTGAAGGTCAGGGTGGTATTGATGGAATTACCGGCGGGTTTCCCTATGGCTCGTCAACAATTGCTGGTGACACTGGGGGGCGCATGCCAAGCGCGAATGAGTTAGCGGCAGCACGATTTCAGGGTAAATATGTCGCAATGATCGCTTCTAAGCTTGGAAGATTTCGGAAAGAGATAATTGATGCTATGCGCGAGTAAGCCCAAAAAGGATAAACCAAAACGATTGAAACCAAACGGAATTCTATCCTTCAGTGATCACCATATGAAAGAGAATGAAATAGAGTCTAATGTCACAAGTAGAAGATTGTTTAGGCTATTGAGAAAGGGCAAAAGAACATATAGTTTCTTGAAAGGGGAATAGTAATGGGCGACTTCACATAGCTCGATACCATTAACGACATTGCTAAGGGTAGAAAATGTTAGAAGATAACCCAAGAGAAATTGAAGAGTTGAGAAAGGAATGGGATGAAGTATCCGAGAGGTATGACGGGTATTTCAGCACATTTGATGAGAAAATAGACCAGTATTTGAAATGGGTCATGAAAATCTAAGGCAATTTTGTATATTCTCTTCCTGAAGAGATGCGAAAGCTAACGAACTGGGATGAGAGATTATACGCTCAAGTTACTGATATAATTGACCGTTTTAGTAAGGAGCCATCAATCACCGGGTTAGGAAGCGAACTAATATTGGTAGGTGAGAAGATATGAAATGATATATCTAAAGATATTGAAGCCATTTAAGAGGTAAATGTATGACTGAAGAACGCAAGAAGGCGGAACTAACGATTTCAGGAATGACCTGCGCGATGTGCGCTACCACCATAGAAAAATCATTATTGGATCAAGAGGGTGTTGCAGATGCACAAGTGAACCTTGGAAACGAGACTGCTGTGGTGGAGTACGATCCCACAAAAGTAAAACTCACGGACTTAGAAAAAGCAGTAACAGATGCAGGTTATGATGTGATAAATGATAAGGTCATGCTGAAAATCGGCGGTATGACATGCGCGATGTGCGTAAAAACCATTGAGGACGCCATCAACAGACTGGATGGAATCAGTAGTGTTACGGTAAATCTCAGCGCGGAGAAGGCGCATATCACATACAACCCCAAAATGGCCACAGTAGCAGATATGAAAAGAGCCATTGAAGACGCGGGCTATCTTTATCTTGGTGTAGCGGGAGAAGAGACAGAAGATTTAGAAGAGGTTGCAAGGGAAAAAGACTTACGAGAAAAACGCAACAGATTTATTGTCGGGTTTGCCGTAGGTATCCCTTTAATGATCCTTATGCGTGTTACGGTTGATTTTCCGTTTTCAATGGCATATATTATGTTGGTTGTTTCTACGCCTGCCTTCATTTATGTTAGCCATCCGATATTCAGTGCTACATATCGTGCACTTAAGAATAGGAATCTCAACATGGATGTGATGTATTCCATGGGTATAGGAGTTGCATTTGTATCAAGCCTTCTGGCTACTTCCGGTATACTTACACAAGAATTTCTGTTTTACGATACTGCGCTTATTCTTGCATCGTTTCTCACCATAGGCCGGTACATGGAGATAAGAGCAAAAGGAAGAACCTCAGAAGCGATAAAAAAATTAGTCTGCTTGCAACCAAAAACTGCTACCATTATTCGTGATAACCGTGAGATTAAGATACCGATACATGCGTGTTCGGATAAGAGATAGACAGTCCTACTATTTTTATATAGTTTAAAAGCGATTATTTTACCTAGTGAGCCAATATATGATACCAGATAATGAAATTAGTGTGGATCCTACGGTAAAGACCCTTGTCGAGA
>JAPVWK010000149.1 GCA_028572065.1 Candidatus Methanophagales archaeon
GCAGTAGGGTGCTGATACTTCAATTCCTTTACCAGGCTGAGTGCGTTACTGGATATAAGGTCCGCAGCTTCTATCTTCGTGGCGCCCTGCGTTATCAAAATCTTAGAGCCATGAGGTCCAATAACCGGCTTGAACATCTCCGAAAAGCTGGCGGAAACTTCCATATTCGCCGCTTGGATCTCCTCCGGTGCTACTTCTCCTGGTGGTAACTCTTCTTTTATCGTCATTTTTCTCTTCTTCTCTTTACCCTTCTCTTTATCTCCACACTAACGTTAATAAAAACAAAAGCATCTCTAAACTAAAATAACTTATAAAAAAATGAACCTGCCCGTACCGGGAACAAAATTTTCTATCGAAACTTTCGGCTGCACCGCGAATACTGGTGACACGATGAAGATGCGTGCGATTTTAAGAAAGTCAGGTCATGAGATAGTAGAAGAACACGAAGCCGAGGTCGTTATCGTGAATACCTGCACCGTAACGAAGAGAACGGAATTAAATGTGCTAAAGCGGCTGAACGAGTTGAAGCAGCAGGGAAAAGAGGTTATCGTGGCTGGTTGTATGGCGGCGGCACAGCCTGAGCTTGTAAGAAGTGTTCTGGGCGATGATGTAGCATTGGTAACACCGCAGGATATTTGCAGTAGTAAGGAACAAGAATTCGATTTTGATGGCTTGATTAGTACAATACCCATATCCATGGGCTGTACCGGAAACTGCACTTATTGTATCGTGAAACGAGCGAGAGGCAAACTAAAGAGCTACTCACCGGAAAAGATACGTGACGCGGTAAAAAATGCGGTGGACAATGGTGCAAAAGAGATACGAATTACTGCTCAGGACTGCAGTGCATACGGCCTCGACCGGGCAGGCATAAAGCTCCCGGGGCTGCTAAAAATGGTGTCTGCTGTGCATGGCGAGTTCCGTGTGAGAGTAGGCATGATGAACCCTTCTACACTACTACCGATCTTAGATGATGTTCTAGACGCATTCGAGTCCGAAAAGATATTCAAATTCTTTCATGTGCCTGTGCAATCTGGTTCTGATAGGGTGCTGAACGCTATGAAAAGGAATTACAAGATAGATGAGTTCGTGGACCTGGTAACGACCATAAGGCACCGATTCGAGTACAGCACGATTTCGACCGATTTTATCATTGGATTCCCAACAGAAACGGAAACCGAGTTCTTAGTATCGCTGAACCTATTGGAGCGCGTAAAGCCGGAAAAAGTTAACATAACAAGGTTCTCACCAAGACCCATGACCGAAGCCGCGAAGCAGAAGGATTTGTTAGAGCGGGAGAAGAAAAGGCGGTCGAGAATCATCTCAGATAGGCATCATAAACTTGCTATTGCCACGAACAAGGAATTGGAAGGGACAGTGATTCCTGTTTTAGTAACGGAAAAGGGTAAGAAAGGCGGCGTAATCGCGCGCGACTGCGCATACCGCACGGTCGTATTAAAAGCTGATTTGCCTCTCGGGTCATATTTCCCGGTGCGTATAAGCGAAGCGAGAAGCACTTATCTGATAGGAGAAGTTAAAAATATTTGACTGATAGAAACCACATCCAAACGGAATATGCTTTAAGCCACATGTGCAACGGAAATCCACGCTATAACATTACTATCACATAACCTTTAAATTTGTAACCTCTCCTTTCACTTACATGACACGTACACGCTGCACTATCTGCGGTAAACAGGCATTGTACCGATGCAAGTATTGTGGCGATACCCTTTGCAAGGAGCATCTCCCACCAGGACTGCACTGGTGCGTTGGATCAGAGGATCATAAAAACGACCCCGAAAAAAGAAGAACCACCGCGATGCCGACCATGGAACGGCTAAAAAACGTTGATACTAACTTATTCAGCGTTTTCGCTCATAACTATTCCTATTTGTTATTGTTCATCATGGCCTTCTCTTTCGTTTTGCAATTACTCATTCCGAGTTATACCCAGTTATTGGTGCTAGATCCACAGAATGTCTTAGAACGTCCCTGGACGCTGGTAACTTATGTCTTTCTTCATTCTACACATCAGTTCGGGCATATCCTTATCAACCTGCTCGTATTCGTCTTCTTCGCGCCGGTGTTAGAGCATAAAGTGGGCAGCACAAAATTTATACTCATCTTCTTCCTTTCCGGCATTTTTGCAGGGATTTGCTGGTGTTTTACTTCCAGTTATCCTGCAGTGGGTGCAAGTGCGGTGATATACGCGATATTGACCACTCTTGCGGTGTTAATGCCAAGACTGCGAGTGTATCTATTCGGTTTTGTACCACTGGAACTATGGATGATAGCTTTTATATTACCTTTATTTTATGACGTTTTACCGCTTATGATGGGTTTGCAAGACGGAATAGCGCATGCCGCGCATCTATACGGTCTTCTATTCGGTTTGCTTGCCGGCTTGAGTTTAAAAGACAAGTAAAAACGCAACCTTTTTATATTCGCCTTTCCTATATTTGAGATGTATCTCAAAATTGGTATTGCCAAGGTGAAGGAGAAAGATGAGTGGGGACATAATTGTTTCATTAAAAAAACTTGCATTGTTAGGTGCGATTGCACAACCAATTAAGTTATCTTCCGGGCAGTTTGCAGAAACGATAAAAACGAGCGTACAGACCGCGGCGAGGCGACTCCAGGAGCTTGAAAGAGAAGGACTAGTGCATAGAAGGATAATCGCGGATGGACAGTGGATAATACTGACAGGGAATGGGATAGCGCGACTGAAAAGTGAATGTTACGAATATCAGGAGATATTCTTTTCCACACCGAATATCGAGTTAGAAATCGGTGGTCATTTGATTACGGGTCTTGGCGAAGGGCAATATTATACGACTCTTATGGGCTATAAACGGCAATTTAAGACTAAATTAGGTTTCAATCCTTTTCCTGGCACCTTAAATCTCCGTTTGGATTCACCGAGTATATCACTAAGGAAGAAATTGGCAGGGCTAAGTGGTGTAGAAATAGCAGGTTTTGAATCAGAAGATAGGACTTTTGGTGGTGGCAAGTGCTTCACATGTAAAATATTGTGTGACCGAGCTGAGGGAATAAAAAGTGCAATTATCATTCCCGACCGTACACATTATCCCGAAGATGTCGTAGAGATAATTTCACCTGTTTACTTAAGATGTGAACTAAAATTAATTGATGGCGATGAGATAAGAGCAATGGTGATGGTATGAATATTCCAGAGACGGTAGAACGTGGTATAGAATACGTGAAAAAGGGTAAAACCGTATTAATCTACGATGCTGCGGATAGAGAGGGCGAGACTGACTTTGTAATGCCCGCATCTGCGGTTACACCAAAAGATATTGCGTATTATAGAACTGAAGGCGGTGGGCTTATCTGCGTTGCTATACATCCCGTTGCCGCAGAGAAACTTGGACTGCCTCTGATTAGCGATATACTGATAAACGTGACCGGTGAATTCTCTCCTATAAGAAAGATGGTGGAAGGAAAGGGCGACCTTTCATACGATAAACGCTCTTCCTTTTCACTTTGGGTGAACCATCGTGACACATTCACAGGTATAACGGATAGAGACAGAGCATTAACGATAAAGCTGATAGGTGAAGCGGTGGATGAAACACTAAACGGTAACACCTACGATTTTTGTGATGAGTTCAGGACACCTGGGCATGTCTCAATATTGAAGGCTGCAGAGGGCCTGCTCGATGAAAGAAGAGGTCAGACGGAGCTTTCGGTAGTTCTAGCGCTGCTTGCTGGCATACCTCCGGCAATGGCGATTTGTGAAATGTTGGATACCGAAACAGGGGCTGCACTCACGAAGGAAGATGCAATAGCCTTTGCATTAGAGCGAGATACGGTATTCATTGAAGGAAAGGACATAGTAGAAGCATATCAGTCCTTCCGCGCTCTTAGCCATAAGTAGCTGCCCGTCCTCTGAATAGTCACACCTTAGTCATTGATGTTAACATAAAACGCTACAGCGATTTCGCCTTTTGCTACTGCAGAGGACTGCAGCCGACTAAGAGCAGTACGAAGGGATGGGAGATGCCCTTGCGGACTTTTATCTCCGGGATAGCAAATGGTCCTGGGACCGCCCCTTTAAAGAAGCAAGCTCGATTCCGAGAGCGAAGACCGCCTGTTTGTGATCGTCTTTGCTTCGATGCACCTGAAATGGAGAGATGCCCAACTTGTTGTAGTTTGCGAAATCGCAAGCCATTCCTTTTTCCTCGCAATACTTCTTCAATTGCGCCAATAATAAATGCAAATGCACCAGCTCTTCCTTTTTCATAGTATATCTTACCTATACATTCTACGTATTTAAATGTTCATGTAGCATCAACAGGTGTAAGCAACACACACTCAAAAAAGCCGCTTTTTCTGTAAACGCTTAAGTATCCCAAGTATTAATATCCTCAAAGAGATACCACTGGGAGCCGCTGTGGCTTAGGGGTAAAGCGGCTGATTCGTAATCAGCAGATCGTGGGTTCAAATCCCACCA
>JAPVWK010000150.1 GCA_028572065.1 Candidatus Methanophagales archaeon
GCTTTTGGGAACGGATTCATGAAATTTCGACTCTTTTAGATTGATCTTTTGACCCTCGCCATTACTCATGAATCCGACAAACGACACACGGGTAGGGTTCTTTATGGCCCCATGTTTAGACTTCACGGTTCCAATCATACCGCATGCTGTTAGCATGCTAAGATTATCTAAACCATCAACTACCCCCTCAAAAGCTTTGGTAGCGTATCTATTTCCAAAAACGCCTACGAAAAGATCGCCAACATAGATGCGCAATCTTTTATTGTTTATTGTCATTATTTTACTATGATTACCAATTTCTTCTATTTTCACAAGAGCAAGGTCTCCAACTTTGGGTTGCGAAGCAGAAGACGTATTTACTCTATAATCGTTCACATTGCCGAGTATTCTGCATGCCCAGGACCATCTTATGCCGTCACTTAAAGTATCAATTTTCTTATTGAGAGATAGAATACGGTTATCAGTTGGCGAGCTGGCAGGATAACTTTCGCACTCTCTTTCGCCTTCAGCGCTTTTCTTAAAAACTTTCGGAGGGGATAGAACCCACCCCGCGCTCTCAAGGTCATGTTCTCTGATTTTTTTTTTCATACTATCTGTTGAACTATACTTTTGCCCTTTGTGTCATATATCATTTTGCACTCAACTATATATAAATTACTAATATCTTTAGAAACCATGTGTAGAGTATGCCGACCATCCTCAACACAATTACAGTTTTGAGGTTCGAGAGGCTGTCGCACAATCTGTTTTGGCACCGAAATTTTCCCTCCTTTTTGGTGTTAACACTTTATCTGCCCTTCTTTTTCGTCCAATTTTGGATTGTTGGACTGCCTATCGAGTTTGAAAAACCTGTTTTTTTCATACTTTTTATGAATCATTGTGCAGAATTCTCAAATAGTCTAATAGGGGTGTTTAAGCAATGTTGTGAACAGGAGGAAATTAATACGGAAAAATGGAAATAGGAAAAAGGGAAATATCAGTGAGACGGTTGGCTATGGTGCTCGTGATGTTGAGCATGATAATAGCACTAATACCTGCAGTAATGGCTGGAGACCCAACAGGAAGAACTACGCTTGAAGAGGATCCGGGTGCACCTGTGGATTATGTTTGGGTACTGCTCTGCGGGTTTCTTGTGATGTTTATGCAGCCGGGATTTGCAATGCTTGAAGCGGGCGTTTCACGGGCTAAGAACACTACCAACGTGCTGATGAAGAATTTAGTGGATTTCTCTATGGGTTCACTTGCATTCTTTGTCGTTGGCTTTGCGTTGATGATGGGCACTTCCGCGTATATGCTTGTCGGAACGGATGGCTTCTTCTTAGCAGGCGACTCATACGATGTCGGCACAGCACTAACCTGGTTCTTCATGATGGTTTTCTGTGCAACAGCAGCGACAATAGTAAGCGGTGCAATTGCGGAGCGACCAAAGTTTAGCACCTACATCATCTACAGTGTGGTCATTTGTGCTTTTATATACCCCATCTACGGGCATTGGATATGGGGCGGTGGCTGGCTGAGTTCTGCGGACTTCATGACAAAACTCGGCGGCGGATACGGTGCACTCGACTTCGCGGGTTCCGGTGTCGTTCATGCAGTCGGCGGCTATGTTGCACTCGCTGGATGTCTTCTGTTGGGACCGCGAATAGGTAGGTACACAAAAGAAGGAAAGCCAATACCAATACCGGGGCACAGTATCGCGTTTGCAGTGCTTGGCGCGTTCATACTCTGGTTCGGCTGGTTCGGCTTCAATCCGGGCAGCACGTTATCCGCACACGAATTGAGGATAGCTCCGATAGCAGTGAACACAACCTTAGCTGCGGCTGCGGCTGCTATGACCGCGATGTTCATCACCTGGAAGAAGTTCGGTAAAGCAGATGTGGTGATGACGGTAAACGGCGCAGTTGCCGGTCTGGTTGGGATAACAGCAGCTTGTGCTTGGGTGGCTCCATGGGCTTCTGTGGTAATAGGAATAGTGGCAGGTTTCATCGTCTGTTACGGCTTCTGGTTCATTGAGCGAAGAGGTGTGGATGATGTCGTTGGTGCTATACCGGTGCACGGTTTCAACGGAACTTGGGGGCTGATCGCACTTGGCTTGTTCGCAGACGGCACATACGGCAATTACGCCACTGCTGAACCATTTGTTACCGGGCTGTTCTACGGAAATGCCGGGTTCTTTGGATGTCAGCTCATAAGTGTAATCGTTAACTTCGCATGGGCTTTCGGTACGGGCTTCCTGCTATTCTACGTACTCAAACAGACAATCGGCATACGAGTATCGCCGGAAGAGGAACTTGCAGGTCTTGACATCAGCGAGCACGGCATAATCACGTACCCTGATTTTGTCTATACAGAACCAGCACGACCGACGAAAATAATACGTATGAGTAATACGATAGGAGAAAACAAGCCGAAAAAAGGAGGTAAAGGCGGATGAAAAAGGTAGAGGCGATCATAAGACTCGAGATGCTGGACGATGTAAAGAATGCGTTAGAGGCAGAGAATATAGTGAGCATGAGTGTTTCCGAGATACGAGGAAGAGGCAGACAAAAAGGTGCAAAGCTCATGTGGCGAGGTGACGAATACGTGAGGGAATTCGTTCCAAAGACAAAGATAGAGCTGGTCGTGCGAGATGAGGATGTGGCGAAGGTAGTGAAAATCATACGTGAAACCGCACACACGGGAAATGTCGGCGATGGCAAGATATTCGTGCTCGCGGTCGAGGAGGTGATACGAGTTAGAACTGGGGAAACGGGCGAATCAGCTTTGTGAGGGGTTTTCCCCTCTAATTTTTATTTTTTGCATAAAGTTCCAACGCAAGTTCAATCATCTTCACCCGCCAAAAGCCTTCTCAATATCTCACTCTCATCAGTAATTTCGACATCAAATGCTTTTAATCCCTCTTCTTTCGCCGCTCTGATAAGACTCTTGTCTGCCGCCAGAAATATCGGCGAAAGGGCGACGCTGCAAGAAAAGAGCTGAAGTGCATCATCAGCAGATAGGTGATAAGCAAGAATCCTTTCTAGTACCGCTTCAATAAACTCATCAGATATTTTTATGAACGTTACACGGATCAAAACATCAGAAAAGAGCACAGAAATAACGAAATCCCTTTCTTCCTCACTTATCTGCCTCTTTGCAACTTTTTTATCTATTGCCGCAATTGCTTCTGCCAATGTCCAATAGGATGTGATTATTTCGTTGTCACTTTCAAAAACTTCATTTACTATCTCGGAACCTTCCTCCTCTCAGTATCTCTTTACAAGAGCCGACGTATCCAGGTAAACTCTTATTCCCTATGCTTTCCTTTGTTCCTTCACAATCTTGGATAGCTGTTCTCCTTCGGATAGTATCTCCCGGACCCTCTCCAAATCGTTACTTTCTATCTTCCCAACTTTGATGCCCAGTTTTTTTGCTATTTCTTCGATTTCAACGCCCTTGGATATATACAAACCCGATTTAACAATCTTTTCTGGAAGTTCCGCAACGATTTCTGACACTTTCATGAATTACTGGTTTATCTTATACGTATAAAAGCATAAAAACTCAAATGGTCACGGATGAGAAAGTTGTTGAAAAATAGAATTCTGAATTATTGAAAAAAAAGGTTCAAAAGAAAGCTTTATTCATAACTTGTATGAACGTTTATGCGGTTTTCTCAAATACTCTTAAAATAGGTCCATGAGAATGTGCTATCGGTGATACAAGACGAAAATGTTGGATAGTGGTGATACCGCATGGATACTTGCCTCAACAGCCCTTGTGGTATTGATGACACCGGGCGTAGGGCTGTTCTACGCAGGAATGGTACGAGGTAAGAACGTTGTTTCTATGATTTCACTCGCATTTCTAGCGCTTGTACTGGTCAGTGTACAGTGGGTACTCGTGGGCTACAGCTTAGCCTTCAGCTCGGACATAGCTGGATTCGTAGGTAATTTGGGGTTCATCGGATTGAACGGAGTGGGCATGGGCTGCGGTGATTTGACAATACCCGAATTAGCATTCATGGCGTTTCAGCTCGCATTTGCAGTTATTACACTTGCAATCCTGACCAGTGCGATGGCAGAGAGGGTGAAGATAGGTGGTTTCATTGTCTTCGGGTTGTTGTGGACAACGCTCGTTTATGACCCAATTGCTCACTGGGTCTGGGGCGGCGGCTGGCTTGCACAGATCGGTGCACTGGATTTCGCGGGTGGGACAGTGGTGCATATATGTTCTGGATTCTCGGCTTTAGCTGTGGTGCTTGTCATAGGCAAGCGGCGTGGATTCGGAGAGCAGCAGATGGGGCCTCACAATATACCTATGACTCTGCTCGGTGTTGCTTTGCTCTGGTTCGGCTGGTTCGGCTTCAACGGCGGAAGTGCTTTAGCGGCTAACGGACTCGCAGCCAATGCTTTCGTGGTGACGAACACATCCGCAGCGGCTGGTGCTATCGGCTGGATGGCAGCAAGCTGGAACCAC
>JAPVWK010000151.1 GCA_028572065.1 Candidatus Methanophagales archaeon
TACGGTTACTCCAACCTTTATCGTGCAGCTCTTTTGCTTTCTTGCGTTTCAAGATCAATAATTCTTTCTTCATTTCGGACACTCCATTACTTATGACTTTTTGCCTATAAAAGTGTCCTAGTTCTATATCAAACTCAACCGGTAGTACCCCTGAGATTCATACACAAAAACTAACTTTTACGGTCCACACACCCTCACAAATAATAATACTTCCCCGTTTCCTTCTGTTCTCTGTCTTTTGACGAGGCCAGCTTATTTATCCTTGGGCGAAGCGTGCTTTCGTCTCGCCGGAAGGTCACACCCAAATCCTTTAAAAACATATTCATACCCTCTCGCATCACAAAACAGCCTTTTATATCACCTCGTACTCCCGGCTCACCTTCAAAAACCATCAACCGATCACTTAACAAATCTATCAAATATATGTCATGATCTATGATCAACATGGATACGCCTCTTCGCTCGGCATACCGCCTCATCGTCTTTATCAACCGTACCTTCTGCTCAACATCCAGATGCGCTGACGGCTCATCCAGCATATACAAAGACGCTTCATGGCAAAGACATGCAGCTATCGCAACGCTTTGCAATTCACCACCGCTAAGCTCTTTTATCTCCTTTTCCTCTATCTCCTCTATTCCTAATGGATGTAGCACATCAATAACATCAGCTTCGCTTAGTTTTAGCGAATAAATAAAATCCTTCACCGTCATATCCAAATCACCTTTTATGTACTGCGGCTTGTAAGAAATCGTAATATCAAACGCTATCTTCCCCGATGTCGGCTTGATCTCGCCTGCTAATACTTTCATAAACGTGCTTTTACCAATGGCATTTTTACCGACTATGCCCAACATTTCTCCCGTCTCGATATTGCCCGGCTGCGTCTCTAATACGAAACCCTCTTTGCCATACCTCTTTTCAAATCTATCGTACTCAATGAAAACCGGCCTCGCTTGTCGCATCTCCCGCGGTGGATGTGCCGTGAATTCTATCGGCTTTTCTCTTATCCTGATATTCTCAGCATGCAGGAATCCCCCCAAATATTCTTTTATTCCTCTATTCGTGCCCTTCGGCATCGTAACTACGCCATACTCGCCGGGCTTACCGTATATTAGATGTACATAATCCGCGAGCATATCAAGGATGGCGAGGTCGTGTTCCACAACAACCACGGGTTTATCTTTCAAAACATCCTTTATGCCTTTTGCCACCCGAACACGTTGATAAATGTCTAGATAGGGCGTTATTTCGTCAAAGAAGTAAAAATCAGCTTCTTGTATCATACAAGCTATTATCGCAACCCTTTGCAGCTCTCCACCACTCAGGTCTTGTATATTCTTGTTCAATGCTTCTTCGAGTTCAAAAGCATCCACGAGCTGTTTTGCGCCCCCTGTCTCATCTGCTCTCTCCAGTAGCTCATGGACTTTGCCATCGAAGAATTCGGGAATGGCATCTACATATTGCGGCTTATACGCTATTTTGATTTTAGAATTCGCTAGCTTAGCAAAGTAATTCTGCAATTCCGAGCCGGCATACTTCTTTATTATCTCATCCCAACCTGCTTCTGCCTCTAGATTGCCAAGGTTCGGAACTTGCAACCCCGATAATATCCTTATTGCCGTACTCTTCCCCGTGCCATTTTCACCTAGTAGTCCTGTTACTTTACCTGCTTTTGGAATTGGTATGCCATAAAGAACGAAGCCATTTTCACCATATCTGTGCGTCTGCTCTCCTTTTAACTCCTCTGGTAAGCCTATGATGGAAATAGCACCGAAAGGGCATTTTTTAATGCATATCCCACATCCCTCACATATTTCCTCGGATATTACTGGCCTCCCGCTTTTACCCACGACTATCGCCTCTGCTCCTGTTCGCACCATAGGGCAATATTTCAGGCATTCATACTCGCATTTCCGCGGTTGGCACTTATCCTTCTTCAATATCGCTATACGCATTTTACTCTTTTCCCAATCTCAGATTTAGGTCTGGTGGTTTATTAATAGTCAACTAAAAGACACAATAGCAAAAAAAGGACTATCAAGTTTACACCTGCAACTACTTTTGTCATCTTTTTCACTTCATATTCGCAGCATTTGTCAAAACAAAAACCCGGAAACTTTATAAATTGAATAATCTTATCTCTTTTGGTCTATGAAATGGAAAAAGGTAAAAATGAGAGCGGGAAAAGGAGGAACGGAAGATGAATGATAAAAAAACGGCGGAACTGCTAAAGGAGCGTTTAGGTGCGAAGAACTACCAGAAACTTATTGGGCTTGATATTCCAAAGCTTCATCAATTCATTGCTAAGTACGTTGAGCTTTGTAATCCGGATAAAGTATTTGTCTGTAACGATTCACCGGAAGATATTCAATACATCCGGGAGGAAGCGGTAAGAGCGGGTGAGGAAATGGAACTCGATGTGGCGGGGCATACTGTCCATTTTGACAGTTTTTACGACCAGGCGAGGGATAAGAAACATACTAAGTTCCTTCTGCCGCCGGGTGTGGATTTAGGTAAAGGTATAAATGCCATGGATAGGGAAGAGGGGCTCAAAGAGATACATGATATTATGCAAGACATCATGCGTGGGCACCAGTTGTACATCCTTTTTTTCTGTTTGGGGCCTCACGATTCAGAATTCTCAATTCCTGCTGTTCAGCTAACCGATTCATGCTACGTAGCGCATTCGGAGAACCTGCTGTACCGGTCGGGCTATGACGAGTTAAAAAGAAAAGGGCAATCCGCACAGTTCTTCCAGTTTGTGCATTCTGCGGGTATGCTGGACGAGCGGAATACCTCAAAGGACATAGCGAAACGCAGAGTTTATATAGATCTCGAAGCGGAAACGGTATACAGCGCGAATACGCAGTATGGCGGAAACACCATAGGCCTAAAGAAATTAGCGATGCGACCGGCAATAAATCGTGCGTCAAAAGAAGGCTGGCTGACTGAACATATGTTTATCATGGGCGTGCATGGTCCCGCGGGGAGGGTGACATATTTTGCAGGCGCTTTTCCATCGCTCTGTGGAAAGACATCTACATCTATGCTGCCAGGGGAAACAATAGTCGGCGATGATATAGCGTACTTAAGGGAAACGGCTGGAATGGTACATGCACTCAACCCGGAGAAGGGCATATTTGGGATTATACAGGGCGTGAACTCAATAGACGACCCTATTATATGGGACAAACTCCACACTCCGTGCGAAGTTATTTTCTCCAATGTACTGGTTACGGCAGGGAAAACGCCCTACTGGATCGGTAATAACGAAGATTCACTACAAAAAGGCATCAATCACTCTGGCGACTGGCAGCCGGGGAAGAAAGATGCAGAGGGTAACGAAATAACACCTTCACATTCAAATGCACGATTTACTCTTGACATGCACCTGTTAGACAATCGGGACTCTAAGCTTGACGATCCCGAAGGGGTGCGATTAGGTGGGATTTTATATGGTGGAAGGGATTCCGATACGAAAGTGCCGGTTGAGGAATCGTTTGACTGGACTCATGGCGTTATTATGATGGGTGCCGCACTGGAGTCGGAAACGACAGCCGCAACGCTGGGCAAAGAAGGAGAACGGAAGATCAATCCCATGTCAAACCTTGATTTCCTTTCCATTCCAATAGGCCGATTTATAGAGAATCATCTTGCGTTTGGTAAGATGAAGAATCCGCCCGGTATATATTCCGTGAATTACTTTTTGAGAGATATGGAAGGTAAATTCACGAATGACAAAACAGATAAAGCGGTGTGGCTTAAATGGCTGGAACTGCGAGTACATCGTGAAGTGGCCGCAATAAAAACACCTACGGGGCTGATACCAAAGTACGAGGATCTCAAGAAACTGTTCAAGGCGGTGCTTAACAAGGACTATTCCGAGGAAGATTATACAAAACAGTTCACAGTTAGAGTTGCGGAGAATTTAGCTAAGCTTGCACGTGTGGATGAGTTTTACCGGACTAATGTCCATGATACGCCGCAACTCGTCTTCACGGTGTTTGAGGAGCAAAGGCAAAGGCTGATCAAAGCGAGAGAAGAATACGGGGATTACATCGCACCTGATGTGCTAAGCGGTGGCTGAGTAGAAGAAACGTGTTTATTTAGCGAACCACAAGATCACGTAGATTTTCACGTGAAAACGTTTCCAAAAGAACAAACAGGTTTTCTTTTTCTGAAAAAGAAAAAGTGTTGTTTCAATCGCGTGGCATCTTGTGGGGGATTTTTTTACCCTTGCTATGCAAACACGGAAAAACCTGTTCATACATTTATAACTAAAACCAATAGACTATCGGTTGGGTTTGGAATAAAGGTGGGACACTCAGCCAGACCCTACTCATATTAGATTATGTTTAATCATATATAACATTTTTGATTATAAACTCCATTGTTTTGATCTCTTTCAAAGACCCATCATCCAGTTCAATATTAA
>JAPVWK010000152.1 GCA_028572065.1 Candidatus Methanophagales archaeon
CTCCTGCGCAAGGTCATCTACGCTCATGCCACTTCGGGTTCTAACTCCTTTTACTTCGGTTAACCGCATTCTCTTCGTCATTGTTCTATTTTTATTTCTGCACTATATTTATAATCAGAGTTTAGAGAGAAGTATTAAAGTGAGAAAAGTAAATAATCTCATGAGTAAATCAAAACCAAAAACCGAGGGGCTGTAAGGTAGCCAGGTTATCCTCCCAGCTCGGGGAGCTGGTAACCGGAGTTCAAATCTCCGCAGCCCCATAGCGTTAAAAGCAGTCTGGTGTGGTGTAATGGACGTGAAACGATATGGATGGGGGTGAAGATAGATGGGTGTATCAAAATATGCGTATGTATATGCAAGAATAAGGGCGAGGATGTGCGAACTATTGGGTGAGAGAAAGTTGAAAGAGCTTGTGGATGCACGCAGTACCGATTTTTTGCCGTTACTTATGGATAGTGCATATAAAGAGAAACTAGCGAAAGAGGGTTTGGTAGCGGTAAACGCAAGTAGGATAGAGAACGCGCTGAATGAGGAACTGATAGACCAGTACATGATGGTGATAAGATCAACGGACGGTGTAATACGGGATTTCTTTGTGGAACTACTCAGACAGTTGGAAGTGAAAAATTTGAAGGCGGTTATCCGCGCAAAAGCGACAGGAAATACCGCACCTGCTACGTTTTTCCCTGTTGAAAAGTTCTTCAGACGCCATATAAGTAAATTAACCGAAACGGACTCGTTGGAGAGCCTAATTAAACGATTAGATAATCCATACAGGCAGGTACTGGATGAATTACTGCCCGAATATGAAAAAAGCAAAAGGTTATTTGTCCTAGAGAATGCCCTTGATGCGGAACTCTTTGGTGCGATATGGCATAAGACCGAGCGGTTGCGTGCCGTGGATAAAGGAATAGTACGGAATATAATTGGGACTGAGTTTGACATAGTAAATGTCATGACTCTGCTGCGGTGCAAGTCCGGAGGGATAGCGGAAGCCGAGCTTACGAAGTACTTCTTACCTTATGCGTACACGCTTGATTTCGATGCTGTGAATGATTCGATTTATGCCGAGAATATGAACTCAGCCATACAGTTACTGCCGACTCCCGCGTATAAGGACGTACTGTCCGATGCTTATTCAGCTTATGAAGCGGAGGGGTCACTTGTACCGTTTGAGAATGCCCTAAGGCACTATTTTTTTATGTTGGTAAAGAACACATTGCGTGGTTATCCGATCAACATAGGCGCGGCAATAGGCTATCTATACCTTAAAGAGCTAGAAATAAAGAACCTCAGCACTATCGCGGTATGCAAGGAGAATGATCTATCGGCAGAAGCGACACTGAAGATTGTCATGATGTAAGAGATCGTCAAAATTAGGGCTGCATGATGAAACGGTTGCTTATTGCGGTGATGCTAATGAGTGTGGTGCTCGCCACGATCTTTAGTTCTGGCTGCGTTACGAGGGATGGCTGGCGTGTGACAAACGAGGGGCTGCTAGAATATCGTGGCAACCCGGAATGCGACTATCAATTGAACACGCTTGAAACTACGGGTAATCATACACTTCACGAAGTCGTATTCACGAGTAGGGGCAAGCAAATAGCGGGACTCTTGAGAACACCGAGCAGTGAAGAAGAAGTCCCGGGTGTAGTTCTACTCCCTGGCGCAACAGTGACAAAAGAGGGCGAGCAGGGACTTGCAAAGTATCTGTGCAGTTTGGGCTACGCAAGTATCGCAATAGACCAGCGCAATCTGGGAGGCATTGATGTGCAAAGCGACCTGAGGCTGTTTCTGAACGACGAAGAGCCGACCGAACACAAGATGGTGCATGATGCACTTGTCGCGGCTGAAGTATTGCGAAAGAAGTCAGGGATAGACCCGGAACGTATAGTATATCTAGGCGAGAGTAACGGCGCACGATTTGCGATAACTGCGTGCGCACTTGATCCGAATGCGCGGGGCATGATTGCCGTCAGTACATGCGGTTACGATGTAGATTCTGCAATTGCTACCGGGCAACTGAACGACCGAGATATGATTCGGTTTTACCGTTCCATTGATCCAGGTACGTATCTAACCGGAATAGCGCCGCGAAAATTCGTGATAATTCATTCTTTGAACGACACGGTAATTCAATATGATAGTGCACAGCGTACATACACACGAGCAGTAGCACCAAAAGAACTGTACACCGTTGGAACCGCTACGCATGGCTACTGCACGGAGATGGATGAGTTTATCAAGACGGAACTTGAGGGCATGGTTTCGTGAACAATAAGCATATATTAAATTGTGATGAACACCAATAGCCACAACATGAACACTGAGAGCTACACAAATATCTTTGAAGATTCGTACAAAAAGTATTTGGGTTTGAGAGAGCAGGATTCGCTGTATGTGCCGATAACCGACCTGTTGGGTCGTGGTGGGAAGAGATTAAGACCTTCTTTATGCTTCATGGCTTGTGATCTGGTCGGGGGCGATATAAAGAAGGCGATACCAACTGCGGTTTGTATCGAGTTATTCCATAATTTCTCGCTTGTCCATGACGACATAGAGGACGATAGCAAGCTGAGACGAGGCGAACCCACATTGCACATAAAATATGGGCTACCTATCGCGGTGAACGCAGGGGATGGTCTATACGCTCTGTGTTATAAAGCGTTGATAGAGAACAAGCGATTGCTGGGATTGGAACGTGCCTGGGAGATATTTGAAGAGATTGCGGAACAGAGTATTGTGCTTTTAGAAGGGCAAGCGATGGACCTCCAATTTAAAGATAGCAGAGAGATGGACGAGTCAGAAGTAATAGAGGTGCTGAGGCGAAAGACGGCGAAACTATTTGCGATTTCTGCAAAATGCGGTGCTATCGCAGGTGGTGCATCCTATGAAGTGGCAGAAGAGCTGAGCACTGCGTGGGAGTACCTAGGTATTGCGTTCCAGATAAGGGATGATATACTTAATATCGAGGGTGAGGAGGCGAAATATGGGAAGCGGATAGGGGAAGATATAGCAGAAGGAAAACCTTCTTTACTACTAATTAACTGCTTGGAACAGTGCACGGCATCAGAAAAGGAGAAGATATATAACTGTTTCCATAATTATGATAAACAAGAAATAGAAGAAGTAGTTAATATATTCCTAAAGTATGATTCGCTAAGATACTCGGAAGCGATAGCGATGAAATATCTGCGCAAAGGTACGGAAACGCTAAAGCAAATAGACCTGAAAAGCTCGGGTAGAGAGGCAATAAGGGATAAGATGGTGTCTATGGCGGAATATTTCGTGGAAAGAGAGAAGTGAAGGATACAAGAGAAATGGAGAGAAATAAAGATAAAAGATTTGGTAGGGGTGCAAACGCTTGCAGGCGATGCGGTAGGCAAAGGGGATTGGTCCGTAGATATGGTATTTATCTATGCAGGCAGTGTTTCAGAGAGATTGCAAGGGAGATTGGGTTTAAGAAGTACAACTAACAAACTTTCTTTGAAAAGAAAGTTTGATCAAAGAAACAGCAGGATGGAAAGAAAGTTTGATCAAAGAAACAGCAGGGAAATATATTATTGTATTTTATTATAGGAACAAGGAATAAAAATGTCGTTAAATGACCCACTTGCGGATGCACTTTCGCATATGAAGAATATAGAAAGAGTAGGGAAGATGGAATGCAGTGTTAAGCCAGCCTCAAAACTGATAGGGAACGTTCTGAGTGTAATGCAAGAAGGAGGCTACATAGAAGAGTTTGAGCGAGAGGAAGATGGAAAAGCGGGTATATTCCAGGTGAAACTTCAGGGTAAGATAAACGATTGTAACGTGGTAAAGCCGAGGTTTCACGTTCAAATGACCGATTTCGAGCGCTGGGAAAAGCGGTTCTTACCGGCAAGGGATTTTGGGCTACTAATCGTTACGACATCAAAAGGTGTGATGTCGCATGCGAAAGCGGTTGAAGCGGGTGTGGGAGGACAATTGCTGGCTTTTGTGTATTAACCGAAAAAGCCACACTTGATAGTTCTAGAAAATAGTGCAAACTTAGTTGTATAGTAGCGGGATAAGAAACCACGTGATCAACACTAAAACTTTTTAGAAAAAAGATTTATCAAAAAACAAACTTTCTTTGGTAAAGAACGGTTGTGTAGGAATCTGTGTAATCTTGTGGTTCGCTAAACCATTATTCTTATGGTGTTTTTTTGTCTAATGCCTACGGGATAGCCCCGATAATCGCGACCACATCGTCTTGCGAGAAGTTGTGTGGTATGATATAGAAAATCCAATCGTCCTCCGTCCAGAAGTAGTGGTAGGACATACCGTCTGGTGATGTTTGATACACCTGCTTTCCCGCGACCGTAATCTCTTTCAGCTCGGAGGTCCAGTTGCCGCCCCATTTACGTATACCGAGTACCATCTTTTCGTTTTCGTTC
>JAPVWK010000153.1 GCA_028572065.1 Candidatus Methanophagales archaeon
ATCTTCGGGTTATTGAGAACAAGTGCAATAATTTTCTTGTCTTTTTCGTCCAGCTTCAATTTCAAAGCGTGCATTTTTTACTTCACTTCTTTTCCTGTACTTACAATATGCCTATACCGATTGACAATATCCCACAATTATTCTATAGCATATAAGTAGATAAACCAAATTCACGATTTTTGTTGTGCAATAACAAAGCTTATAAGGCTAAACGTGTTATCTGTTCGTTATGAGGTGTAAAAATGGCTGAGTTAAAAAATAAATTGGGTATTGCTAAAGGCACACCCATAGAAGCTGAAGTAGAAGCTAACTTCCGAGGAGAAACAATGGAAGTCGGGCTTTATCTTGCTATGGCGCGACAGGCCCAAAGAGAGGGTTATCCGGAAATTGCCGAAGTGCTTAAATCTATTGCATGGGATGAAGCCTGGCATGGAGCACGATTTGCGGAATTAAATGGCAAAATCTCGGAAAGCACAAAAGAGAACGTAAAGAAGATGCACGCGGGTGAAGTTGCAGCAAACAAGGAAAAGCGAGATGCTGCAGTTATGGCTAAAGAATCAGGCGTTGATGAAGCACACGATGTGTTTGACGAATCATCCCGTGATGAAGCACGACATGCAGGAGCCCTTGAAGGTCTGTTAAAGCGGTTTTATGGAGAAAAGGAGTAAAAAAAATGGAAAATCTGGAAATGTTTTGTTATCAGTGCTCCCAGACGGCAAAAGGGACTGGGTGTACAGTAAAAGGAGTATGTGGCAAAGAACCTACGGTGGCGCGACTGCAGGACAATCTAATATTTGCACTGAAAGGAATAAGTGCATATTTGTATCATGCGCGAGAACTAGGATATACCGATCCCGAGATAGATGCTTTTGTTGAGGAAGCGATATATACAACGTTCACGAATGTGAATTTTGACGCAGGAGAACTGGTCGAGTTTGCAATAAAAGCAGGTGAAATGAACGTAAAGACGATGAGGCTCTTGAAGGAAGCCCATAACAAGTCTTTCGGTGTGCCGGAACCCACCAGTGTGCAGACAGGTACAGTGAAAGGGCCGGGTATTATCGCTACGGGACACAGTATGAAAGCGCTTGAGGAATTGCTCAAACAAACAGAAGGAACAGGAATAAAAGTGTATACGCACTCGGAATTACTACCTGCTCATGGTTATCCTGAGTTGAAGAAGTATAAGCATCTGGTGGGCAATCTAGGAAAATCGTGGACCGACCAGCGCAAATTATTTGCTGAATTCTCCGGTGCTATTCTCGGGACAACAAACTGTGTACTTATACCAAAAGAAGAATACAGAGACAGGATGTTTACAACAGGGCCTTGTAGATTGCCCAATGTGGAGCATATAGCGGGATACGATTATACGGCGGTTATCGAGAAAGCGAAATCGCTGCCCGACCTGGAAGAAAAACCGGGTGAGGTCGTGTTATCTACGGGATTTTCAAAATCGGTGATTCTATCCCTGGCAGATAAGATTAAACAGTTGGTAGAAGAAGGAAAGATTCGTCACTTCTTCCTCGTGGGTGGCTGTGATGCACCGACGAAGAAAATGGAATACTACCGCGAGTTTGTCAAGCTTCTACCCAAGGATACTATTGTGCTTACGCTTGCATGTGGTAAATTCAGATACAACGATTTGGATTTGGGCGAAATAGACGGCTTTCCAAGACTTATTGATATCGGTCAGTGTAACGATGCGATAGATGCCATTGACGTTGCTGCCGCACTTGCCGAGCTCTTTGGCATAGAAATAAATGAACTACCGCTTACAATCGTCTTGAGCTGGATGGAGCAAAAAGCAGTGGCTATACTCTGGAGTCTGCTTTCGCTTGGCGTCAAAGGTATATATATGGGTCCCGTGCCACCAGCGTGGGTAAATGACGACATTTTAGCGGTGTTGATAGAAAAGTATGATTTGCACCTGACCGGTAACCCGGAAGAGGACCTTAAGCAGATGCTGAGTGCATAAAAAAATGAAGAGACGGTTTTATGATGACGACAAAAAGTAGTAGGCAGAGTCTCTATAGGCGGGACGGAAAATGAAGATTGTTGAAGTTCAGAATGCGGATACTACAAAGAATCCACATGGTATTGACGCGCGGAAAATCTATGATACTGAATTTGCTCAGGCAGTGCACATACTATTAAATCCAGGAGAGTCACTGAAAAAACATGCTACTCCAGTAGATGTATTCTTTTACGTGCTAGAAGGCGAAGGAGTTATAGAAATAGGAGACGAGAAAAAGCACGTGGGTTCGGATACGCTTATAGATAGTCCTGCGAGAATACCGCATTGTTGGTACAATGAAAGTGAGGAGACACTCAGAGTTCTTGTGGTGAAAGTTCCGAAACCCACAGAATCAACGAGGATGTTATGAACGAAGCAAAAAGGGTGTAGAGCAGGAATTGTTTTGCGTAGGCGGGGTTAAATGGCCCCTCTTTTTATTTTTTAGCTGGGTTTTCATTAAACCCCTAACTTCTTTAGTGAAAATCTATTGTATCCTTAACAAGGTATTCTAAATTAATCCGTAAAAGGGGCAATTGTTGGAAAGCGTAAAGAGGTATAACCATGACAGAAGAATGGAAAAGTAAAAAAGAATTATTTGATACGATAGATGGCAGAGGTGAGGCAGGTAATTTCCTGCCGGACGTGCTAAAGAGAGCCGAAAAAGTCGCTGTTGGCGAAGGGTTGTGTGTGGTGCAAAGTTTCGAGCCGATTCCGTTGTATTCCACGCTGGAGGACCTCGGCTTTGAGTACCAGACCGATAAAGTTTCGGATAACGAATACCGCGCGTATTTTTTCCGGACTGCGAGTAAAGAACCACCCGCTAGTAAGACACTACACCCGGCTGCGCTTGCCAATTTCGGTAAAACCGATAAAGCACTGGGTAAGATAGCAGGCCATTTCTGGCAGCTTACATGGAAGAAAGAGAATCCTGCCATAGACATTAAGACAAAATACCTGCTCTCACTTGCAAATGCAGTGGGTGCCGGTCGTCTTCGTCAGGCTACCCGGGAACTGGTAAAGGCATATTCTGCCGGTGTCACGATTGCCGAACTGGACGAACTATTTTCGCTCTTCGTCTGGAACCAGGGTTTTGGTACTTTTGCATCGGAGATAAGCCCTTCTGCGTTATTTGCTGCTTATCTATTTATAAAGGAACAGGAAAAGAAGGGCAAGTCACGGGGTGAGGTGATGAAAGAACTGTTGGATACGTTTGGAGAGAAGAACCCGGAGGTTGGGGTGTTTTACGAGGGTAAAATGTAAATACGAGGGAGTAATATAATCCAGAAGTGAGCCATATTCAATTGTGCCGTATAATGCCGAAGGAATGCACCAGAGCCGTAGAGATGCTCTGCGTTGAGACGTGTCATAACGAGTTGAGCAACTGCCCGAATGTGCTGATACAGACCGCAAAATGGAAACGTGCGGTCCTACAGTGGGCGGAAGAGGCGGACATATCAAAACGGCTCCGGATGCGCGTAAGTGTGGATAAAATCTTATATCATCACAAGATTCGTATTTCAGTATCTGGCTGTCCGAACTGCTGCTCCAAACCGCAGATAGCGGACTTCGGGATCGTAGGCTACGTTTGCCCTGCTGTGAATACCGATACCTGCACGGTCTGCGGCGCATGTCGTGACGTGTGTCCTGATGCCGCAATTACAGTAAAGAATGCCCCGCCGTTATTTGACCGTAATAAATGCCTAGGCTGTGTTAAGTGCCGTGAAATCTGTCCGAATGGCAGTATTGTTCTCATGGACCCCAGCGTGAGGTTACTTGTGGGCGGTAAACTCGGGCGGCACCCACGGCTTGCACAGGTAATAGGAGAATTTGATGAGTTGGATGTGGTGGTTCAGAGGATTGGGCAAATCATAGAGGAGTATATCAAGTGTGCAAATTCCGATGAACGCTTTGCTGATTTCTGGATACGGACTCATAACTGAGAGATAAAATGGACCTGATAGTGATATACAGCGGCGAGTTCGGAGAACGAGTCATTGGAAACCTCATAAACTACTCAACATTCTGCATATCCTGTGCGGATGCCTGTACGCACTGTAAAGAAGCTAAATACGGGTTTGCAGATAATATAAAAGGATTCTTTAAGCTTCCCGAACCTTCTCTGCTTCCGGCATTTATAGAAGATTCCGCGGGTGAATACTTACCGAACGAGTTCCCGGATGCGAACATAGCGATAGTATCAGAGATTCACAATGACCTTCTGCTTGAACTTCCGCTTATTTTGAAAGGTGCAGGGATTAAGGGGATGATTGTACCACAAGAGAGTGCTGCTATGATTGCAAGACCGCAAGTCGAAGAGCTCTGCG
>JAPVWK010000154.1 GCA_028572065.1 Candidatus Methanophagales archaeon
AAACCCCATATCCAACGCATAAACGTAGAATGAGACACTGTTGTGTGATTTTAGTAGCCTACAAATCCAACCTCATTTTGACCCCATAGGTTTAAAGTGGTTGTGTACGTGTTCGAAACTATATTGGTTCGGAACTACTGTATCCTTGAGTAAGCTTTTATATTATTATTCTCAAAGTCATGATTTGTAGTGAAGAGTGGAACTGATAAATGAGGCAAATAGCTTTTTATGGTAAAGGTGGTGTGGGCAAATCCACAGTGAGTTCGAACATCGCGGCGGCATTAGCGGAGCAAGGGCTATCTGTGTTGATGATCGGCTGCGATCCGAAGCACGACTGCACGATGAACCTGCGAGGTGATGTTGAGATACCAACTATCCTTGAGGTATCACGGGATAAAGGGATTGAGAGTGTGGGTCTTGATGAGTTGGTGGCGGGAAACATAATCGAACTTGACGAGGTCATCTATAAGGGTTACGGCGGTGTTTATTGTGCCGAGTGCGGAGGCCCAAAACCGGGTTTCGGCTGTGCTGGTAGAGGTGTCATTGTCGCAATAGATCTGCTCAAGAGATTGAATGCCTTTGAACGACTGAAACCGGACGTGGTGATATATGATGTGCCGGGGGATGTAGTATGTGGCGGTTTCGCAATGCCCTTGAGGAAGGGGTTGGCGGATGCGGTTTATATCGTGACATCTGCGGACTATCTTGCCATTTACGCTGCTAACAATATCTGTCGTGGTATCAGCGAGTTCGCAAATAAAGGCGGGTCGCCTCTGGGCGGCATAGTCTATAATGTTAGAGGTATGCTGGACGAAGAAGATGTGGTTCGCGATTTCGCGGAGAAGGTCAATTCACAGGTTATTGGATGTGTACCAAACGCGCATCAGATTGCGGAAGCCGAGATTGAAGGCAATACGGTGATAGAATATGCCCCTGATAGCGAGATTGCCGCGCTGTTCCGTGAGTTAGCGGTGCAAATCTATGAGAACACGCTAATTTCAGTTCCCAAGCCACTGTCTCCTGAAGCGATGATGATGGTGGGGCAGGTAATCAGAACGAGAACAAAAGAGAAGTATAAATAAATATTAAAGTGCGATTAAAGAAATTTATTTATCACTGTACCGACTTATATTATTAGAGAGAAAAAGAAAAGAGGTGAATGATGGCAGACTCGGAAAGTGATAAGGCAAGTAAAGAAGATATTTTGAAAGATGAAACAGACCTTCTGGCGGGTATAACTGTAAAAACGACAGAAGAAGTAGAAGTTCCGAAGTTGCAGATAGATCAGGTATTGGGGCAGGAGCACGGCGTGGAAGTGATAAGAAAAGCGTCTAAGCAGCGAAGGCATGTGATGCTGATAGGTACGCCCGGTACCGGTAAATCAATGCTCGCGAGTAGCATGGCTGAGCTTCTGCCTAAGGAAGAGTTACAAGACATCCTTGTGTATCCAAATGCTGATGATAAGAACACACCAAAGGTAAGAGTAGTGCCTCGAGGTAAAGGTAAAGAGATAGTAGATGCACAGAAACAGGAAGTGCGAAAGCGTATTCAGATGCGAAACACATTTATTATGTTCGCTTTCTTCATGATTGCGGGTATGGGTATGGTTTATGCCTACCAAACCGGTAAAATCGAGGTACTTTTCTATTCAATAATCGCCGCCGCTGTAGTGCTTATTGCGTTCCGATGGATGATGCCGAAGGAAGAAGCGATGATCCCGAAGTTGCTCGTTTCCAATCAAGGACGTGAGACCGCGTCATTCATAGATGCGACGGGTGCACACTCCGGTGCTCTGCTCGGCGATGTTCGGCATGACCCCTACCAGTCGGGTGGGTTAGAGACGCCAGCACATGACAGAGTGGAAGCGGGCGCTATTCACAAAGCGCATAAAGGTGTTCTCTTTATTGACGAGATAAACACGCTGCGGATAGAAGCGCAGCAGAACTTGCTTACTGCGATGCAGGAGAAGGAATATCCAATAACCGGGCAATCCGAGCGAAGTTCTGGTGCTATGGTGAAGACCGATCCGGTTCCCTGTGATTTTGTCATGGTGGCTGCAGGTAATCTGGATGCGATGGGTGGAATGCACCCTGCACTACGCTCGCGAGTAAAGGGCAATGGCTACGAGATCTACATGAAAGATACGATGGACGACACCGTAGAGAACAGGGGCAAGCTTGTCAGGTTTATCGCTCAGGAGGTAACGAAAGACAAAAAGATACCTCATTTTGACAGTAGCGGTATATGTGAGATTTTACGTGAAGCGAGGAGGCGGGCAGGAAGAAAAGGGCATCTTACGCTGGTATTAAGGGACTTAGGTGGACTGGTTCGTGTCGCGGGTGACATAGCCCATGCGGAAAACGCGAAATACGTGACTGCGGAACATGTACTGAATGCAAAGACAATGGCAAGATCGGTGGAGCAGCAACTTGCGGATGAGTATCTAGCGCGGAAAAAGGATTATAAATTGTTCAAGATCGAAGGATATGAAGTGGGTAGAGTAAATGGTCTCGCAGTAGTGGGTGATAGCGGTGTGATGCTACCTATAATCGCAGAAGTCACTCCGGCGCAATCAAGAGAAGAGGGGAAAGTAATTGCAACCGGTAGATTACAGGAAATAGCGCAGGAGGCAGTACAAAACGTCTCGGCGGTATTCAAGAAATTCACGGGGAAGGACATTTCCAAGAAAGATATTCATATTCAATTCGTGGGTACGCACGAAGGTGTGGAGGGCGATTCCGCCAGCATTTCTGTGGCTACCGCTGTTATATCCTCACTGGAGAACATACCTGTGAACCAGAGTGTGGCGATGACGGGTTCTTTGTCCGTGCGAGGGGACGTGCTACCTGTTGGCGGGATAACGCAAAAAATAGAAGCGGCAGCGCAAGCAGGCGTTAAAGAGGTATTAATTCCTCAGGCAAACCTTAATGACGTACTCATTGAAGAACGGTATCGGGATAAGATAAAAATAATACCTGTCGTGATGATAGAAGACGTGCTTGAACATGTTTTAGTGGGTAAACTGAAGAAGAAGTTTATAGAGAAGATAAAGAGTTTTGCAACTGGTGTAGAGCTGTTTATCCCCGAGGGTGTTGTGGATAAGCAGATATTACCGTGATGAACGCGAGCGAGTTGGCAATCGAAAAACGTATCCTCCCTTATCTCAAAATCGCTTTTTCCATATACACTAAGAGATTGTGTGCCCGATAGAATTTCACACAATACGTTCAAAATGAGTGGGTTTGATATGCACTTTTTTACTTTCCTTTCTTGCGTTCACACGTCGTTCCAGATCATTCTGTAAACTATCGCGATATTCCGGCTACTTTACCCGTAAATGTCTAGGGCATGAATCTCCCGCTCGATATATTTGAGGATGTTGATTCTATCAGCGTTGATAACAACTTCTACTATTTCTTTTCGTTTAGGCAGGTACAATTAAACTGCTTATGTTTTTATTACGAATTGCACAAGAATGCGTATTATCCCCTAGTAACAACGGGGGTCCATCTTATTCATATCCCTTCAACGGCATCTTTCCATTACCTCTTTGTACATTTCCTCCGCCGCCCTCTTCGGATTCTCCGCTTCATAAATCGCCCTTCCAACAACCTCATAATCCGCTCCGTTAATAATTGCGTCACCTGGACTTGCTCCTTGTGCTTTTATTCCCGGTGAGATTATGTATGCGCTTTTTACTATTTCCGCAAGGTGCTTCACTCTATCTGGCTTAGTTGCGGGTAAAACCACTCCATCTACTCCTATTTCCACTACCATATCCGCTATTTTCTCCGCGACTGGTTGAATGAACTCATCACTCCCCTTATGTGTCATCTCAACCACGGCAATTACCTCCCCTTTGCCCAGCCCCTTAATCCCTTCCAGCACATCAGAACCGAGTACCCCTTGTACTATAACGGCATCAGCGCCCGCGTCATAAGCGTTTTCTGCAATTTTTCGGCTTATGTAGGGAATATCAGCAATTTTACCGTCATATATCACCGGCAATCCTGCAGCCTCTTTTATTTTTGCTATTATCCCTTTGCCCACTTGCATCTCTAGCGGCCTCCCTATCTTAATTGCGAAATTGCCTTTCGCACCTCTTAAATCCTGAGCCAAATTCACCGCAAATCCAACATCTTCCATGTCAAATGCAACAATTAACCCTTTTTCCTTTCTTACCCGCATATATACCTACCACTTCCAATTGATTTTGTTCTATCCTTCAGTTTCATCTCACATCCCTTAAACTTCTGACAACTTCAGCGGGGTCGAATTTCACACCTTGCGTCTTTCTCCTTGACTCATCCATTAACTTCATCACATTCTT
>JAPVWK010000155.1 GCA_028572065.1 Candidatus Methanophagales archaeon
GCGGAGCCTATGAAAAGAGCAACAACGAACAGGACGTAGAACCTGAGAGAATAAAGATATGCGCGCAACGAAAAATTCTCTTCCATCTTTTTCTTAAGCCTCCTTTAGTCAGATACTAATAGTATTGTCCCATGACATTACAGTATGGTAAACTTAACGACCTTAGCTTTTTGTGCCCCGTTCTCCATGCTTCCTGTTCGGTATCCTTCAAGGTCTAGCGTTACGTAACGGAAACCCAGCTTTTTCTGTTGTACGCATATATCCGCAAGCAGTTTTGTATCGAACAACATCGCAAGCTCTTCCTTTAATACTTCTATCCGCGCGATTCCGTCACGGTGCAGCCTAACCCGGACTTGTCCGAAGTTCCGTGTTATTAAGAACTCCTCTGCCGCTTCTATCATCTTAAGTTTTTCGCTTGTTATCCGCTCTCCGAAAGCGATACGGGTAGCTAAGCACGGATTTGGTGGCTTATCCCAGAACGGCAGCCCTATCTCCTTCGCCATTTGTCTTACTTCGGGCTTAGTTATCCCAACTTCCGCAAGAGGGTGCCATAAACCTTCTTCTTCGGATGCCGCAATGCCCGGACGGTGTTCGTCAAGATCGGAGGTGGTGACGCCTTCTGCAATTGTTGTTAGTCCCTCTTCGGTCGCAACTTCTTTTAAAGCTCGTGAAAAAACCGTTTTACAATGATAGCATCTGTTATACGGATTCACGACAAAATCCTCGTCTATCAGCACTGAGAGCGGTACTATCTTATGAGCTATGCCCATCTGGTTTAAAAAGTTCTTGACATGCTCTAATTCCCTTCTTGGAAATACTTCACTGTCTATCGTTGCTGCCTGAACTTTTTCACCCAGGACTTCATGAGCAACCGTCAGCAGGAAGCCGCTGTCAACGCCGCCTGAGAACGCGACAAGTAGATTCTCCTTTTGCGTTATTTTTTCCTTCAAAAGCTCAAGTTTCTTATTCGCTTTGAGGGCAAGCATGATTGAAGGTATGCTTTAATAGCTAAAAATACCGATATTGAAATAGCCCCCTCCACTAACCACCAGCAAAACACAAACTCATCGGCACTTCGCAAACACGCAAAACGACATTTCTACAACAAAAACGAGGGTAAAAATATAGACTTTACCGGAATAGAGCATATTTATCAACTGGGTATTGTGGGCTCATAGGACGACAAATTTAATTTGAAAGTTCATGCGTATATTATTAATAGACTCGAACACTACTGGCCCGTTTGGGTTAGTTTCAGGTGATATAGCCGGAATAGTTGTTGCATATGCCGCTGGAAAAATGTTTGACTTTACTTGGGACTGGCGGGATGAAAGGAATCCTGTGTGTGACTGTAGTTGAGTTAGAATGAAGGCAAAAGATCCGTTAGAGCGGCTTAATGGCGCCCTTTCTGCATATTCTGCAAGGAGTGCGAAGTATTATACGATTTCACCTCTATTATTTCCTTGTTCTATTATTTCCTTGTACTTGTGCAATTTCACCATAACCTTTCTTACGGATAATCTAGCCTCTAATTCTTTGTCCGCGCGGCATCCGCAAAATTATATATGTTCACAAGCCATCATACGACATGGCATTAGACGAGATGGAGAAGTTAGAAAAGCTAAAAATAGCCGTTGCGGGTAAAGGCGGCGTAGGGAAAACGACCATCGCGGGCACCCTTGCACGACTCATGGCGAAAGAAGGGCATGGTGTAATTGCCGTGGATGCCGATCCCGCAATGAACCTGAAGTTTGCATTGGGCATAAAGGAGGGTCCGCCACCGATTTCCGAGCTAAAGGACCTGATTTTCGAGCGCACAGGTGCGCACTCAGGTACCGGCATCTACAAACTGAATCCAAAGGTGGATGACATCATCGAGCGGTATGGCGCAAAGGGACCCGACGGTGTAGTATTGCTGGTAATGGGTACGATAGATAAAGGCGGAAGCGGCTGCGTATGCCCCGAAAGTGCTTTTCTACGCTCTTTGCTGCGGCATGTGATATTCAAAGGCAATGTGGTAATAATGGACATGGAAGCCGGGATAGAGCATTTAGGGCGGGGCACGGCAAAAGGTGTTGACCTGATGCTGGCGGTGGTAGAACCTGGCATGAGGGCGATAGAGACGGTTGGCCGAATAAAGAAGCTTGGTGCGGATATAGGCATAAAGAATATAGCAGGCGTGATTAATAAGGCTACGGATTCCGAGATGACAACAAAAGTAGAACTGAAGCTAAAAGAGATGGACATTCCTCTACTTGGGGTCATACCTTATGACAATGCCTTGATAAAAGCAGATATGGATGCTAAATCGCCGTTAGATATGGGTGGGACAGCGATTGAGCATATAAACGAGCTAAATACTAAAATATCGCGTTTGTTCGTTTAGCGAACCAGAAGATCAAGCGTTCATAAATAAGTCCCGATTCACTTATTATCCGCCTTGTTTACCGGGATAACATTTTTCCGTACCTGTTGATTTCGCTTGCCATTACTCATGTTTCGCTACGAAAAGAAACAGCTTTTTAGTTTAAGAGATAAGAACTAAGATAAGAAAAGGAGGAGAAAATATGGAAGAAGAGGGCGCAATAGAAAAAATAGCAGGGCCGTTAGTTGTTGCAAATAATATGCGTGGTTGTGAGATGTACGAAGTGATAAAAGTAGGGGAAGAAGGATTACTGGGCGAAACGATAAGATTGGACGGCGACCTTGCTTATGTTCAGGTATATGAGGAGACCACGGGATTAAAGCCCGGTGAACCTGTAATAAGAACAAAAGCACCTTTATCCGTTGAGCTTGGTCCTGGAATTTTAAAGAATTTTTATGATGGTGTACAACGACCTCTGGAAAGCATAAAGGCGAAGGTCGGGGATTATATAGAACGAGGCGTATACGTAGAGTCGCTAGATCGAGCAAAGAACTGGCAATTCACGCCGACTGCGATTGAAGGAAGCGAAGTAGTAGGCGGTGACATTCTGGGCACTGTTCAGGAATCGAAGGTGATAGAGCATAAGATTCTTGTCCCTCCTGCGATACGCGGTAAGCTTTTGGAATTAAAAGAAGGAGAATTCACCGTTGATGAGTGCATAGCTCTGGTGCAGACAGATGCTGGCGATGTAGAATTGCCGATGATGCAGAAATGGCCTGTGAGGAAGGGAAGACCTTACAAGAATAAATTAGACCCTGAGGTTCCATTGTTGACAGGTCAACGTATTAACGATACGTTCTTCCCAATAGCAAAAGGTGGCACAGGCGCCATTCCCGGTGGATTTGGGACGGGAAAGACGGTCATGCAGCACCAGTTAGCAAGATGGGCTGATGCTAGGGTCATCGTGTACATAGGTTGTGGCGAGCGTGGGAATGAGATGACGGAAGTTTTAGAGGATTTTCCTAAGCTTATTGACCCATACAGTGGCGAAACGCTGATGGAACGGTCAACACTCATTGCGAACACCTCTAACATGCCTGTTGCGGCACGAGAAGCGTCTATTTATACAGGGGTCACGATCGCAGAGTATTATCGTGACATGGGCTACGACGTAGCGATACAGGCGGATTCCACGTCTCGCTGGGCAGAGGCACTACGAGAAATATCGGGCCGGCTGGAAGAGATGCCGGGTGAGGAAGGCTATCCCGCGTATCTAGCGACAAGATTATCAGATTTCTACGAGCGAGCGGGTAGAGTAAGGGCGCTATGCCCTGAGTCCGAAGAGAGAATAGGCTCGGTCACAATAGTTGGTGCCGTATCGCCACCGGGTGGTGATTTCTCCGAGCCCGTGACACAGAATACGTTGCGTGTGGTAGGCGATTTCTGGGCGCTCGATTCGTCATTAGCAGATAGACGGCATTTCCCGGCTATAAGCTGGTTACGTAGCTATTCACTTTATAGCGTTTATCTCGGCGATTGGTTTGCGAATTCTATCGCGCCTGACTTCATGGAGCAGCGGGAGGAGATGATGGGGCTATTGCAGAAGGAGTCGGAACTGCAAGAGATAGTGCAGCTCGTGGGTGCGGATGCGCTACCGCCACGTGAGAGGGGCACGCTGGAAGTGGCACGTATGATACGAGAGGATTTTTTGCAACAGAACGCATATCACGAAATAGATTCGTACTGCTCGCTGGAAAAGCAATATCTGATGGCAAAAGCCATCCTTCAATGGTATGGTGGTGCAAAGGAAGCGATAGAGCGTGGCATAGGTATAGAACAACTGGAGCGTATGCAAATCAAAGATGCCATGGCAAGGATGAAATACGTGCCAAACGAAGGCTTTAAAGATAAGTACGAAGGGATAATGAAGGATATGAAAGATGAATTTGAAGTTTTAATGA
>JAPVWK010000156.1 GCA_028572065.1 Candidatus Methanophagales archaeon
ACACACCAACCGCTATCTATCTGAATTCTGCTACAGGTTCAACCGTAGATTCTGGGAACCACAAATGTTTGATCGGCTATTATCTGCTTGCATAAACTGTCGCACCATCACGTTTTCGGAACTAACGGCATAAGCATATAATCTAATAACTATTCTTGATCTTATTCGCACATAGGTGTGCAATACGTGTGGGTTCTGGAAGTTTGGTATTAATAATAGCTATTCGAACCGTAGTGAAAAAACCAGAAATACTCGGTCCTGTTTTGATACTGGCTATTACTGCGGGAGGCATTGTTACTTTCGGGCTTTTGATGGCATCCATGCTTTGGACAAAGATATAAGTAAACGTAGCGGACGGCGAATAAGGACCAAACCTGCTTTTTTCGATACCAAAGTACCCAAGAGCTATTGTATTTCCATTTAACAAGCGAAATCATCTATCTATCCCATTAAGTTTAATGTGTAAAATACGCCACTACTTCATTGTCCGTAACAGAATCAATCCGCACGAACCCGTATCGTTCGAACTGCACCACATTTCCCAGTTCTGAAGCAATCAACGGCTCACCTATGCCTTCTTCCAGCCCCTCGGGCTTCTTCACTTTAACTTTTATACTATCAGTAGGAGCCCAATGGATAACCGGCACTTTTAGTTCGGTATCTATGGCCTTAGCCGCTAACGGGTTAATACTTTCTATTTCCACAGTGCATAGATATTTCAACCTTATCTTCTCGCCTACTTTCAGCTTAGCGTAATCGCCGCCGGTTATGTAAACGGTGTTACCGGTTCTTATCTCTCGGTAATCCGCACCAGAAGGATGTTTTAATGCCTTTGCCACAAAAGAATCGCCATTCATCAGATTCAGTTCCATTTCCACTGGTTCCGGCACAAAGAAGAATCGTGCTGCGAGTGCATCCACCGCCTTTCGGTTCTCGGCATACAGGTTCTTCATACTCACCGCGATGTCCGTTTGTGTGACACCAATAGCGATAAAGAACTTACGAATCGCTTCTGGCTGAAAACCTCTTCTACGAAGTGCTTTTAGCGTTGGTAGCCGCGGGTCGTCCCAGCCTTCGTATTCGCCTTGTTCTATCCTTTTCCTGAGTTCCGAAGTGCTGAATTTACCGAACTCTTGCATCTTTATCTTGCCCCAGTGCTTTGTCACCGGATATTGCCACCCGAGATGATCGTATAAAAACTGCTGCCGGGTCTCCGATTTCATCAGGTCTTTTCCCCTTACTATATGCGTTATACCGAGCAAATGGTCTTCTATTGCAGATTCGAAATCCAGGTTCGGCCACACCTCGTATCTGTTGCCAACACGGGGATGATCCTTTTTTAGAATTCGGAATGCAACCCAATCTCTTAAAGCCGGGTCTTTAGCAGCCATATCCGTTTTTATCCGTAGCACCGCTTCTTTCTCTTCGTAAACTCCGTCTAACATCTTACGCCAGTTTTCTGCGTTCGTCTCAATGCTGGCTGCTCTATCAGGACAGGAGTCCTTTCGGTCTTTAATATTTTTGAATACTTCCGCCGGGCAGAAACAGACATACGCCACACCCTTTTCTATCAACTCCTCCGCGTATTTGTAATACAAATCTATTCGTTCCGATGCCACTACCACCTCATCCGGTCGGGCATCCAGCCAATCGCAATCCTCAAGATACCAGTCATAAGCTTCGAGTAAAGGTCGCTTCACTACGGGATCGGTGTCATCAAATCTTAATATGAACTTGCCGTTATATCTTCTTGCATACTCAGAATTCACGATTATGCCTCGGGTACTGCCGAGCGTTGCGGCACCGTTTGGATTGGGCGCGAACCGCATCACCACTTTTTCGCCTTCCGCACGAGGCAGGTCCGGCAATCCAAATTCACGTACCTCTTTCACGTGCTCCTTTTGTCCTTCTACTAATTCTGGTGCTATACTTTTCAGCTCTCCCGCTCGTTCTTCCGTGCTCATTGCCTCTATACGCTCTATTTCCGTTTTTACCTGGGCATACACCTGTTTCGCTTCTTTCCTTAGCTCCTGATGCTCACCAAGAATCTGTTTCAGCACTGCATCAGCCCTAGGCGGTTTCCCATGCCTCACGGCATTCTGCAGCGCATACATCCTTATTTTTTGCGTTGTCTCTTCCATAATCGCTTTTCGTTCTTCTGTACTAAAAAAATAAAAAATAGATAAGTTTATGTATAATCATGTATATCTTATGTAACATATAAAGCGTGGGCTATACATGTCCTGTGCCCAATCAATTACAGTCTCCGTACTTAAGCTCCTGGTATGTGGCTTTTATGGCAGACGGCACATATAGGTTGAGAATGAAGAATACGGCATTTAACGGTGGAAACGCAGAGAAAAATTGCAGCATAATTAGGACTGAAAAATAGGCCAGATTTAACTATGAGAAGCAAAAAGTATATTGGTATAGGGTTTTTATCACTATTTATTTTAGTTGTATTGAGTAACGCAGCAATAGCACAGGCAACGGTTGTTAGTATATCGCCACCCGTACAAGATGTGGCTATTGGGGAAACATTCACCGTTAATATCACAATAGACCCAAACGTACCTATTGCCGGTGCTCAATTTGATTTTGGTTTTAATCCTTCTATTGTAAACGTAATCAGCGTAACCGAAGGGACTCTATTGAAACAAGGTGGTGCAAACACATGTTTTGTTTCGGGGACGGTAAACAACACAGCAGGGACGATAACATGGGTGGTAGGTGCAATTACAACATCTGGCCAAACGGTAGGTTCACAAGGTGTATTCGCAACGATACAAATGACTGCAAAACATGGTGCGGGGACTTCAACATTGAACCTTTCAAATGTTATCGTTGGCGATATAGAGCCAAAATCAGTACCAATTACAGTAAATAATGGGAGTGTCACCGTTGGATGGCCGGCACCAACACCAACACCAACACCAACACCAACACCGACGCCAACACCGACGCCAACGCCAACACCAACGCCGACACCAACGCCGACACCGACACCGACACCGACACCGACACCGACACCGACACCAACGCCGACACCAACGCCGACACCGACACCGACACCGACACCAACGCCAACGCCAACACCGATACCAATAAATATAACAGCAGGTACTACGACAGAAGTACCTGAACTCACGTTAGTAAAACTCACAGTAACGGGTGTAGCAGGTAGGCACACAAATGTGAAAACCGATCCACCAAGTGCAAATGCGTATTTCCCGGCTGGGCTTGATGACAACCCACTGGATGAAACGACTAACAGTTTCAATGACACAATAGACGCAGACGGCACGAGGATCTACGCTGTTGAATTCAACGATAGCGGCTCTTATACGATTAGAGTAACAGATTTGGATACCGATACGTACGACTCTGTGGACATAACCGTAATAGACAAAGCGGTTATCTTTAACGTGACAAGTACGGTAGTCCTCGGTGACAGTTTTGACATAAAAGGGATAGCAAACACCGGCGATACTGTGACTGTTGCCGTGAAGGACGAAGTCGTCCTGAAATTGTACAAGCTCGTAATAGATGGAACTGGTGAATTCCGTGTGGCGGTAGATACAAACTCAGCCGATGCACCGGCGGCATTCAAGGTTCCAGGTTCTGTGAGGTTGAAAGCGTATATAGGCTATGAAGGTGGCGTAGGTACGGTACCTCAAGAAGTGAAAGACGATGGCTCGGTTGTGATATTGATTTTGAGTGGCGACTTAAATACGAGCTTTGATACAGGCACCGGAACATATCCCAGCATCGCAGGCACGCATAACGGCACAATCACGCCAAACGTAACTATCAATGTATCCCAACTTTATACATATCCCTGTGAAGCAACAGGTGGACGCACAGAACACGTGATAATATGGAATATTTCAGGTTTTATAGCAGAAGCATATTGGGACGGTTATCACGTAGATGGTGGGCATAACATCTCTTTTGACGGCTCTTTCACGCTTGTTGCAAACGAAACATACAACTACTCCATTCGCACTGGCTCTTATCCACAGATCATACATGCAACCAATAAGAATGTAACAGGCGGAATAATCACTTGCGATAAATTCGTTGACGCAAATGGTAAAAAATATACGGACTGGATACCAGCAATCAGGTTCTTTTAGTACATGACTTTCGGCCATCTGGATTATAACGACATGTTAAATTAAACAACTTTGAAATTATACAAGAATCCAGTTGTATCTTTTATTCCCATACGATTAACGACCTCGAGTGCCGATTCCAACTTCTTCATAATATATTCC
>JAPVWK010000157.1 GCA_028572065.1 Candidatus Methanophagales archaeon
AAATTAGCAGAGTTGAAAGCAAAAGTAATAATCTTAGATGACTTGTCGAGTGCATACGAGTGGAACATTCCAAGAGCGAAGGACATTGTATTCGTAAAAGGCAGCGTTTTGGATGATGAGATGCTGAAACGAGTGTTCAAGTTTAAGCCGGATTATGTATTCCATTTAGCGGCGCATTTCGCGAACCAGAACTCGGTGGACAACCCGGAAACTGATTTGATGGTGAATGGCCAGGGCATTTTAAAAGTACTGCAATATGCGAATCTTGTGAACGTAAAAAGGTTTGTATATTCGTCTTCGGGCTGTGGCGTTTACGGATTGGACTCGAAGATGCCGTTTGAAGAGCCGGACATCTCGATTAGTTTGCATACGCCTTATCAAGTGACAAAACTGCTCGGTGAATTGTACACGAACTATTTCCATAATTTGTATGGGCTACCCATAGTGAACGCACGGTTCTTTAATGTTTTTGGGCCGGGTGAGGTGCCGGGCAGATACCGAAACGTGATACCGAACTTTTTCTATTGGGCAATGAACAAACAAGCGTTACCGATTACGGGTGACGGTGCAGAGACGCGAGACTGGACGTATGTGGACGACATAATTGATGGTCTTTTGGCAATGGGTATAAAAGAGGCAGCGGTGGGTGAAGCGATTAATCTCGGATCCGGTAAAGAGCATAGGGTAATAGATTTAGCGAATACTGTGAACGAACTTACGGGTAACGAAGCAGGGATTAGATATATAGAACGAAGGGATTGGGACGTCAAACACCGGCTTTTGTCTTCTGTCGAAAAGGCGAAGAAGTTGCTGGGTTACGAGCCGCAGATAGGGTTTGAGACGGGGTTGAAGAATGTGCAGGCGTGGTTTGTTGAGAACAGGGAAAATATAGAACGAAGTTCTGAGTTCTAAAGTGGAATGCCATGAATACCATAATGGCTGCCATATCGAAAAATAGCGTTCCGATTAGGTTAACCTATAAGCAATGGGTCCATATTGTAGATTCGCATGATTACATGGCTGGGAATATGGATCTGGTCCTGGAATCTATTGATAATCCAGATTATATTGTGCGTGGTTGGACAGATGAGCTGATTGCTTTGAAACACTATGATAAAACCACGATATCCGAGAAAAATGTGGTAGTTATTTATAAAGAGGGAAATGAAGGGTTTATAATAACGGCTTTTATGACATCAAAACAAAACACAATATTGAAGAGGGGGATAATATGGGAGAAGTAAAAGAGGGACTATTGGATTTTGTACCATTTTTGCTTAAAATGCCGTCAAATCGAATCTGGATTGATTACGATGAGGATGCTGATGTCTTGTACATCAGTTTCCAGAAACCTCAGCATGCAGATGACAGTGAGATGGAAGATAATATTATTTATCACTACCGGAGCAACGATTTAGTGGGAATTACTGTGATTGGTGCAAAGAAATATGGGGAATACGGACAATGACGCCAGCAGTGTTACACACAGTCTTCTATCGAAAAAGCGAAGAAGCTGCTGAGTTACGAGCCGCCGATAGGGTTTGAGGTGGGCTTGAAGAATGTGCAGGCATGGTTTGTTGAGAATACATGGCGATGGGAAAGCCGGTGATTACAACACGGCTGCCGGGTGTGATGACCGAGTTTGGCGGCGGTAATGGCGTTATTTATGTGGATATGCCTGAAGAGGTCTTGAATAAAGCAATTGTGCTCGCTAAAAATGAGTGTGCTAAGGCAGAAGCTATAAAAGCGAGAAGGTTTGTTGAGACGTATAGCTGGGATAGTATTACCGATGAGTTTGAGCGTGTTTTGGAGGATGTTATTCATTCACGAGGTTAACATTTAAGGTAATCTACAAAGTATATATACATAGTTTTAGATAATATAGGTAGGTGATGAAGATGGTATTAGAAGTGAAGAACACAGGAATTTCAAGTGATCTAGTAAAGGATGTGGTCACAAGAACGCTCAGATTCCGAGTAGAAGAGATAAAGCAGAAGTTAACAGACATTTACGAGAACTTGAACTATTTTGAGCGAAAATATGGCATGAAAACCGCAGAGTTTTACACAAAATTTGTGAGTGGCGCACTTGGAGATGATATGGACTTTTTCGAGTGGAAAGCGTCGAAAGAGATATACGATGAGTTAAAAGAAGAGAAAAGGGTGTTGGTAGAGGCAATCGAATGATCGCTGACTATTTTGAGTTTTTAAAGAAAATTGCAGATAAGGATATTTCTGTAAAGAAAATCAGGTTTATTAGAGAATTTATCGGTGTGGAAGGGGGCTTTATCCGGTTTGTAATTGAGTTGAGAGATGGTTCAGAACTTCATGCCTTTGAATATATTAATTCTGATCTACACAAGATAGATTACTCATATCATTGGCAGGATAAAGAGAAGAGGTTGATAACCAGATGGGATAATGCACCTCATCATTCAGAAATTGAAACGTTCCCACATCATGTTCATGAAGGAGAAGACATAAAGCAGTCAGAAGAGCCAACGTTTGTAGAAATCCTTAAAAAAATAGGGGAAAGAATTTGAGGTATAAAACCTCATATGGAAGGCGATAATATGTATTCTGCACACGTAACAGAAGTAGCAAAAAAAGAAGATTTGCTCCGAGGTCTTGACTTCTGCGACTGGAAAAGTCAAGTTAAAACTGAGGCTACGATATTTGTTAAACAGGATTTCACGTTTCCTTATTATAAAGAAGAGATTACTAAATCGCAGGAATTGCTAAAGAATCTATTGGAAATGATAACAGACCGGGCAGATAATGTGATAATTTAACGGAACCACAATCTAAATATTAAATGAAATATAAGTGATAAGGGGGAATAACAAATATGGCTGGAGAAGTTATGACGGGTCTTCCCGAAGGGATTATGACGGAGATAGAGTATTGGGCAGAGAGGGAGAAGGTGGATAAACATACATTGATGACAAAAATAATTGAAGAAGGATTGAGCGCATGGAAGATGAACAAAGCACTGGAGATGTACAAGTTACAGAAAGTGACTTTATGGAAAGCTGCGGAGATAGCCGGTGTTTCACTGGTTGAGATACTTGCAGAGTTGCCGCGTAGGAAAATTGTGTTTCAGTATGACCCCGAAGAGTTGAAAGAGGACCTGGAATATGCACGTGGTAAGTGATGCGAGTCCTCTTATCCTCCTCGCTAAAATTGGGAGATTAGACCTTTTAAAGAAGTTGTATTCCGAGGTGTTCATTCCGAGAGAGGTGGAAAGAGAGGTTACAAGGCAAGAAGCATCGCCAATAACTTTGGGATTTCGAGAGGGCTGGATAAAAGTGGTAGAGGTAGAACTTTTTTCTGAAGTAATAGAGGTGAGCAAAAAGTTGGGATTACACAAGGGGGAGATGTACGCGCTGTCTCTCGCTTTGCATGTGGATATAAAGGAGTTTTTAGCGGATGACAAGTTAGCGAGGATTGCTGCCAGGATTTTGGGACTTAAGGGTATCGGATGCCTGGGGGTTGTTATGAAGGCGTATGAAAAGGGCATTATCACAAGGAATGACGCAACTAATGCTATCCGGAAATTGGTCGAAGTGGGATTATGGATTTCGCCAGAGGTATTGGGTGAAGTGTTAACTGCATTGGAGGTTTGATGAGATGTTATTCCGCACACAGAATCTATTAGATTTTTATGCGTTTATAAAAAGAATAGAGGTATTTTTAAAGAATGAAGAATGGAGTTTATGATTGAAATGCACGCTACACACGTAACAGACGTAGCAAAAAAAGAAGATTTGCTCAACGGTCTTGAGTCCTGCAACGGGAAAGACCAACTTAAACAGGATTTCACGTTTCCGTATCTCAAAGACGGAGTTACTATCAAGTCAGGAACTACTAACTTATTTGTGAAGCGATATGGTGTGCAGACTCAATGCGTGGATTTAGCAGAAAAAAGGGGGTGGTATGACGTATTCGTGGCAAAAAGATAGTTATTAATCCGGCAGCACAAAGTTCTTAGGCGGTGTTATCAGAACTTGACCGGTAAAGATATAAATATAGGAAAGTTTATAGAATAAACAAAAAGTGGCAACAAGGAGGATATTAGATGTTTAAATTTAATGAACGATATATCGTGGATCCACGCGGTAAAAAAACGGCAGTTGTAATTGATATTGAAGAGTTTGAAGAGCTTCGGGAACTGCTTAATCGGTATGAAGAGT
>JAPVWK010000158.1 GCA_028572065.1 Candidatus Methanophagales archaeon
AAATCGTTCTTATACCCGGGTAATGGAAATATCACGTTTCTTCGGCATTAACTGCTGCAGGAGTTCCTTCAACTGCGTATCGTTTATCATACCTTTTAACCTTCCGGTCTGCGCAAGTGCAATCAACTGACCCTCTAACTGATCTGCAAATTCGGGCTTTGCTATTCTTATGTTACTTAAACGTTCCCTTGCATCCGTGGTAAGAATCTGCCGTATAATATTCTTCTTTGCTTCTTCTAACTCCTGCTTCTTCTCTTCTTCCGCAGCAGCCCCTGCTTGAGACTGCATCATCTGCTCGTACTTGCGCTTCCGTATCTCTTCTATATCCGCGTCACCAGCCATTCGCCTCTACTCCTCCTTTGTGCTGCTTTCCAGCGTCTTTATCTCATGTGCAGCATTATCAAGTAATTTTTGTCCCGTGGGCGAAATCAACCGCCCCTTCTTGCCCTTCTCCGGGTTTAGTACATACCCTGCCTGCTCTAACTGCAAAAGCGCAGTCCTTATTACTTTACCCGATGCTTTCCGGAACCGCCCTTTTTTTACGCTCCTGTTATTCCTGCCACCGTAATGTGTGCGTAGCCTCGATACGCCTACGGGGCCATTCATATATATTTGCCGTAGCACAGAGGCACATCGCACATACCACCAATCGCTATCCTGAGGCGGCAATTCTCTGCTCACGCCCGTCTTTACATCCATAGCCCACGTCGGAAAAATGATCGTTTTGTTCTTTTTCAACTTCTCTGCTACATTCTGCACCAATTTGTCTGGCGTCACATCGTATGCTGTTGTCATTTTGTCTTGTCTAATATAATTCCGAAAAGTATAAAAACTTATTTGATTCTATCGCATTTACTCATGTGAACTTCAACGATTCACACCCCTATGAATAAAAACCTTTTACTCGTTTTTCAGTCTAATATCTCTTAGCGAAGTGGAAGTAAAAATAATACGCAGCCGGAAGAGAAAGAAGACGATAAGTGCGCGGGAAGTGGACGGAGTAATCCAGTTATATCTTCCAATGGGTCTCTCACGAGACGAGGAATTAAAATACGTGCAATGGGCGAAGAAGCGATTTGTGGCGCGGCAACGTAAGGAAGAACTCAGGGACGAGAATGCCGATACAGAATTGGAAAAACGAGCTCAAGAACTCAACAGACGGTACTTTGCGGGTGAACTATCCTGGACGAATATCTGCTACTCCACAGAGCAGAATGCACGCATGTTCGGGGTTTGTAACACGACAACTAAAACAATCCGGATTTCCGACCGTCTGCTGAAAATGCCGCGATTCGTGCATGATTATGTCGTGGTGCATGAACTCGCACACTTGAAGGTGCCGAGGCACGGATCCGAATTCTGGGACCTCGTGAACTGTTATCCAAAAACCGAGCGTGCTCGTGGCTATTTGATGGCGGTTGGGATGGGCGATTGAGACCCACCTAAAAAGCGATTACACGGGATTTTGTGCTCTTAGCGTTCATTGCTAAAGTAAGATAGAGAACATAATACAAAAGATTAAATTGCCGAATAAGAGTGCAGTAAAGAACCCGGCAGTGATAAAGAGAATAAACGGTAGTTCCGGCGTGACCCACACTTTATCGCCGATCTTTCCCTGCGCATGATAGTTCTTTAGCTCTTCCACCACTTCTGTATCTATCTCGACACCGCCGAAGACAAAGACCCGTTTTAAGCCACTTTCCGCCTCTTCATACAAATGCACTAAACGTGTATGCTTATCCGCTTTCTCGGAAAGAGCTTCGATACGCGATTTATAACCGATGAATGCAGAACCGAGATTACCCTTCAGCTCCTCGCGGCTTAAAGTCAGGATATTATACACGAATAACCCGAGTGGAATACACAAGGAGATTATCGCAGCATTTAAAAGCGTGGTGATTGCAAATGGGAATAGCAGCAATTGAGAATACACGAGCGCGAAATCCGGCTGCACGGGGATGAGCACGGAAATGGCTATAAGACATTTCGCATCGGCACCACCGAATAGCCGGAGTCTGAAGAATAGATAGGTAAGACAAAAAGTGGAAAAGACGGAATACGTAAAGCCGAGTAGAAAAGGTATGCCAAAACGAAAGCAGTTGTACACAGCAAGAAAGCACCCCACGGCAATCATGAGTCCCCAGAGCCTGTTTGTTACACTTCTTGTCTTTATGTCTGAATAGCATGCGTAGATTAGTATAAGCGTACAAAAAGCCACGCTAAAAAAATCTGTACCAATCATACAATCGGAGTCAGCTTTATTTTTGGGATGTTCTCTGACATATCCAACTCCATGGCATGGATTTCCGTTCTTGGGAACTCACCATATATGCAGGGTACACCGGAGATGAATTTTGTTTTAATATGTGTTGAAGCAAAAGATTCCAGCTCGTCACAACCCTTTCTCCCTACAAAACACATTACCTTACACTCCTGTTCCTTAAATAAAGTCATTATTTCTCTAACCGCTGTGTCAACGTCTTCTATCTCTTCTAAGTTGATTAAGACAATAGTACTTTTATCCTTTATCTTATCCCTGATGTCCTTTACCTCTTCTACCGGGTCTATATTACTTCTGTGTTCCTGCTTCACAAAGGCGGAAATTCTAGTTATGTAATCGGGGTGCATAGTGGATGCGAAAATTAGCCACCTACCAAGGTTGAGGGCATTAATCGAAAGAGCATGTGCTAAGATGTCATAAGTAATATAATCCCCTTCAAAAAGATTGAAACAGCCATAACCGTTTGTTACTCTGTCTAGGTCTTTTATCCCTGTTGAAAATCTCGTAGCGCTGAGGTCTGGTATGGAGTCAGGAATGGTAGGATTCTCTATTGCCATCTCAACACCTTTGAACTCACCAAAACATTTGAATACGCCTTTATTGAGGGAGAAGAGGCGGACAGGATTTGTTATCTGGCATCCTCGTAGCTTTTGCATAACCATCCTTCGCAAGCGGCGCTCTTCAAACAAGTCGCTTTCTACTACTACTACACCGTCAACGAGATAGTCGAGAGCGGTTTGCCCTGTGTATTCCACGAGTAAAATGATTTTCGTTTTTGTTCGCCTTGAGACATCGCACAGGTTATGTTCTAATTCCTCTTTATGGCACAATCGAATTTTCTAGTGATATAAGTAGGAACCTCTTTCCAAATTTTAAAATTCTTTGAAAGAGAATTCTAGGAGAACTAAATAACATACTTCCTAATCCAACCTAAGATCCATAGCCCTGAACTATTCTTTTGTATATTTACGCTCGTTCTACCCACAAATTATACGTGTGCATCCTAAAAGCGAGTGAATCTCGATTCCACCTGAAATAAGAGCTAAAAGTTTATATACTGGTATATACAACAGTTTTATGGTGAATAAAATGGATGAGAATCTGACAACAGAGGGAATATTGGACAAATGGGTATTAATACGCGAAACAAGGGATGTTATGTTATTGATAAGGGGTTAGAGCAAAATGGCATCTGTGAATACAAATCTGAATAATTTTTCGTATTGGGAGATACTCCGCGAGATCTTTGAGGGGTATTCCGCCGAGTTCGTGTACACGGCAGCGGGAATTTTTCGTAGAACAAAGCCACTTGTGTGTCCGGAATGCGGCACGCAGATGAACTACAACGGCTACAACACGTACGAGAAAAGAGGCTTGGGTAGCGTTAAGATTGGGCGATATATCTGCCCCTGTTGTGATAATAAATGTGAAGAAGAGCGTAGATTCTGGGAAAACTTGAAGGGGGACTTCTTTGAGATCATAGGTAGAATGTACAACCTTATGAAGTTACATCATGTCTCCTATCAGGGTATATCGGATATAATGGAGCTCATTTATCCCCAAGGAAAGGACACCATCTTGAACATGTTCGCCGATTCAGTCGAGGAAACGGTTATTCCACCCCTAGAAGATTTTCAGATTGTACTCTATGACGAGCAGCATCCGAAGCGGGGCAGGACACAGAAATTCCGCTTGACCCTGCTGGACAGCGTTACCGGTCAGCCGATTGCCGAGGAACTGCACGAGAGCAAAAACTCGGCAACCATCACCGCCTTTCTGACGAAGTATCTGGACCCGAGCAAGCGCACATTTGTTGTTACGGACCTCGACTCGAGCTATCCCCGGGTATTCAAGGAGTTCTTCGGCGA
>JAPVWK010000159.1 GCA_028572065.1 Candidatus Methanophagales archaeon
ATAATCGGAATGTAAAAGAAGTGAGTAAAAACAACGCAGATTGACAAAACCGTATGAACATAATACGTGATAACGCAACAAATACCTAAAAGAAATGCCATTACCATACATTTGTATTTGCCGTCCAGTTCTATCATCAGGTCACCAAATCATAAACTTATACTTTGGTTTCACGTGGATTCCAGAATAGTCACAATCGTGTTCACCGTCTTGTACCAATCCGAGGATTTGTTTATTGTACCTTTTGCACCGGCATCGAGCGCTTCTTGTTCTACCTCTGTTTTTGCGTAGGCTGTGAACAGGTAAATGTTTGCTTTCGGGTCGTTATCCATTATCCGTATAGTTGCTTCCACACCGTCCATCACAGGCATTCTTAGGTCCATAAGCACGAGGTCGAGCTTCTGCCCGTTTCCTGCCAGCTTGTTGTACCTATCAACCCCCGCCGCGCCATTTTCGGCTGAGTGTACAGTAAACGTATGCTTCTCGTGCCGCACAAGAAAAAGTGGCAGTAGTTTGTGAATAGGTTCTTCGTCATCCACAATCAAGATTGTGTAATCCATTTTTTATTCCACATACTCCTTTAGATACTTTCCCGCTAACGAATCCGTCACCAGTTCCTGTATTTCCTCGTTTCTCTCGCGTATAATTCTAATATACTCTTTTTGCTGGTCGTTAGGATCGGCGGATTCCTCTAACAAATCGGTGTATCCTCCGATAATCGCCACCGGTGTGATAATTCGGTGTGACGTTTCTTTTAGGAAGTGTTCTCGCAATCTATAAGCCATTTTTACCTGCTCTTCTGCACGTATGCGCTCTGTTATGTCCCTGGCAGCTCCTTGAGTTCCTATTGGATTTCCGTCATCATCAAATAACAGCTTAGTTCTTATTTCAACATCTATACTCTCGCCATTTTTATGCAACATTTGCATTTCAAACGTTTCACCGCTCGATTCAGGACCTTTATTCAATACATCCCTCGCTACATTTAATATAATTTCCATATCCTCAGTAGAACAATGGTCAAATAATGAATTTCCAATCCATTCTTCCTGCGTAAACCCAAGCATTTGCATAATAGCGGGATTAACATACGTAAATTCAAAGTCCAAATTCAGTTGCCAGACACCATCAATCATATTATCTGCCAGTAGATGATACAGCTTCTCGCTCTTACGCAGCGCCTTCTCAGCCTGTTTGCGCTCGGCGATGTCGCGAAATACTCCGAAGCTGCCCTGATAAATTCCGTTACTATCCTTCATCGGAGTGGATGTTACCACAGTAATCCGTGGTTCTCCATCTTTCCTAATAATAGTTAATTCATACTGACTTGACTTTCCGGTCTTTCTAATTGCGGTTTGGTCAACAACTCGCTGAAAATCTTCTGGCGTTGTTAATTCACTCAAGTTCTTTCCGAGCAATTCTTCTTTTGAATATCCGAAAATAGTGGATGCCGCTCGATTGACGAATGTAAGATTCTCGTTTTCATCAGCAATTACCATCCCTTCATCCATTGTTTCAACCAAAGTTCGATATTTCTCCTCGTTCTCCCGCAGCGCCTCTTCCGCACGCTTGTGCTTTTCTTCCAACTGTTTCTCTTTTGTTACAATCTTTGCACAGCCAACCGTTCCTATCATATCTCCCTTTTCATCCCAAAAAGGTGCCTTATAAACATCAAGATAGAGAAACTCTCCTTTTACATTACCGAACTCGTCAAATTTTTGCGGTCTTTTACTTTCCAAAACCGCTAAATCCGTGTCCGCACATCTCTCTCCAAATGTATGATAGTCCGGGTTTTCCGGATGGGATTCCTTTTCTCTGTTACCAAAATAGAACTCTGTTTTTCCTATCGGCTCATCGGTATCTTTAGCATTAAGTAATTTTTCACAACACGCTTTATTTGTAAAAATAAACTTGCCTTCCAGATCTTTTGTCCATATAAGGTCTGGCAGATTATCGCACATCAACCTGACCATAGAATAAAGGTGCTTGTATTTTCTCTCGCTCGCTTTTAAGTGCCTCTCCGCTCGGCATTTGTATAGCCCCATCTCGATGGATGCGAAAAGTTGCCGCTCCTGAAACGGTTTAACAAGATAAGCATACGGTTCGGTGCTTTTCGCTTTATCTATCAGCCCAATATCTGTATATGCAGTCAGAAAGATAACAGGAATATCGGTCTTCTCTTTTATCTCGTGCGAAGCGTCTATGCCGTTTTTACGCCCTATCATCACAATATCCATCAATATCAAATCCGGCTTAAGCAAAACCGCCATTTTCACTGCTTCATCTGCGCTGGCGGCACGACCCACCACCTCGTAACCTATATTGGTAACCGTCATTTCCAGGTCTTCTGCCACGATAGCTTCATCTTCCACGATTAAGATACGCGCTTGTTTTGCCATTTTAACTCCTATTGCGTTCGTTAAACTCTATACTACCTGACCACGCACTCACATCTGTCAAGACAACTACAGAGCTGAGTGAAATCGGCGTGCCAAAAATCATTCGCCCCTTCCCCCACAGTATCACTTTTAGTGTCATATAGGTTATATCACAGGTGGTATTATTACCATATATAACTTTCGGATACATTTCAGGTGGAGCTCACAGGTGCCAATGCTGTAGCAATTCAACTGTGGCCTGCATAAATTCTTTTGTTCGCTCTTCGACTTGCACTTTTATCTCTTTCCACTCATTCTTCTACATCGAACGCTATTGTAAATGTTGTTCCTTTCTCGCTTATGATCTCCAATCGCCCCCGTAACTGTTCTTCCACCAGAATTTTCACCAGATGCAGCCCAAGAGTTTTCGTTGTATTAAAGTCAAATCATTCGGGTAGTCCAACGCCGTCATCACTTACGGTCAGACGAACCGCACCTTTTTCCGCTGTCGAGAGACTAACCTCGATCTTACCTTCCGCCCTGTTTACAAAAGCATGTTTAAATGCGTTTGATAGCAGTTCATTCACAACTAATCCGAAAGGTACTGCAATTGAGATTGGAAGTGTACAGTCAGCTACATGAACGACCGGTATAATCTTTGTGTCTTGAACCTGATAACCCATGAACATTTGCCGTATCAATCCATCCACAAACCCCTTCAGATTTACCTCAGATAAGTTTCCGCTTTCGTACAGTTTCGTATGAATAAGTGCCATTGTATTTATCCGGTCTCTTGATTCCAGGAGTCCCGCACTCGTATTATCGTCTTTGGCTGCTCGTGCTTGCATATTCAGTAGACTCGAAACTACCTGAAGGTTGTTCTTTACGCGATGATGTATCTCCAGCAGCAAGATCTCTTTCTCTTTCAAAGATGCTTTTAGCTGCTCTTCCGCCTGCTTGCGTACCTTCTCCAGCGCCATGTCGTAGAGTCCAAACGCAATATCTCCTGCCACTTCCACCAGCAGTCCTTTCTCCTCTTCGTCCACTGCGACATCTGGTGCAAGCAATACCGCAAGCAACCCGAAAAGCGTACCTGCATGTTCGACACGAATAATCGCCGCTTCTTTGCCGACACAAGCGTCTTTGAAGAAGCAATAACCGCATTCTCGAGTTTTGTCCAGAACTACAAAACTGTCTTTTTGTACGAGCGCGTTTTTTATGCACGGCGGATAATCACCACCCAGCACATGTTCACGGAAACGAGTAACGTCTTCACGGAAGCCGGAACCCCTGACTGTGGTAAAGGTTTCGCATTCGCCCAGGGATCCGAGCCATGCGGCATCGTAGCCCCGTGCTTCTGTCAGAGTATCGCAGGTGTTCTGCAACAGAGTGTCACGATCCTTCTCCATCACAATCAACTGATTTACACCCCTGATGGCTTTGAGGACACTGTTCAGATGCTCGATGTGCGTTTCCGTCTTCTTGCGCTCGATAGCATAGCGTATGGTACGTACCAGTAACTCGCTATCCAGTTTGTTCTTAGGCAGATAGTCTTGTGCTCCCTCTTGCACTACCGTAATGGCAAATTCGGCATCGTCGAGACCCGTCAGCATCACGATTGGCACATCTGGTGCTTGTGCGTGTACGGTGATGAAAGTGTCCAGCCCCGAACTGTCCGGCAGTCCGAGGTCCAACAGAACCGCATCTATACCTCCTGCTGCAAGG
>JAPVWK010000160.1 GCA_028572065.1 Candidatus Methanophagales archaeon
CTCATCTATTACCGCTTTCACTTCGTGTGCCGTCTCCGGTGCTATTATTATCCCTTCCGTCTCGGCAAATAATTTCGCGGCTTTGAATACCTCGTTTTGATGATATGCCACTGCATCTATCCAGCCGTCCTTAACTAACTTACACAGCAAAGGTGCATCTCCATGGTATCTCAACCCACCTGCGTGAATCGGTGGTGGGACAAACGTATGCCCTAACGTGAACATCTTCAACAGAGGTGTCATCTCTGCACAGTCACCGAAATCATATTGATACAGCCCCTTCGTCAGTGTCGGACATGCCATCGGCTCACAGCCAACTACTTTTAAGTCCGGCTTATCACCCCGTAGCTTATCTGCTACGAATGGAGAACAAGAGCCAAAGAAATTACTACCGCCGCCTACACAACCATAGATCACATCAGGATATTCATCTATCTGCTCAAATGCCGTCTTCGCCTCTAATCCTATTATTGATTGATGTAACATAACGTGATTTAGAACCGAACCCAATGCGTAATGCGTATCATCATGTGTCGCTGCATCCTCTACACCTTCAGAAATAGCAATTCCTAAACTACCTGGTGTATCCGGGTCCTCAGCCAGGAGTTTCCTTCCAAATTCCGTGTTCTTGCTTGGGCTTCTGTACAACTCGGCATTCCACATCTCCATCATTACTTTTCTGTAGGGTTTACGGTCGTAACTTGCTCCAACCATATATACCGTGCACTTCAATCCGAATAGCATAGTACCAAATGCAAGTGCGGAACCCCACTGACCGGCTCCGGTTTCCGTGGCTATCCGTTCCGTACCCGCCTTCATATTATAATAGGCCTGTGCAATTGCCGTGTTTGGCTTGTGGCTACCGGGCGGGCTAACACCTTCCCATTTATAATAAATCTTCGCGGGCGTCTTCAATTTCTTCTCTAATCGGAGAGCCCTATATAACGGCGAGGGCCGCCACAGCCTGTAAATATCGTTTACCTCTTCTGGTATCGGTATCCATCGCTCTGTACTCATTTCCTGCTTTATCAATTCCATTGGGAAAATAGGCGCCAAATCCCCGGGTTTTACGGGCTCCAAAGTCGCCGGATTTATCGGCGGGTCCAATGGAGAAGGCAGATCCGCCTGTATGTTGTACCATGCCTTCGGGATCTCTTCCTCGTCAAGCAATATCTTCGCTCTATCGTTCATGTTCCTAATCTCTCTTTCACCTTATTTGTCATAAACGCTAATAGCTGTATAAATAGCCGCGGGTTATAAAGAAAAACCGCAATTGGCTAGCCATGTAGCAAGAATCAAGCTATGTCGTTCAAATTGAGCATCCTGTTTAACTGCGGTAACGCCAAAAATCTTTTCGGATTCACTTCTCGGCTATAAAACCTTTTATGTCCGCTACCGGAACACGTACCTGTTTCATCGTGTCCCGCTCCCGTATCGTCACCGCGCCATCTTCCAGCGTTTCGTAATCTATTGTAATGCAATACGGCGTGCCTATCTCATCCTGACGCCGATACCGCCGCCCAATACTGCCTGACCCGTCATATTCCGCAAATACTGATTCATCCCGCAGTATCTGCACCACTTCCTTCGCTTTTCCCTTCAACACATCCCGGTTTAACAAAGGAAACACCGCCGCTTTTATCGGTGCTATCTCACTCTTGAATCTCAGCACTTTCCTCTTCTCTTTGCCCACCTGTTCGTTATAAAGTGAACTTTCTAACAACGCATAAAAAATACGGTCTATCCCAAAAGACGGCTCAATCACATGTGGTACCACCTTTTCAGCCGCTGCATCGCCTTCTACTTCGGTACGCACACTCATATCCGCCTTCGAGAACGCTGCATGCACGGAAAGGTCATAATCTCCCCGGTCCGCCACACCCACTATCTCCATCCAGCCGTATCTATCGCTAAGAAACTCAATATCCCAGCAATCTCTCGCGTAATGCGCCATCTCATCTTTACGATGCTGTCTAAACTGCAAACGGTCCTTTGGAATGCCTATTCGCTCCAGAAACTCGCCCACTTTCACTACGTGATAGCCCAGATACTCATTTGCAATTAGCCCGCTACTCACTGCTTCCTCTAAGCTCTTCTCCACCTCGGCACCTTCACCTGGTACTAACTTCATCACTCTATCTTTCACCGTCTCGAACTTAGGATGCCGGTTCTTCTCCCGCGGATCCACAAAGACTTCTGCTTCTGCCATCGTGAACTCACGTAACCGGATAAGGCTTTTGCGCGGTGAAATCTCGTTTCTGTATGCCTTACCCACTTGTATTATGCCTAAGGGCAGTTTATCGCGGTTGAACCGTATCAACCTCTGGAAATTTATGAATATACCCTGTGCCGTCTCGGGTCTCAGATAACCTTCGCTTTTATTCTGGTCGCGCTCCGTGCTTTCACCTTTTGACACTCCTATTCTTGTCTGGAACATCAAATTTAATTCGCCTGCCTCTACCAGCTCTCCACCACAACCCGGACATTTTTTGTTTATATTTAACTCATCATCCACCCGGAAGAAGCTTTTACAGCTTTTACATACTACTGCAAGATCGGCAAAGCTTTTTAAATGCCCCGAAGCTTCGAATACGTCCTTAGGTGCTATAGTCGTTGCCTCTATTTCATAGAACCCTTCTCCGATGCCGTAAAAACGCCGCCACTCGGTTTCTATATGCCTCTTGAGCAATGCACCTAAAGGCCCGTAATCATAGAAGCCAGCCGCACCACCATAAATCTCAAAAGCGGGCCATAAGAACCCTCTTCTACGTGCAAGTTCTACTACCTCTCCTTCTTTCCTATCTTCTTTCGCACTCGCCATTTTTTATCCTCGTAATGTACCTTAATCCACTATCATTGCCTTGTTCTTTATCAAATCCCATTTCTTGCTACCATCTCTAAGTTCTGCACTCCCTAGCAGTGCCAATTCTATCGCCTTAGCTATATGCACCCTCTGTTTGTCCGTCAGATAAACTAAGGATTCCGTATAAGCCTGCTCCAAATATCTAAGTCCACTAACAAGATGCTCGTGCATGTCCTTAAATTGTTCTGGCGCCTTAATATACTCGGCTTCACTAAGTGTGGACTTCGCAGTCGCTTCACCGTCCCGCATCACTGCCTCGTATTTACTATCGCTTACTTTCTCCCAGAAGAAGTCATGCATAACACCTATGCCATCTATAACAGACGTTATTTCTCCCAGTAAGTCAGAACAACTCATCAAATAGAATTTCTCGTCCTCATTCAGCGAATACCGCGATCTTTGATGCTTAAAAAGTCCACCCAGGATTACCATTTTGTCTGCTATATCAAAACATTCAGAAGGTCCCTATCGCGTATCATGCCCGTCAATTTACCTCCCGCGGTAACAACGACAATGGGGAGTTGATCAAACCTGCTTTTGCACATCCTCTTCGCGCATTCACTCACACCAGAATTGCGCGTTGCCGTGATTACCGGCTTCACCATTATGTCTTTCACTACCTGATCCGGTAACTTTATCTTTGATACGCTATAGTACAACCTCATCGTATCTCTCATACCCTCCCACGTCCATGCGTCTTCGTCCGAACCTAACGATAAATCGGCCTCTTCCGTTGAATCCTCTATCACAGCAGCATTTATCAAATCCCTATCGGTCAACAGCCCAACCAGCTCGAGCTTTGTATTTAGGACCGGAACTGCCTTTACACCCGCGAGTTCCATTATCCGACCTACAACAGATAAAGGCGTGTCTTCCCATATAGTCATTGTATTCGCCGCCATGTACTTAGCTATTGGTTCCGTATACCCCATGCCCGCTATTTTCCGGGCTATATCGGCAACGGATAAAAGCCCTACTAACTTCTCGCCCGAGATCACGGGCAAACGCCTTATCTTGTTCGTGATGATAATCTCTGCTGCCTCTTCAATGCTTGCATCAGGACTTATCGTGATAGGATCCCTACTCATAAGCAGCGCTATTTGTGACTCATTTGGATTCTTTAGCAAATCTTGTCTCGTAACTACGCCTATCACTTTCCCGTTTTTCAGCACGGGAGCACCAGAGACA
>JAPVWK010000161.1 GCA_028572065.1 Candidatus Methanophagales archaeon
AAGTTAGTTAAGGACGGCTGGATAGATGCAGTGGCATATCATCAAAACGAGGTATTCAAAGCCGCGAAATTATTTGCCGAGACGGAAGGGATAATAATAGCACCGGAGACGGCACACGAAGTGAAAGCGGTAATAGATGAGGCGTTGAGATGCAAGGACGAGGGCAAAGAGGAAGTGATTTTCTTTAATAACAGCGGGCACGGGCATTTCGACATGGGGTCATACGATGTATTCCTTAGAGGGAAACTGGTGGATTACGAGTATCCGGCAGAGTTGGTGAGGCAGTCGTTGGCTAAGGTGCCGAAGGTTGAGTAGGTTGGAATAAGATATAACATAAGGTGGGGGGGAAGTACATATTAAGTTTCCTCCTCTTCATTTTTATATCCGTGTAAACGTAATAATACGTAAGCGTTTTGTGTTAATACACTGTCTGATGTATGGGTTTTAACCCCAACAGGATCAAGGATGTTGAAACACACCAGAAATATGAACGAATATCTAAAATCTACGCATCCAAGAAATATTTAGAATCTATTTTTGATGATGCTCTTCATTATCTCCTGCATATTTTAGGTGGGGTAACATTAGAAAGAAAAGCTTTACCAAAAGAACTTATTTGTTTTTCTTTTAGCACAGGTTTTCTTTTTTCTAAAAAGAAAAGTGTTGTGCTAATCTCGTGAAATCTCGTGGTTATTTAATCCTGCTATACAAATACGAACGGTGTATACCGCTCTAAACCCAGAAAACAAGGAATGGCAATTGTGTTGAAATCCATTGTGAAACTGCGTCTGAAGCCACTAAAATATCGGTGTTCCGTAGCAAAGCAGGTCGCGCCAACATTTTTTCATATAACCCTATTCCCGGCACCCCCGAAATCCACATCTTTTTATTTTACACTTTACACAAAAGTATTATCTGAGCGATACTTTAAGAGAAGAAAGAAATGACCGCGATAAACTTCAAACAGATAGAAGAGAAATGGCAGCGTAGATGGGCCGATGCGAATGCTTTTGATGCAGAACTCAGTAGCGCTAAGAAGTTCTTTTTCACCGTGCCGTACCCATACACCTCAGGGCCGTTGCACATAGGTCATGGTAGAACCTACACCCTAGGCGATATAATAGCGCGATTCAAACGTTTGCAGGGCTATAACGTGCTGTTTCCCATGGCGTTTCACGTTACCGGCACGCCGATTTTAGCTATTGCCGATAGCATAGCAAGAGGCGAAGAAGAGGTTGTGGCACGGTTCAAAGAGTACATCGCGATTTATGAAGATGCGGATAAGGTAGATGAACTTTTAAATAGCTTCCGTAGTGCTGAGAACGTCGCGAATTTCTTCGCGGCTCGCATATCTGAGGATTTCAAGCGGATGGGCTATTCCATAGACTGGCGCCGGAAGTTCAATACTACCGAGCCCGTGTACAACAAGTTCATCGAGTGGCAGTTCAAAAAGCTGTACGATAAGGGCGTGATAAAGAAAGGTAAATATCCGATCACCTATTCGATTGTAGACGACTCTGCGGTTGGAGAAGACGACATAGAAGGTGGCGACACCGAAAAAGTAGCTGTGATCGAACACACAGCCATAAAGTTCAAACTTGCAGACGGCAGTTATTTAATTGCTGCGACTCTGCGACCGGAGACCATTTTCGGAGTTACAAACCTTTGGATAAACCCTGCTGCGCGCTATGTCAAACTAAAAGCCGGAGACGAAACGTGGGTGGTTTCAAAAGAAGCAGCCGAGAAAATGGGCCTCCAAAAAGACGAAATAACGGTATTCGACGAGACGGAAGGTAGCGTTTTTGTAGGCAAGATTGTGAAAGAGCTTGTTTGTGGTAGAGAAGTCCCGGTTTTACCTGCCAGCTTCGTGGATGAAGATGTAGGTACGGGCGTTGTCTATTCGGTTCCGGCGCATGCACCGTATGATTACATCGCACTGGAAGATATAAAAAAGTCGGAAAGTCTCGAACTCGAGCCGATTAAGATAATAGACATAGAAGGCTATGAATTACCCGCGAAAGAGATATGCGAACGCATGGGCATAGAAAGCCAGACGGATGAGCGCCTGGAAGAAGCCACGAAGATAATCTATAAGGACGAGTTTTATCGTGGCGTATTGAATGAAAAATGCGGCGAGTTTGCGAATGTTAAAATAGCAGATATAAAAGACGAAGTTAAGGATTGGCTGAAACGCGAGAATATAGCGGATGTGTTCTATGAAACTTCACGTAAGGCGGTAACACGCGGTGGCGACAAGGTGATAGTCGCGGTATTGCAAGATCAATGGTTCATAGATTACACTCCCGAGTGGTGGAAAGAGTTGGGGCATAAACTCGTGGAAGGCATGACGTTCTATCCGGAGAAGTACAAGACCTATATGCACGACATTGTTGATTGGCTGGCTTTTAGACCTTGTGCACGGAAACGAGGCTTGGGTACGCAATTCCCATTTGAAAAAGGCTGGATCATCGAGTCGCTGAGCGATTCTACTATTTACATGGCTATGTACACCATAGCACATCTGCTGCGGCAATTGCCGGTTGATGCGTTGACCGAAAAGTTCTTCGATCTCGTGTTTCTGGATATTGGCGATGCACAGGAATTGTCAAATGAGCTAAACGTGGATGCTGACGTATTGAACAGGATAAAAAACGAGTTTATGTACTGGTACCCGAACGATCTGCGGCATACGGCACCACCGCACCTGTCCAACCACCTGGTATTCTTTTTGATGCACCACGCTGCGATATTTCCGGAAAGCCGGTGGCCCCGTGCGATAACTCTGAACGAGTTGATGATTCGAGAAGGCAAGAAGATGTCAAAGAGTAAGGGCAACGTGATTCCGTTGGCTGACGTGTCGGAACTCTATGGCGTGGATTTGTACAGGTTGTATTGTGCGATTAACGCTGATTTCGCAACCGTAGTCAATTGGCGCGAACAGGATACGGAGGCGTTGCGAAAAAAGCTTAATGCTGTGGTCGAGCTATTTGAGGATAGCATAGACGCGGAAAGCATAAACGAGGCTGAGCTCACGCATATAGATAGATGGCTGCTGTCACGGTTATACAGACGGTTACGGGAATCTGTTGAGTTGTTTGAAGCGTTTCGGATACGTGAAGCCGGCATAAACATTATTTTTAACGCTATGAACGACATTAGGTATTATGAGCAGCGGCAGGACAAAGACAGACGTAAGAAACTTGTCCGAAGCGTAATGGAGGAATGGTTAATCATCTTGTCGCCTATTGTACCGCACGTATGCGAAGAGATATGGCATGAGTTGCATGAATCGTTTATTTCGGTGCAAACGCTGCCGGAGCTAAACGAGGCGTTTATTGACGACCGTGTGGAACGCGAGGAGGAGTATCTGGTTTCGTTGATTTCCGATATAAAAGAGATACTGAAAGTAGCGAGACTTGAGCCGACAAAGATTTACGTTTATACCGCGGAAGACTGGAAATGGGTGCTATTCCGTGCGATAAAGGATTTGCCGGATAAAGATAAAATCCGAGAGGCGATGAAGCTCAGGAAGGATAAGAGCACGGTTGAGTTCGTGAAGCAGGTGATGAAGAGTAAGCTGGATTATTTTGAGTTGGGTGAGCCGGAAGTTATTGAGCGAGAGAAAGAGTATCTGGCTAAAGAGTTCGGGTGTGAAATAGGGCTAAACGAGGAACATGATCCGAAGGGTAAGAAGAGGTTTGCCGTTCCACTTAAGCCGGCGATTTTTGTGGAAGGTTGATGTGATAACATCACATAAGCAAATAGTTTTAACATATCCAAAATAAAAATAATGAGTGATAAAAGAATGGAAAAAGAACAATTTAATTTGATGGCTTACACAGTAGCAATGGCGGATTATGATAGAGCCTTAACGATAGCTAAAGACAGTAGTTCCGAACAGGGGTAGTTTCGAATCAAAAATTAGCACAGGAACAGACATGAATATAACAATTTCGAAAAAATAACTGAATATACAACTTTCTATCCCACACCCTACCCAAAGCATATTTATAAGTATAACACCTC
>JAPVWK010000162.1 GCA_028572065.1 Candidatus Methanophagales archaeon
CTGCAGTCACTATACCCCGTACTTAAGTACAGGGCCTGTACTTAAGCACGACCGCCGATGACTTAAACTACGCTATTATTACAGGTATGTCATAGCTATTTAAAAGCTTTTCGCTTTTTCTTATTGTTTTTGATGCTTCCCTCCAAAAAGTTTGCTATAAAGCGATGTGTACCAGGTTTTGTGTGCTCTAAGTTTCTCCTTTTCTTCAGCTATCACCGGTACAATATCTGTCTTCTCGTAACCCTTCTGCCCCGATATATACCTCTTCACCACTTCCCATCCATGCCCCACGGATTGCGAGGCGTTTTTGATAAAACTTTTTTAAAAGTTTTATGGTCAGTTAGTAGCGAGACCGTATGCCTATCATGACGGAGATCCTGCCTTGTTACCATATCCTTCTTCGCTTCCACTTCGCCCATCTCTCATTAAAATTACTATTAAATACGTCAAAAGAGTATAAAAGCTTTTCTGTTGCTTTTCCGCTCGAAAATATTCGATATAATGGCCTTATTCATAAATTCAAAGAAAAAAGTACGGTGAAGTTGAGAATTTGAGACAGTACAAAAGAAATCACAATCGAAAAATCATGCTAACTGTTAAAATCAGAAAACACGAATTCAGTCCCGGCAAAGTTCCCGAAAGGAGCAAGGAGGAAAGAGATTGTGTCACCAAAAATCCTTGAGCCTCCGCTGCCTCAGTATTTTACTTTCAGCCGTAAAATCTTCTAGCTTGATTTTCAAGCCCGGTTCAAATTGCAATCTCGAATTGATATACGCCAAAGCATCTTCACGAGTGTCGAACTTCACACCGCCGGTTCTAAAAGCATCCCGGACCGTCTCTCTAACGACCCAAACACCCAGCGGTATGGAATAGCTAGGTTGAATCTCTCGGAATACAACTACGCCTGCCTGTCGTCTCATCTTGTGCAGCGCTTCCGCAACTGCCAATCTTGTCGCATAGTACCCCCCGCCTTCCTCCGCGGCATAACTCTTCCGACCGTTAAACCCTTCATAATCCGCCAATATCACCGGCCTCTGACCCTTTGCATCAGTCCATACAGAACCCGGAAACCACGCCTCGAAGTTCTCATACTCAAATAGAGACGGCAAAAGCAATATCTGGAAGTGATTGTCCATATAGGATGACTCATATACATAAAAGGAATCAATAATGGGATATTCTTTGAATTGCGCTGCCAGCTCCTTGAATATGATGTCATCAGTTGCTGTGATGCTCCATCGTGTCGGGACCATCTTCTTCCCACGGTTCAGCCCTAATGCACCGGACGACAGTACCGCAGAGACTTTATAAACGTCCAACCCAATCCCATAAAGTGCAGTCGCTGCTTCTACCGCTCTTATATCATCCGAAACTATTCGATCCACCTTCTTTGGTATCTTCGGGTTATCGGCCACACGCATATTCGCAACTACCATACTGACGCCTGTCGGTTGCATTATATCCGAGAACGAGAATTTGTATGACGGTTTACCCTTGAGGACGAGTTCAACATCTGTCGGACGTTCCGCCATGGCTATTTCGCTCATGTCCGTGACGAACTTAGACCGGGATGCTATATCTTCACTCTTGTTCGCACGTAAAGTGGCACTTCTCAGTTCTATTATCTTTTCCATATCAAGACCCTGAGCAAACCATTCGCTTGGCTCTTCCATTCGTCCGAGTTCAACGCTAAGCTCTTCACTTTCCATCACCGTCAGCGGACCCACACCTACCGAGGGATAACCCCTGCGCCCAACGAAGACGGAAGTAGAAGGCCCGAAGAAATCATGTGTCGTTGCCAGCTTATCAACTTCCGTTCTTCTCTTCAAAGCCGCTGTGAGTATGGGACATGACTTTCGCCCGCATAATAACCTCGACCCTTTGCAAGCAATACACAATCTAAGCATGCACATCCACCCCTCGTTCTACTTAGCTATCACACTTCCTCTGTTTCTATACCCAACTTGTCTTCACCGTTTAAAACTGTTTTTCTCAGATACCACGAAATCTTCACGCCTATAAGAGCTATTATAACTGCACCGAGTAGAGATAAGAACAGTACTTGATAGCCCAGGGGGTAATTACCTTCATTCAGTAAGAGGATACATTTGCACCCGCCCCACAAAATCAGCCCGGAGGCAATTATAGAGGAGAATATAGCCCACTGCATGACTATCCTCTCGCGTTCTATGAGCATGTGCATTATCTTACCGATTAGAGGTGCGAGTGCCGCCCCTACGTACCACCATATCGCAGCCTCGATGAATACCACACCCAATAATAAACTTTCACCTATTTCCGGGTCCATATTCAAAAAAAAATCCCAACTCTCTGTTATGCCCTGGAATGTACCCGCGATGATCAACACGAGTGCACAGATATATGTAACAAACGAGATTCGACCGCTGTATAACGACTGTTTTAAAGTCTCTACAAATTCCATCATCACATTTTCACGCCCTATACCCTTTAGCAGCGTGTAAATCCCGATAACAGCCAGTATTAAGCCAAGTACCATATTTGATAAATTAAACAGTAAAGAGATAGCCATCAAGCACAAAATAAGACCTATGGGCGGCAAAAAAGTGTGAGAAAACTTCGGGTCCTCGAACAAGCGCTTAATCACATAAAAAGTGCTTTCTAATGGCTCACTTTGCTTCACTATTACTCTACGTACAGAATCTATCTTCACACGTGACTGTAATAAAGGAATAATCCATTCGTCCTCGGCACCATCGGTCACAAGAATAGCAGAATCCGATTTTGTATTGGACAGAACAGCATCCAGTTCTTGAGCTATTTTCTTATCGGACGTTACTCCAACGTTAATATCACCAGCAATCAATGCGATTTCCACCTCGCCATAAACTTCGCTTGCACTCAACTGATCATGTACCCTAACCGCTTCAAAGATCGCATTTATATCCGAATCCTCAGGGTCCGCAAGTGCCAGTTTGGTGGCGGCAGAGATATTCGCATCTCTACCCGTAACAGGCGTCTTTATCCCCGCTTTCTCCCCTACGTCATTATCCCTATCTACACAAAGGACAAGCGTCTTAGAGCTATTCGGATTTGTCATCTCATTTCTCTATACGTACCTCAACCTATATAAACTTTCTTGGTGCACCCGCATCGTATCCGAAGTGCGACAATTTCAACTGTCTCGCTATGCACACTTCACCCGGTATTTCAACGGGATATTTCCCGGTTAGACAGCCAAGGCAAAGATTATTCGCATCAATGCCCACAGAATCTATCAGCCCTTCTATGCTGAGATACCCGATGGAGTCCGCGGTTAAAAACGTACGAATCTCTTCCATGCTCCTATTTGACGCCAGCAACTCGTCCCTCGTGGGTGTATCGATACCGAGGTAGCAGGGCGCTATTATTGGTGGGCTACCAACCCGCAAATGTACCTCTTTCGCGCCTTTTGCCTTCAAAAAACCCATGATTCTCCTTGAAGTGGTCCCTCGTACGATGCTGTCGTCCACCAGAACCACTCTTTTACCTTCTACATTAGCTCGTACGACATTTAGTTTCATCCTAACCGCGGTATCCCTTGACGTTTTACCGGGCATGATAAAAGTCCTACCCACATACCTGTTTTTTATGAAACCTTCCGTATAATCGAGCCCTGACAGTTTCGCATAGCCAATAGCAAATGTAATGCCAGAATCAGGCACTGGCGAGACAACATCCGCTTCTACTCCATGTTCCTCAGCCAGTTTCTCACCTATCTTCATCCGCACGTCGTACACCAATCGCCCATCCAATATCGAATCAGGTCTCGCAAAATAGATGTATTCAAATACGCAGTGAGCTGCGTTTGTACCACGACATAACTGATGATTCTCTAAACTGTCCTCGGACAGCAACCCTTGAGAAGGTTTTATCATTAGCAGCTCGCCGGGTCTTAGATCACGGATTAAAATACCGCCTAACATGTCTATCGC
>JAPVWK010000163.1 GCA_028572065.1 Candidatus Methanophagales archaeon
CGAACACATATGGAAATAGATGATAATTTCGGTATCCTGCAGAAAAGGAGAGACGGCACGGCGAAAACAAGTCACAATTCATTTAGATTCATTTTTACTGCCAAATATTCTGCTTAAAACTGATTTTCGCAAACCCAGCAGTTTTTCTATGGATGCTCTTAAATGATTTTCGCTCATGCCACCAACCATTCTCTTCAGTACTTTACCATTATCATCAAGTATCAATGTGGTTGGTATTGCCCTAACTTTATACTCTAAAGAACGTTTCTTTCCTTCTTTTGTTGTTAGCCGTATCGTATTTAACGACAAGCCATAGTTGTAATAATCAGGCACCACCTTTTTCACTATCCGTTCGGCTACAGGACAATGCGGACATTGCGATGAGACAAAAAGTATGATTTTCATGTTACGTAAAAGATGAAACCATAGAACGTTTTAAATATATAGTTTGCGATACAAATAGAATGATGAAATGAAACGTGTTATTTTAACTGTAGAGGGCGAAGTGCAAAGGGTAGGCTACCGAGACGATGTAGAGCGAATAGCGCGTAAGCTGAAGCTAACAGGCTACGTGGAGAATCACAGACCTTATGATGTCAGAATAGTAGCTGAAGGCGAAGATGAGATTATAGATCGGTTCATAGAACTGATACAGATAAAGCGATTCCCGATTGATGTTGAAAACGTAGAAATACTGTTTGAAGAGGTCAAGGGTGAATTTGAATACTTTGAGATAAGAAGAGGCAAGTGGCAGGATGAAATCGGGGAACGTTTAGATACAGCCGGAAGATTACTGTACCGGAATATAGAACTGAGTGAACGCAGCGTGGAGCTTGGTGAAGAGTCGGTTTCGATAGGTAAAAAGATGTTGAATAAACAAGACTCGATGCTTGATAAGCAAGATTCGATGCTTGATAAGCAAGACTCGATGCTTGATAAGCAAGATTCGATGCTTGATAAGCAAGACTCGATGCTTGATAAGCAAGACTCGATGCTTGATAAGCAAGACTCGATGCTTGATAAGCAAGATGAAACCATAGCAGAAATAAAAGGTGTACGGGAAGACCTGAAATCATATATGGAACGGCGATTTGAGTATATAGAACAAGAGATAGCGGATATAAAGGCGAAAATCGGTGTGGTTTGAATGTTTCTGCATGAACTAGAAGTAGTATCACGAATTAAACGCGTTAGAGTAAATGTTTAGCTAACCACAAGACCTTACAACACTTATTCTAAAAAACAGCCTAAGAAACGGTTTCTCATGTAAAATTGTGTAATCTTCAGATATATTCTTCGGATTGACTATATCGAAACAAATTTCATTTTTATGTTGATGCTACATTTTAGTAGATAACACAAATACTTGGAATGTTTATATTAGAGTGCATATAGTTATGAATCCATAACAGGGTTAAAGAACATGGAACGGCTATCAACAGGGATAAAAGGACTTGACTCATTAATCCAGGGTTATCCGAAAGGGCGGGCGATTCTCGTCACGGGCGAGTCGGGCGCGGGAAAGACAATTTTTGGATTGCAATTTCTGACTTCGTGCTGTGAAGCCGGCGTTACAAGTGTGTACATATCAATGGAAGAACGACCGGAAGACCTAAAGGCCCAAGCGATGAGTTTTGGCTGGGACCTGGCAGATTACGAGCATAAAGGGCTATTATGGATCGTAGACCTCTTAGAGCGAAGGATGGGCTGGGTAGAGGATGCTGCCACGCATGGACTGGAAAAGCCATACAAAAGTCTTATTAAGATAGTTTCAGAAATTTACGAGGAACGGCGGTTATGTGCTCTACCAATTTCGGGCGTCCAAAAAGAAAAGAAAGCGGTCCCGGATGTCGTCATTTTAGACAATATTGGCGTCTTCGCAATGGGAATCTCAACACCGGAACTAAGAGAACAGTTAGATACTCTTGTATTCAAATTAAGTGGACTGGGCTGCACGTCGCTCATCATCTCTGATGATGCAGTAGCGAAGATGAGCCAGGATATTATGCTGTATTCCGTTTATGGTGCGATTAGGCTGCGGAAACGTGACAATCCCTACACTAGTAAGCGAGAACGGGTGATGGACATCATAAAAATAAGAAACACAAAAATACCGCTTGAATATCTGTTGTTCGATATAACGGATAAAGGCATAGAACTAATCGTCAAATCAGAAGACTGAAATAGTAAATATAACATAGACATATTTAACCAATCAGCACAAAACAGAACAAAGGGAGATGAGCGAAACTAGATGAACTCCAGGGAACTTCACGAACTCGCATCAAAGTACATGCCGGGGGGGGTTAGCAGCCCGGTTCGTGCGTATAAACCGTATCCGTTCTTTACCAGTCGTGCGAAAGGCTCGCGGCTATACGACGTTGACGGTAAGGACTACATTGACTACTGCTTAGCGTATGGCCCACTTGTACTCGGGCACGCGAACGAAGAAGTACAAGCCGCGGTGACCGAACAGCTTGGACATGGCTGGTTATACGGCACACCACATGAAAAGGAAATTGTGCTTGCGAAGAAGATAATAACGCATTATCCTTCGATTGAGATGGTCCGGTTTGTTAATACAGGCAGCGAAGCCACAATGGCGGGGATAAGACTTGCAAGAGGTTTCACAGAGCGTAACAAAATAATAAAAATCGAAGGCGGGTTTCATGGTGCTCATGACGGCGTTTTGGTAAAAGCAGGCTCGGGTGCCACCACATTGGGCATTCCAGATTCGCAGGGCGTGCCGAAGGATTTAGTACGAAACACGCTTCAAGTTCCGTTTAATGATTCTGGACTACTTAACGATGTGCTGGAGAAGAATCACGGTGAGGTCGCGGCGGTTATAATAGAGCCAGTTATGGGTAATGTAGGACCAATACCGCCGGAAGATGACTATTTGAACGAAGTGCGGCGAATAACAACGGAACAAGATGTTTTGCTCATCTTTGATGAGGTAATTACAGGGTTCAGGCTCGCGTTGGGCGGTGCACAGGATTTTTACGGTGTGACTCCAGATTTAACTATATTGGGTAAGATAGTCGGTGGCGGGTTCCCCATTGGCATGTTTGGCGGTAAAAAGGCGATTATGGAGCTTGTGGCTCCTTCCGGTGGTGTGTATCAAGCAGGTACTTTTAGCGGTAATCCCGTTTCTGTTACTGCGGGTATCAAGATGATAGAGATATTAGAGCGCGAAGGTGTTCCTCAACGGATAAACGAAGTTGGTGACAGGATGCGGGCGGCGTTACGTGATATAATACGTGATTCAGGATTCGAGGGCTATGTCGCTGGTGTGGGCTCGATGTTTAAGGTGTTCTTCAGTCCCGGCGGTGCGAAAGTAAAGAACTATGCTGATGCTTTGAGTTGCGATAAAGTTGGATATTTGGACTTTTTCCAGCGGATGCTTTCCGCGGGTGTGTTCTTACCGCCTTCACAGTTCGAGACGAATTTTGTTAGTTTCGCGCATTCTGAAGCGGATATAGAACGGACGTTAGAGGCATATAAAGCTAATCTTGTGTAGCGGTAGTAATAACGTAAGTCAACTTTTAATGCCGTGTTGGTGCTAAAATCAGTATACCGTAATTTTTACAGTATCGCAAACTTAATTAGATGCACTCGAATTCACAATATTGGCATTAAACGTATGCGTCGGATGCGCTTCCGCGGCTACTATATATACCGTATGTCCCAGTGGTTGTAACTACACAAGCATCCGTAGCTGTATGCTGCAGACATCCAATACAAGTGTCGGTGCAGTATTGAGGGGGACAGAAGATAGTATGAGTTCTAGCAACAATGTCTGCAACAACAGGTACGGAATCTGCTATACAATGTCGTTTTTGTTGATTTAAGGGTGATAGTGGTGTGCTTCGTAAGTGGTTTGTGGAGGCGGCTAAAGACATTTGTGAAAGTCAA
>JAPVWK010000164.1 GCA_028572065.1 Candidatus Methanophagales archaeon
ACTTCAACAGAATCTGCGAATGCCTGTATCGCCAGTTGCTCTCGACCGCCCACACTTGCTGCATAATTACGCAGATTCAATGCGAGCTCTATCTCCGTAGCGCCGCCGCCTACAACGTACTTACCGTCTTCCATTGCACATCCGACTACTCTTATCGCATCGTTCATGCCTCGTTCTAACTCGTCCACTACATGTTCTGTACCGCCACGCAGTAGTATAGACACCGATTTCGGATTCTTGCAGTCTTCCACAAAGATCATTTCATCGCCGCCTATCTTTCGCTCCTCAACTATTCCCGCATGTCCAAGATCATCCTTTTTTATCTCCTCTAAAGTGGTCAATACCTTACCGCCTGTTGCGCTTGCGAGCTTCTTCATGTCACTTTCCTTTACTCGTCTAACAGCAAATACACCTGCTTTTGATAGGAAATGCTGTGCCAGGTCGTCTATACCCTTCTGACAGAAAAGCACGTTTGCTCCACTTGCTGTTACCTTGTCCACCATATTTCTCAGCATTGATTCCTCCTCATCCAGAAATGCTTTCATCTGGTCCGGCGAGGTTATCTCTATCTTCGCATCCACTTCGGTCTTTTCTATCTCCAACGCTGAGTTCAGCAACGCTACCTTCGCACCCTCTACGAGCTTGGGCATACCAGGATGTACTCGCTCCTTGTCTACTAACATGCCCTTTATCAGCACGGTATCTTCCTTGCTTCCACCGGTCTTCTTCTCTAACTTTATATGGTCTGTATCTATCTTCTCGCCCTTCTCTGCGATTGCTTTTACCGCTTCTACGGCAAGCGAGGTCAGCATCTCTTTTGCTACTTCTGCGCCTTTGCCCGTCATCGAAGTCATTGCTATCTTCTCCAGTGTCTCGGTGTCATCAGGTGCGATTTCCTGTGCCAGATCCTCCAATATCTCGAAAGCTTTATCCGCTGCCAGTCTATATCCGGATACAATCAAAGTTGGGTGAACTTCCTGTTCCAGCAAGTCCTCCGCTTTCTTCAGTAACTCGCCACCAACAACAACCGCGGTTGTAGTCCCGTCTCCAACTTCGTTATCCTGCGTCTTTGCGATCTCGACCATCATCTTTGCCGCTGGATGCTCTATGTCCATCTCTCTCAATATCGTTGCACCATCGTTTGTTATGACTACGTCGCCCATAGAATCCACTAACATCTTGTCCATACCTTTCGGTCCAAGCGTAGACTTCACCGCTGCTGCGATGGTCTTCGCGGCAAGAATGTTCCTGCTCTGCGCGTCTCTTCCTCTTGTTCTCTCACTACCTTCCTTCAATATCAATATTGGCGTTCCGCCTAATTGTGCCATCTATATCTTTTCACCTCTAATTCCTATATTTGTAGTTCTATATAAAGGTTGAGTTACAAAACACATATATTTTTAAAACCAAATTACATTTGTATCTCGAAATGCAAGGAATAATTATAATGTAATTATTGTAATTAAGGTAATAAGAGGAGATGTAAATTTGTAGTTCTGTTAATGCCTTGGTAGCATAGCGGTAATGCGCCACCTTGGTAAGGTGGAGACCGCGGGTTCAAGTCCCGCCCAAGGCTTAATAAGCGCACAAGCCAGAAGGCAGAATATTTTTAAAACATAAAAGCGAGCATGGCAATTTTAATAAGATGCAACCAACAAAGAAACGGGTATTGACCATTGGCGGCTCGGACTGCAGTGGCGGTGCCGGAATACAGGCAGATATAAAAACCTTTTCCGCATTGGGTGTCTATGGTACATCGGTACTCACAGCGGTTACGGCACAAGGCTCATCTGGTGTGCGGACTAAACAAGAACTGCCGGTTGAACTTGTGAAGGCACAGTTTGATTCTATCATTAGCGATAAGAGCGTAGATTACGCAAAAACAGGCATGTTGTATTCCACGGTGATGATAGAGACGGTTGCCGCACTGCTTGAAGAATACGGTGTGCCTTTTGTATTAGACCCCGTGATGAATGCGGGTTCCGGTGGTGCCCTGATGGCACGTGAAAGTGTAAACACGCTTATTGAGCAACTATTACCACTATGCCATGTTGTAACGCCAAACGTACCAGAAGCAAGCGTTATCACGGGTTTAGAAATAACTACGCGGGAGGATGCGCGGGCCGCAGCGGTTACGATACATGAACTGGGTGCACCTGCGGTGATACTAAAAGGCGGACATCTTGAGCGCGAACTAGCTGCGGGTAAAGCCACGGATTTGATCTACGATGGCGGTTTTGAGGAACTGCGTGGTAGATATGTACACACGAACCAAGGGCATGTAGTGCATGGCGCGGGATGTTCATTCTCAGCGGCTTTAACGGCAGAACTCGCGAAAGGTAAAACTATACGAGCTGCGGCTACTGCGGCAAAGGAATTCGTGTATGAGGCCATATCGCATGGTGATGTCGTGTCCAATTTGGTGGTGTTGAATCATACGTATGGAATACGTGGAGATGCGGATAAGTATTACGTGCTGGAGAACGTAAAGGAAGCAGTCAGGATGCTGAAAACTACGAAAGGCTTCGCGAGTGTCATACCCGAAGTTGGAACAAACATAGGCATGGCGATACAGTGTGCAGAAAGCGAGAATGACGTTGCCGCGGTGGATGGTCGGATACGATCAACCACAGAAGGCATACATGCCGGAAGTGTTGATTTCGGTGTGAGCAGTCACGTGGCAAGGATGATTTTAGCGATGCTTGTGCACGACAGTGAAAAGAGAAGTGCAATCAACGTGAAACACACACAGGAACTGCTAATAGCGTGCAAAGAATCCGGGTTAGTTGTTTCGGCATTTGATAGAGCAAAAGAGCCGGTAGGAGAAGAAACCATGGATTGGGGAGTTAAAGAAGCGCTAAAAAAACGCGCGTTTAATAAAAACGCTTCACACACAGAGTACCCGGATGTAATCTTCGACTCGGGTGCGGTAGGCAAAGAGCCGATGGTCCGGATTTTTGGTAATACTGCAGTTGGTGTGGTAATGAAATTGCGTAAGATTCTGGATTGTTTAGGCGATTAGATGTCTCCCACCGAGAATTACACACAACGAAGATGCTCGATTGCTTTGCTATACTTATTTATACATCGTAACAACCAGATATATTATTGGTTATGAAAACATGAAAGTAGTGATAGGCGGCACCTTTGACCCGTTGCACGATGGACATAAGAGGTTATTGAAGAAGGCCGTTGAGCTGAGTGCAGGTGGTGAACTCGGCATCGGCGTGACATCAGATGAAATGGCACGAGTCAGTAGGAGTAGAGAGGTGCTACTACCTTACGAGGTAAGAGCGGAAAGAGTATCTCAATACATGTATGCCGAATATGGCGTGAAAGTAACGGTTGTAGAGTTAAAAGACAGATATGGCATCACTTTAGAGGCGGATATTGATTCTATCGTCATATCGCCGGAGACGTACGAGGTGGCGTTACAGATAAATGAACTCCGAAAAGAGCACGGGCAAAAGCCTATAACAATAGTAAAAGTAGAGCATGCAAAAGCTGCTAATGGTCAGGCGATCTCATCTACGCGGATAAGAGCAGGTGAGATAGATGAACATGGGGCTTTGTTGTAAACGCGGTTTCTTTCTGAGGCACGGAGCACAAAACTTTTAAAAACGTTTTATCAAAATGTTTCCGCTGCATTGTGGGGACGTGGTGTGGAAGTAGATATAGGGGCAGAAGGGGTATGTTATAAACGGATACCATACCGGTGGTTGTTTTAGATGGTGATAAGGAATAGGTGGTGTCCTAAATTTCATGACCCACCCTTAAACATCAAAAATTCACTCCACGTCCATGGATGGTTGGTGATCCCTTCAGCCATACATGGAGTCCTCTCGATGTTTCTGACCCCTTTGGGAGTTTCAATCGCAAGTGCCG
>JAPVWK010000165.1 GCA_028572065.1 Candidatus Methanophagales archaeon
CTGTTATTGTGGTGCATGTGCAGCGTTCATACCGGATTATAAGAAGTATAGCGAAGAAGAGGTGGTGTGGGATAAGGGCTGTGGGGGAACAGTGTCAAAGGGCTTCTGTTTCAGTTTCTGCCCTCGCACGTTCGCAGCTTGTCGTTTATGTGAGGAGGCGTGCCCGAGGATGGAATATGGCGTATGTGATTTCAGCCCTTGTGCGTCCTCGCCCGAGGGGCGGATTCTTGGATACTACAATGAAATATTAAGTGCAAGAGCAACGGATAAGGGCATGAGAGCGGTGGGGCAGGATGGCAGTGTTGTAACTGCACTGTTATATGAAGCGGTAAGAAGTGGATTTATAGATGCTGCGGTTGTTGCTACGAGGACAGAAGATTGGAAAGTCGAACCCTTCGTTGCAACAACACCAGAAGAAGTCTTGCTTGGCAAAGGTCCAAAATACACCGCTTGTCCTTCTGTCCTGGGTGTATGGGATGCGATAGACCGCGGCTATGAAAAAATCGCAATGGTTGGCACGGGCTGTAATATAGAAGCCGTGAGAAGGCTTCACGCTCTCCATGACTCCTCTTTGGAACTGGATAGGGTGAAACTTTTAATCGGGCTTTTTGGCACCAAAGCGTTCTGGCACCGTGATCTGGTTACGTTTCTCTCAGAAAGAGAAGGAATAGATATTAGAGATGTACAGAGGTTTTATGTTTCAAAGGGGAACTTTATGGTGGTTACAAAGGACAAAGTGGTTAGTATTCCCACAAAAGATATGGAACATTGCGTACGGGATACATGCAAGATATGTGAAGATTTCTCATCACAACTCGCAGATGTTTCAGCAGGCTCTGCGGGTTCGCCGGATGGATGGACGACATTAATAATCCGGACAAAAGTAGGTGAAGAGCTTGTAAAAGCTACTGCTTCAGCAGGGGTAATAGAGACGAAGAAGATGGGCGTTGAGGAAATAGAAAAGATGGAAAGGTTTGCTATAAATAAGAAATACGGGAATTATGGCATGATACGGGATCAGATGGAAATTTGCTCTGCATGTTCAACGAATCCGTATTCGTTTACATTGCAAATAGGAAGAGGTGAATGAAATGACAGATATATATGCAAATGCGAGGTCTACCACGGGAACGTCCGTGAGAAGGCGAGATGTGAGTACATTGAGTGGAATGTGTCCGATATGCGTGAAAGAGTGTACAGTGCTATGCGAAATAGGAAAGAGTACGTTCAGGGGACGTGAGGTATTGTATCCAGAGCCGGAGCAATTTGGCTGGAGTACTGCCGCGTCGAACAAGGATTACAGGCTCGATTGGTCTGATTTTAATATCCTTTCGCGGTTGCGAGGTGCAGAAGGAATAGAACCAAGCCCTGATTTAGCCGTATTTCCGAACGTGAATATCGAATCGAAGATAGGTGGTATTCCGTTAAAGACACCGCTGGCAAGTGGCGCTTTTGGGTCCACGGATGTGGGAAGGAACAACTGGGATGCACTTGCTATCGGCGCCGCACTCACCGGAATAATCATCATCATAGGCGAGAACGTCTGCGGTGTTGACAAAGAATCGGTATTCACGAACGGAAAAGTGGCGAAATCGCCTGAGATGGAGCGACGAGTAAAACTGTTCAAAGAGTACTGGGACGGTAAATACGGCGATATAGCGGTGCAGACGAATGTAGAAGACCAGAGGTTCGGCGTGGATGAGTATGTAATCTCAAAACTGGACGTGAACATAGTGGAGAGGAAATGGGGACAGGGTGCAAAGGCGATAGGCGGAGAAATACGTGTATCTTCGCTTGAACGAGCATTAGACCTGAAGAAGAGGGGCTATATCGTGCAGCCGGACCCCGAAGACCCCGCAGTTCAAGAAGCGTTTAAAGGCGGCTTGTTCAAGACCTTCGAGCGGCATAGCAGAGTGGGGTTCCCAGAGGAACGCAGTTTTGTAGAAGATGTCGAATGGCTGCGTGGCATAGGTGCAAAATACGTAACGATAAAGACCGGTGCTTACCGGCCTGTGGACGTTGCATGGACGATGAAAGTGGCATCAGAAGCGAAAGTGGATTACATAACATTTGATGGTGCCGGTGGCGGAACAGGCATGAGTCCAGTGCCGATGATGAACGAGATGAGCACACCTACCGTGTATTTAGAAGCACAGATATTGAAGTGCGCGCGGATACTGGAGCGAGAAGGTAAATACGTGCCTGACATGAGCATGGCGGGCGGGTTCGTCAACGAGACGCAGATGTTCAAGACGATTGCAATGAGTAACTTCGGCAATGGTCCGTTCATAAAATCAATAACGATGGCAAGGTCGCCATTAACCGCCGCAATGAAAGCTCTTTATTTCTCGGAACTCGCGGAAAAGGGCAGATTGCCACGTGATTTCGCAAATAAATACGGCAATAACCCGGAAAGGTTCTTTATCGCCACTGAGGAGTTAAAAACTGAATACGGTAGTAAAGTAGGCAAGGAGATACCCTGGTCTGCCGTTGGCGTCTATACCTATCTAAGTGAGCGGTTAGGGATTGGGTTGAAGCAGATGCTTGCCGGTACAAGGAAGTTCAAACTGGATTTGATAGACCGAGGCGATATTGCGTCAATGAGCAAGCTTGCAGCCGAAGTCACTGGGATACCAATGCTGCATGAGCTGGAAGCGGATTTGTTCGAGGAGATATTGACCTCGTGAAGGTTTTTTGAAGTTGGCAAAATAGGGGTGTAAACACACCCTTAATTTTGTTTTTTTATTTCCGCACTCAACGATTTAAATCTTGCACTACCTTCAACCTCAGCTTTGAGAAATCCTCTTTTATCTCTACTTGGAAGCCCATCCCTGCGAATATCTCCTCCAGCTCGGTCTTAACGAATTCTTTTGGTATGTCCGAGCCTAATATTAATGTAAACTCGTTTTTTGACGTTTTATTTAACTTAAAGAAATTGCACGTTTCGAGTCGTTTCAGTATAAACTCTACACGGTAGAATTTGTGTTTGAACTGCTCCGCATGCGCCTGGCAAACTTCGCGATGCAATTCCCAGAACTTCTCTTTGTCGGGATGCGATTCGACAAAGCGCAAAAATAAAAACCAGTGGTCTATATCTAATATGATGTGTTCGCCCGCCGAAAGCATCTCGGCATGCGTATAAACCTTCTTATCTTCTATGAACTCAAATAACGTTTTGTGCTTACTGTAAAACTTCAAAGCTTCACGCATTAACTCGCTTTGTGATATTCCCAAATCCTCTTTCATCTTTTTGAATGTCCCGAAGGTATCTTCATCCATAGCTATCGTGATTCTTTCCGGTGGTCTCATTTTGTCATCATTACTCGTTTTGTTTTTGTATTATATTTTACTTTCATATTTTTTGTGAATCTTTGTGCCGAGTTCTCAAATAGTCTAATAGGTGGCTTTAAACAATGTCAGAGCAGGAGAAAAGAAATGAGACAAATAGCAATCTATGGCAAAGGCGGAATTGGCAAGTCCACGACAACACAGAACCTGACAGCGGCACTTTCAACGATGGACAAGCGTATCCTGCAGATTGGCTGCGACCCGAAAGCGGATTCGACAAGGATGCTTGTGGGTGGTGTAAGGCAGCCGACAGTGCTTGATACCTTACGGGAAGTAGGCACAGAGAACGTGACACTAGAAGAAGTCGTGCACACCGGATTTGGCGGTATAAAATGCGTAGAAGCGGGAGGTCCCGAGCCGGGTGTTGGCTGCGCGGGACGAGGAGTGATAACAGCGATAAATCTGTTAGAGGAGCTTGGAGCATACACGGACGATTTGGACTTCGTGTTTTATGACGTGCTGGGTGATGTGGTCTGCGGTGGCTTTGCAATGCCGATGCGGGAAGGAAAGGCGCAAGA
>JAPVWK010000166.1 GCA_028572065.1 Candidatus Methanophagales archaeon
TTATACGGTGGATGAGTCGGCTATGGAAATGCCCCCCGAAGAAAAACCCGTTGTCGGATATGTAGAACCCGTGCCTGAGTTTTACAACCGGCTGCTGGCGTTAACGCGGATGACTGCTGCGGGACTGGCGGATATGGACGTCCTGGATAGTTCTGCGAAATATAGATTAGAGCATTTGGAAACGATTTTGGAACGGTTAGTAAAGTTATCGGAGAAGGAACTGGCGAACGAGGAATTGACGGCTGAGGATTACGAATTTATCAAGAACTTCGGTGACGAATTGAATGCTGTGATTACAGACGTGGATGAAAAAGCAAAGAAGACAACGATAGTTGCGGATGTGCATACCGATGGTAATACCATGCAAGTTCTTGAGGAAGGTGTCGGCTATGTGGATTTGGTGGTTGTTGCGTATGAAGTTCCAGACGGTAGGATATTGGTTGGTGCGGGTCCTGTGATGAGTTATTACGAATTTAAACAGCCGATGGCTGATAGGCTTACGGATGAGAAGTGGCGAGAGATGTTGCAGTCAGAGCTACCGGATAGACCGGAATGGTATTCGAGTTTCTGGGCGTCTTCACAGGTTGAATAACTTTTTTAAATATAATCGTCACCAATATCCTATTATGGTGTCAAAAGGAAGACGGGATAAGGACGAGAAAGGGATGGTGAAGACTTCTTTATGAAGTTCCGCCACGACAAAGTAGATGTGGTTCTCCTCAGTGTGATGGCGATTTCGGTAGTTATATTAGTAATGCTTGCCGCACTGGGCTACCTGGACGGGTGGCACTTGCTGAATTATTTCGTATTTGTCTCAGGAGTAGTTCTTCTATTAAGCGTACTTATTCGTCACGCTATGCCCGAGTATCACAGACCAGAGAGACTATACCAACACTACTTATCAGCTTAATGGTTATCTGCATCGGTGCAAGCAACTTATATGGACCGGTAGAATGGTTGTCCACGTTGATAATCGTTGTCTTAGCCGTCTTGATAGTAGCCTACAGGTTTCGGCAATGGCGTCGGAAGCCGAGATAACTTAGACTACCTAAAAACATGGTAGTAGTAGTTAGGTTCCTGTGCGGGTGGTTCAACAGTAGCGAAAGAGCTGGCGGTTAAGGGTCTCTGCCGGTATTACTCCTGGAGAAAGGGCAGGACGTAGCGGATAAAGACGCTTACAAACACTATGATTGACCTGCGAAAAATAGGCATAAGAACACAAATTAGTATAACTGGCAGCATTGTCTCAGGAATCACCAATAACACGCGAACCGTCAAATCTATGATAAATGCGCCTAAAACTCGGAACTTATAAAATGCCGATCTCAAACCCCACTACGGGATAACTCAACCCGAAATTAGTTAATACTTCCGGATGGAGTTCACCAAAAACGCCTATTAATTTGTTTTCTGATACTATATCCGCTCTTCTGCCCTCTAAGAATGCACCATCCTGGGACTCCACAACTGCCGCATCTTCCAGGCCCAGCTCGTTCAGCACTGCATCAACCACAGACTTAACCTCCGCGAAATTAGCATTCGCATGTGCTGAAACACCCGCAAGCCCATAGGACTCCTTTAAGCTAAACACCACAGGACCCACCTCAAAAATGCGCTGTGGCAAATCACGATGCGTGTTAAACGAAAGAATGTCCATCAAATTCGGTAGTATAGAACATCTAAGCATTGTTTGCTCGCTGCTTATCGGCGATGCGAGTTCTACAACAAACGGTGAACTCGTGTGACCCAAACGCTTCGCAACTTCCGTTTTCTCGCGCTGCATCAACTCAAACTGCTTCCGCTCGGAGGTCAACGTGAATGTCAACACCTCAAAATAACCCAGGCCAGTCATTATCTCCCTTACCATTCTGTTCTTCTCTTCTATCGGATGCGCTTCGCCTATGAGCATCGTACCTGGAATCTCAGGCGTTATCCGGTCATAGCCGTAGCCGATAGCGATGTCTTCAATTATGTCCCATGTGTGGAGTATATCATACCGATACGCTGGTATCCGCACCTCTAATATCTCATCGGTTTTCGCTTCCGCACCAAGCCCCATTCGCGCACAGCATTTCTTACAATCTGCCATGCTCAAGTCAATACCGATAAGCGAATTCACCTCTTTTATTGATATTTCCTTTGTCGTAGTCGCTAAATAGGGTGTTTCGCGCGGCTCGCTGTTAGCATCGCCCAGGAAGCGGAGCTTCACTGATTGTATCTGCCCACCGCGATCTGCCAGTGCACATGCTATAATATCGAGTGCCCTTGAAACAGACTCATTTAAGCCGGTAACTTCTATAAATATGTCCGTTGTTGATTCGGTCACTATCGTCCGTTCTGCATTGATAATCGGCGGGAACGAAACCGTTTTTCCTTCGGAATCCAGAATCAAAGGATATTTAGACTTGTCATCGAGGATATAGCGAAACCCAATCCCTTTTGGATGCCGCTCTAAAATATCGGTCATACTCATCTCATCTTCGTAATCCAGCGGAACAAACGAGAAGCTGGGATCAGCAGCAAGATACTTGAACGGTGGTTTCACATTCGCTAAGTCATGCACGCCCACCGAAACTTTCTCCCTGTTACGGCCCATGCCGCGATGCAAATGCTCCTGTAGCAGCATCAGCGATTCTATCGCCATAGACTCGAACTGCACGTTTCTTACCACACCACAAACGATGTAAGGTCGCACTTCCAGAACTGACGGGTCCACAACCATCTCTATGCTGGATTTCGCTACTTCGTAGGTGACTAATCCCGGTTCGATGTCCAGAAATTGTTTTAGAGCACGCGAAACGCCTTCTACACTGAAAAGGTCCGGTCGGTTCGGGAAAAACTCCACGTCCATATACTCCGCTTCTGTTCGTTCTACATCCGCGCACATCAGTGGCAATCGCGCCTTTATCTTTTCGATACTCACACCGGTAAGAGCTTCCAAATCATCGTAAAACAGTTTTATTACGGGCATCTCTACATCACTTATTATCTTTTGTACATGTTTATTTAATTAAAAAGGATTGAATTTTACTTCTATTGTGTTTTGCTGGTGGTTGGTGGAATAGGCTATTTATTTATAGGATGTAGGTTAAGTGTTAAAGAAGAAAAATTGTTTTTTGCTAGTGGAAGAAAAAAAAGGGAAGGGATATAAAGATGAAAAAAGAGGTTTTTGTGATTGTATTGGGTAGTGCTTTACTGCTGACTTTAGCAATGACGAGCGCGTCTGCGATAGGGGGTTTACCGTTGGATAGCATCGCGCAGAAGGCGATAAATGGTGAGGAGTATGTTGTAGCCGGGCAGGGGTTGGATGTAACATCTTATGCCGAGGTTGCAGGTGGTGAAAAAGGTATAGATGCGTTTTCCTTCAGCGATGTGAGCGCGATAGGTCTGGATAATGAAACTATTCAAGACAGAATAAACAATGCGTCTCCGGGCGATACTATTACTATATCGGCGGGGACCTATAACGAAAATGTCACTGTTAATAAGACAGTGACTTTAATTGGAACCGGGGTTGAAGTGATTGGACTGAATCCGTTTACTGTTACGGAAGCTGATGTGAAAATATCAGACTTCGTCATAACCGGCACGGATTACAATAATTCCGTTGGTATCCTTACGGGAACAAATACCACCATAGATAATTGTACGATAACCAATTGCAAACAAGCCATAAAGTTTGGTGCCGATAATTGCACAGTAAAAAACTCGGTGATAAGTGATAATCTATACGGAATATACGCATACACAAAAATTAACCACGAGATATGCGGCAATAGGATACTCAACAGTTACGAAGGAATCTGCTTGATGCGTGGAAATGGTACTGAA
>JAPVWK010000167.1 GCA_028572065.1 Candidatus Methanophagales archaeon
AATGATTTGTCCTGTGTTCTTCTTCCGGTAGTCCGGACAGTCTGGATTCAAACATATCTGGTCATTTGGTTTTGCCCCGGTCATAGAATCTATTATGTGGTTCGGGGTATATAAAGGTCACGGTTTATAGGACACCACCGGAATTTCGGGTTCTTTGCTGACCAAGCAGCCACATCGGCACCAAATCCGCCATACTCAGAGTCGAACTGGAGAACGAGTTGTTCAAAAGCATTATCAAGGAGGTCGGGTGAGATTTCATCACTCGGAGGTTTGTACAGGTATGAGTTGCGCAAGAGCTGTGTAATATGTTCGGATTTTTGCTCAATCTGCTCCCGGTTATCTTGCCATAAGTTCACAATCGTCCGTAGGACGTCGTTGAATGCTGGTATGCCATGCCCGGGTTCAGGAGGGAAATATGTTCCATCGTAGAACGGCTTCAGGTCTGGCGTAAGGAAAAACGGTAGGGGCCAGCCTCCGGTGCCCGCCATCATCTGCACCGCCTTCATGTAGATTGCATCCAGGTCCGGGCGCTCTTCTCGGTCTACTTTTATGCATACGAAGTTGGCATTGAGTAGCTCGGCTGTTTGCACGTTCTCGAAGGATTCACGTGCCATTACATGACACCAGTGGCAGGTGGAATAGCCAATACTGAGAAATATAGGTTTATGCTCTACATTGGCACGAGTAAACGCTTCTTGTTGCCAGGGGTACCAGTTGACCGGATTGTGGGCATGTTGGAGCAGGTATGGACTTTTCTCGTTTATGAGGGCGTTTGGAGTTATTCCTTCCGTCTTATCGCTGCTGTACATGCGAGTCTCCTTTTGTGCAGTAGTTTTGATTACAATTATAAACTCCGTACAAGTATATAAAAAAAACATTGAAATTTTTATATGATGTTACATCCATAGTATCATATAGCGGAGAAAATGAAAAGGGCAGAAGAGGATATAGAAAAAGAATGGTGAAGGTAACAATATGGTATTCAGTACGTCAGGAATAGGAAGTTTAGTTATAGATGTGGGAATAGTGATAGTAATATTGGTGGTTTTAAAAATGTTGAAAATACCAATAGTAGTAGACCCTTTTGGAGAAAAAAGTGTTCATTTAAGGAATGAACAATCAAAAGATAAAGACCGTATATTTAATAAGTTTTGGTTAAAGACCGGACGTGAATGGAAAAAGGAGATCATAGATAAAGAAGTTAAGAAAGGGTTACAAGAAATCAAAATAGTGGCAGGGGAGATTTACGAAGGAACACGAGAGACAATCCGGTATTGCTTAGAAGAAAAAAGAATGAAAGTATTCATCGTTGCTGAACAGGGCTTAAAATGCCCCACAGAAGATTTGAAAGAATTTATAGCAAATCCTAATTTCAAATTACGCATTTCCGATAAAAGACCAGAACATCATAAGACTATTATAGGCCAAAATATACTTTTAGAAGAATATCACACCCGGCATGACCCTTATAAAAAAGCGTTGGGCATAGAAAATGCATATGCTGACGTGTTAGAGTATCATAATGATATTTTTAACTCGATTTTCCGAGACGCACAAGAAATTAAGTCAGATCTAGATTTGGATGAAAAGACTGTATGTATATTTAAACCAGAAAAATGATACCCGAAATATCAGAAATAATGTTAATAGGCATCATAGGTAGCATTATAGCAACAACACTCAGTTTAACTATTCTTAATATTTCTATGACGCATAGATTATTCCGTACAGGAATTACACCGGTTCTAATGGCAACTTTGCTATTCTCTTTTTCCTGGATTACATCTCTTGTTTACATAATTACAGGTACCGCAGTTAGTTGGATTCTTGAGTTAACTATTCATTTATTATTTATCGGAGCGATATTTATTCTATTATCCATCTTTACATATCTTATAAAGATCGATGAGATTTTATTTTACATGAGAGGAAACAAAAGAACTCTTTGAAAACCATAATAAATCCTCTATCTTCTTTCTGAGTTCCGCTTTTGCTCCTCTCTATCCCTACCTGAGGGTCGTTAGCAATAGGATTGATATCCATAAACTACTGACCAGAGCAGAATAATTTGGCAAAGCCATGAGAACGGAGATCCGTAAAAAGGGGCAATATGCGCGGAGGAATGGATGCATTAGAAGGCAGCATTTTATATGATTTTATATCGCAACAAGTTTAATATGTAGCCTTTGCACAGATCATCTTCGCGGCTTCTACATAATTCCGGTGCCTTAGCGATAGCTTTGCAGAGCGTATTACTCGAGTGGTTATGGGCCAACCGAGAATGATGAATATAACTATGAGGTTCCAGATGCTGGGTCGCATGAATGCTGCGATTACTATTATCAGTGGCAGTCGTGTAATCGCAAGGAACACATCTACGATTCGCATAAGGAAGAACCCGATCCGTTCAAAGTATCCTGAAAGAAGACCAAGAACTGTCCCTATTACATGATACGGCCGATACGAAGAAAGCAATAAATAAAGATACCCGCGCACCGTATATTAACTCGCATAAAATATCCTGTCCTATATCGTTCGTGCCCAGCAGATGTTCAGAGATTGGAGGCTCTATTGGCTTATACATTTCATGTGGGTTGTATGGTGCGATATAGGGAGCAAAGACCGCCATTACTATGAAGAAAAGTAATATCGCAAGTCCGACCAATCAGAGCCTCTTCTTTTTATACTCAGTCCAGTAACCTTTTACATCTGTTATATCTCTCATTTTCAGTTATGTTGCAACCGCGGGTCTAACCGTACATAGGCCATGTCCGCAACGAAATTTGCGGCTATGATAACCAGCGTGATAACCAGGAATGCACCCTGCAATAAAGGATAATCACGATATATAACCGCATCAAAGAGCAGTCTTCCAACGCCCAGATATACAAATACCGTCTCCACAAAGACCAATCCACTAATCATGAAGCCCACTCGCCGGGCAATCATCGTGCTAATTTGGAGCAGCAGAAAGAAGTGAGGGATATGGGAATGGGAGAGTTAGCGGAGCATTTCAGCAAGTTCTCTGAACTGAAGAAGCCTGTAACTTATATTCGCAATGGTCTGGGAAATTGGTAAACATGCCTACTTTATCCTGGTATGGAGCCAACAAACAATCTCAGCGAGCAGGCTGTCAGGGAGCACATGCTCATGCGGAAGACCAAAGGTACTTTTAGATCTGAGTATGGGTCTGAATATTACCATTACATCGCTTCGGTCTTCACCTCGTGGCGGTTACAGGGAAAAGATGCCTACGATGAGCTCAAAAAATTGCTCGTCAATGAGCTTTGCTTGAGGTGAGCTATACAAATACTAATTATAAACTCCGCAACAGGTACAAGAAAACAGAACACGTCTCCACGGTAAAGCTCACACTGTCCACAGCAACAAACTCGCCAAGCTGCTTCTTCCAATTCTCTGCCACTATTACTGGAACGGTAACCATCACCAAAGTAAATTCATCTCTTCCTAATTGCTTTTTCTATCCTACACCTAACAGATTTCTTCAATACTTTCGCTTTCCTTCCACTTCCATCTTCAGCTTCTTTATAGCCTGATTTGGGCGTAAAATCTTGATATGTCACAACAACACGCACCCCCACTATTTTATCACCCATTCTATCAAATATTCGTCCCAAAATAACCACCTTTAGAGTTTATGTACAGTTTTATAAATTGCGTATTCCAGTGTACACTCAACGTTCCCCTCAAAAATCGATCTGAAACCCCTGTGCTTTCCAGTGCTACTCACACCTTCTTTTCTGTTCGTTTCCCGCTCAAATTTCACTAAAACACG
>JAPVWK010000168.1 GCA_028572065.1 Candidatus Methanophagales archaeon
ATGCCCGTGCCTTGATGAGATCTCAAGATACACATCGTTCTCCTTCGCGAGTTCTGCTTCTTCTGTACTGATAATACCGGGATGTGCAAGTATGTCAACCAGAGGATTGCTAACCGCCGCTTTATTCGTGCCGCTTTCCACTGGCTCGACTAATGTCTCCCCATGTACGACAATCAGTTCCGCACCCAGGTCTTTTGCCCTATTCACCATTTTATCTATCTTATCCGCAGGCACATGCGTTATTTCTACCCCTATTACCACTTCTATACCGCTATAGGTCTCAGCCCCTAAATTTTTCAACCCGGTCAGCACGTACTCTACATTCGTAAAATCCACATGGTCCGTTATTGCAACTGCTTCATATCCATTAAATACCGCTCTTCTTACTAATTCACTTGGTATCAGCTCGCCATCACTGAAAATCGAATGCGTATGCAGATCGAACATGTTCACTCTTTCTTCCTGGCGCTCTTGATATTCTCTCGCATCTCTTTTATACCCTCTGCAATCTCCGTCACAATCGCTCCTTTCCGCCCCACCTTATTCACTAACACTCTTCCACTTTTATCCCAATGCGTCTTCGGATACGCTTTCCCTTTCTCAATCTCTGGCTCAAGATTGAGTTTCTTCGCTACTTTTTCTATCTCCTCTACCCTTGGCGATTTCACCGCAGTTCTTCTCGGTACGATTCGCCCTTCGCCCCCTGTTCTGCCCGCGGTTAAATTCACAGGCCAGATAACCATTTTTTTCATCTCTTCATCTAATACTTCATCGTTTCTTTGAGTTATTTATTTTTGTAGATACCGTAACTTCGTGTAATTATCGTTAACCGTTCTACAAGTTCCAGGATAAGTTATGAATAGTAGTTATGAATAGTTGAAAAAATTAAGGAGACTGTCCCACATTTAAAATAGGGGGGAAAAAGAGAGAGGGCGGTAAAGTAGCTACATTTTACGTAGCAAAGGCAATTGTGGGTCAGTCTCTTTCAGCGCCAACATTTATTTAGTATTCCGTTTTTTTTGCATTTCCTCCTGTAAGTAATGCGTATTCACCCGAACATCAGTGAGGGGGTCTGCGGTTGCTGCTGCTCATGCACCCAATTTTCAATCAGTGCTGCTTCTTCGTACAAAGGCCCCACATCAATTTCCACGTTTGGAAGTAGCATCGCCATCACTTCTATCAATTTTGCAGCCGCCGTAGCATCCGGCACTCCTTGATTTGCCCACACTTCTGCTAATAGGCAAATCACATTGAAATTTAATCTCATACCACTATTTAACAGTATTGCAGGAACACCGGTAATATATCCGGTCTTCAATGGTGTCACATCAAGTTTCTCCAGATCGTGTCTTGCACGATCCACGCTACCCACACCAAACATCTGTTGCTCCTTAGGGTTCTGTCCGTTCTGGGCTACGAGTGCTTCTGCCGTGATTATTCGCTTGCAATTGTTTTCCACAGTCCAAGTCAGCATTGTATTAGCTATGGCGCGTACAAGATGCTGTTCCGGCATGAATTCAGATAAAAACACAGCTATATTCTTCTCATCATCTGCAAATATACTGGCGGGATATTTTGGCTTTGATCCATATATCAAAGAGACGGCTGGGAAATTATCAGAGTCCAGAATGCCAACTTGATCGAGTTTTAAGCTATTAATAAGGTAATTTGCTACAATTGAATTAATCATATTCGTGTTCGAGAAACCATCTATTACTGTCGCACCTCGAAGGCTTGACTCTTTGAGTTTGTAAACGTCTATTTTTGTTGTCATTTTACCTTTAGTTTTTTACGCTATCCTTACATATACATTCGAGATGAAGCACAAAGTTTCTTTCGATGTGCTAAACATTTTTTGCGGATTATGTAATTATTTTTAGGCAAGTTGTAATTATTTTTCGGGATGTATGCAAGAAAAGTTCAATTCCCGCCCGCCCGCGCTGCCGTGCCCTTCGCGCGTAAATGTTCTGACACCCTTACATACGTAAGAGCATATTTTGCTTGTGGCGGGAATCAACAGATATACCTATTTTTTATACCAACAACTTTTATGTAACCACATACATGCTTGTACAAACAGAACAGATGGAAATAACTATGCCTGATTATTCTCAGAGTGTGGTATTCTTTGATTTAGAAACTCAGTGGTTGTTTCAAGATATAAACTCGCAGCGGAAACCGCTGAGCGGCTACGGGAAAGCAAGAAATCGCGATACCATGGCCAAAGAGCTGAAATTAGCTGTTGCGGGGTTAATGGATCACGAAGGGCATGTAAAATTCTTTACTGAGGATGATATTGAGGCGCTATTCAACGCATTAGAATCTGTTGATGTGATTGTTGGACATAATCTGTTGAGGTTTGATTACATAGTCCTGAGTCCTTATTATTCCGGTGTGGACGTGGTAAAGAAATTCCAGGGTAAGACTTTCGACATCATGAAGGAATTAGAAAAGGTGACGGGTATATGGACAAGTTTAGGAGACCTTGGCCAGCTAAATTTAGGCTTCACAAAGTCTGAGGATACGTTAAAAATACCGGCGATGTGGCGTGGTGGGGAGCATGACCGGGTAAAAGAATATCTCCGCACAGATTTGGAACTCACAAAAGGGATCTATGAATATGGCAAAACAAAGGGAAAGCTTAGATATACGCACAAAGATTATGGAAGAATAAAAGGTATAAGAACCGTAAGTGTGCATTGGGATACGTAAATGAGTTTTGGTAACTAAAGAAGGCTACGGCAAGATAATCTACTTGCACTATGCTTTCACAGGTGGTACGTCATGAAAAAAAGAAGGAAGCGGGCATGAACTACACAAATGTGGTCAGTGTCACGGTATTCATAGCAGAGATGGACAACTTCGACCGAATAAACAAGGTATATACAGAATACTTCAAGGAACACCCACCGGCACGCTGTGCAGTAGAGGTGTCGCGACTGCCAAAGGACGTGGGTATAGAAATCACGTTAATCGCAATTAAGATGTAGTCCGTGGCGGTTTTCTCGAATCAGAAGTTTCATAGCTTAGAACCAATTGCGAAAAGTTGATTTGCTATCGAAAAGAGAAAAACAGAAAAGGGTGAAATCCAATATACTGATATTGGTTCATGTCTGCAAGAAAAAAAATAATTGGACGCAGATGATCGCAGATTATTAGGATTTGAAGTACGAGAAAGAATAAAATTCAACTAAAAATAATTGTTGACACCGATTAACGCTGATTAACGCAGAAGAAATTAAATCCGTGTAAATCCGTGTGAATCTGCGTCCTACATAGATAGAAGTTATACTCTATATACAATGAAAACGATTTTGATAAAAGGCGCGCGAGAACATAATCTGCAAAATATTGACCTTGAACTGCCTCGAGACAGGTTCATCGTGATAACCGGGCTTTCAGGCAGCGGAAAGTCGACTTTAGCGTTTGATACGCTCTATGCCGAAGGGCAGCGTAGATACGTGGAATCGCTATCTGCGTATGCAAGACAGTTCTTAGGGGTCATGAATAAGCCGGCTGTTGATAGCATCGAAGGCATATCACCTGCGATTTCTATTGAGCAGAAGACGACAAGCAAGAATCCGCGTAGCACAGTCGGAACCGTTACAGAGATATACGACTATCTACGATTATTATTTGCACGAATCGGCATACCGCACTGCCCGGTACACCAGATACCGATTGTTGCACAGTCGCCTGAGAAGATAGCCCAGCGGATAGCA
>JAPVWK010000169.1 GCA_028572065.1 Candidatus Methanophagales archaeon
CAACCCAAGCAGTATCCCGGTTATTATACCAGGATAAGCGCTTTTCAAAACCACACTACGAATGGTTCGCCACTTAGAAACGCCTAAAGCAAGAGATGCCTCTCTATGCCCCTTAGGCACTGTTTTTATTGCTTCTTCGCTTGCTCTAACCGTCCATGGCAGAATCATGAATCCAAGCGCTAAACCGCCGGATAGCATGCAAATGCCAAAATCAAGATAATAAACCAAAAAAGTAAGCCCGAACAGCCCTATCACTATTGACGGTATTCCAGCCAGACATTCCACAAAGAATCGCACACTCTTTGTTATTAGATTATCCGGTGCGTATTCCGCGAGATATATCGCCGATGCCAGACCTAAAGGCACCGCGAAAAGTAAACAAACCGCAACCAGACATAATGACCCGATAATCTGCGGGAATATTCCGCCATATTCAAACCGATACGGGGATTCAAGCAAGAACTCCCAACTTATCACTCCGATACCATTAATAACTACGTAACCAACAACTATGAACAATGCCGCTACCGCTATAAAGGCTGCAGCTCCCAGACCAAGTATTACTAGCCTTTCTTTTACATTCATCGGTGTTTAGCTCCTTTTCGTATCACGGCTGTAGTTATCAAATTGAAAATCGCAACGACAATAAACAAGATCACACCCAGAGCAAACAGCGCATGCTCGTGCATAGAACCCCAAACCACATAAGGTATTTCGATTACTATTGTGGATGTTAGCACACGCGCCGGGTCTAAAACAGAAGAAGGTATGAATGGTATCTCGGGATAACCGATGACCATTAAAACCGCCATTGTTTCTCCTATTGCGTTTCCCATACCCAAAACCATGGCTGTTAATATCCCGGAACGTGCATTTGGCAATAATACTTTTGTTATAGTCTGCAACTGTGTAGCACCGAGAGCAAGCGAAGCTTCTTTATATGTCTTTGGTACCGCACGGATAGAATCCTCAGATATGCTGATGACATGGGGTAGAGTCATGACTGCGAGGATTAGCCAACCCGCTAATATGCACTCGCCATAGCCCCCAAAAGTGTTTTTTATATACCCCACAAGCACCACTAACCCGAAGAAACCAAGCACTATCGAAGGAATACCGACTAACATCTCTACACAAGGTTTGATGAAGTTTCTCAGCCAGTCCGGGGAATATTCAGCCAAAAAAATCGCAGCCGGTATGCCTATGATAGCCGCGATTAGCAATGCTCCGATCCCCACAATGAAACTGCCTACTACTATCGGAACAATGCCAAATTGGTTATTCGGTGGATACCAGATCATCCCCAAGAAGAACTCACGGCCCAGCGCCAATGCCGGTAAGCCCTCCTTAAACATGAATGCGATAATACACAATACGATAAGAATGGACGAGAGCGTGAGGATAAACAAAAGCTTCTCCACTATCTTTTCCGATATTTCGGGATCCAGCTTTTTCAATCGAAAGCTGCGTACACGCTCTAAAAAGTTCATTCCGTGTATTAATCCCGCCTTTTCTCCAGCACCAGCTCCTGGCCACCCTTTGAATACATACGGTATATCTTGATTGTTCCCTTTTCCTCTTCGTCTATTTCGATTAAGTTGAACGATTGAGGGATGTCCCATTTCAACCGGGTCGTGCATGCCGTTCCCGCATTCGTTATTATCATTCCATTCAGGTTCCATATCCACGGCACGTGTCTATGCCCACAAAGCACGAGGTCTGTTCCGCACCGCACAAGCAGTTCGAGCACGTCGCCTGCGTCCATGGGGATTTGTTTTTCTCGCCCTGTTTTTGGTACGGGAATTAAATGGTGGTGAAGAGCCACCACCTTAAAATCATCGGTATCCAGGCACTTCTCGATCCAGCCGTATTTCTCTCGGCCCACGTGTCCATCATCTAAATCGGGCTGTGTGGAATCAATACCTGCGATCGTTATCCCCTTGTATTTCTCTATTATTGATCTGTGCCCGAATATCTCCTCGAAACCGAGATAGCCAACGTTTCTTGCGTCATGATTACCGGGTATCACTACCTTCACTTTGCATTCTATCTGCTCGATATACTGCTGTGCACGTTTAAACTCGGATTGAAAGCCGTTTTCTGTTAGGTCGCCAGTAACAACCACAATTTCGGGCTCTATCCGGTTTATGTCCCTTATTACTCGTCCCAACAAATCCGGCAGGAAATGCCGTTCCGCTACGTGGATGTCCGATATATGCACTATTTTCATCTTTTTTTCTTATGTCCTTCCGGGTTCACTTTCTCCTCTTGAGCACAGCATAAACGAACAACCCTGCAATGGCAAATACTGCCTCGAACCCTGGTGTTGCAGGAGTCGGAGTCGGTGCTGCTGTTGCTGCGGGTGTTGCAACTACTGTTGCTGCGGGTGTTGCAACTACTGTTGCTGCGGGTGCTGCAACTACTGTTGCTACGGGTGTTGCAACTACTGTTGCTGCGGGTGTTGTAGCCGGTGCCGCGGTCTGTGCGGGAGTCGCTACCGCGGATACTTTTATGTAACCCATATCTTCTACTACCACTTGCCCGTCTTCTGACAACACAAACTCTAGGAACGCTTTCGGCAACGCTTTTGGTTCCCCTTTCGTTGTGAGATACAAACTCCTCGAAATTAGATAAGCACCAGAAAGCACGTTATCTACTGTTGCCGCCACGCCGTCTATTTTAACCGCTTTTAGTGATTCGTCCACGAATCCAAGAGAAAGAAAACCAATGCCTGCCTCATCTCGGCTGATCGTTGCTCTTATCTCGCCATTCGATGGCTTAACCAACGCTTTTCCATATATTGTATGATCATATGGCTTCATCACCGCATCTTCGAAGCAATCCCTGGTTCCCGAGCCACCTTCCCGTGTTATTACACGAATCGGTTCATCAGAGCCGCCCACATCCTGCCAGTTCGTTATCTCACCTGCGAATATCTTCGATGCCTCTTCCATCGTCAGGTCGCTTACAGCGTTATTCGGATGCACGATAATAGCTACGCTATCCTTTCCAATTACTACCGGTTTCAGGTCCAGATACGTCTCCAACTCCTTCGTCTTTATGTCCCTTGACGCAGCACCTATATCTATCGCACCTTCACCTACCGCCTTTACACCATGACCCGAACCGCCACCCGAAACAGATATTCTTAGATCGGGGTTCTCTTCCATAAGAAGTCGTGCACATTCCTGATTTATCGGTAACACGGTTGTAGAACCCGCGATTGTTAGTTCGCCCGAAAGCTCTGCTGCTTGCGCAGACGCTAAAACTGTCCCGGTTGCGATTGTCGCTATCGCTGCTATCACTACTGCCGTTATCCATATCGCCTTTAATTTCTCCATTTCACTTACCTCTATACATGCAGAATGAAAAGACTATATAAGCTTTTCGATTTTTATGTGATTTTGCGGTGTAATACGTATGAACAGCAGAGAAGTATCTATTTGGCAATAGAGCAAATCTCAAATCTCGCTTTTCTTGAAGAAGATTCGATAACCCTTTTTGTTTGCAAAACTGGTTTACGTACATCTCGCTACCCAAAAGAACTCGGCTCCATTCTCCATCCTCAAATCAGAAATGAGCTCCTGTTCATAGCCAAAGAGTGCATCGTTATCCATGAGTTCATACTTATATATCAGATGCTTTGTACGCAACCA
>JAPVWK010000170.1 GCA_028572065.1 Candidatus Methanophagales archaeon
TACCGCGGCAGAAACGGTTTTGAATGCGATTGAATCGGTTTTGAGGACCGGGAAAGTGAAGACATACGACCTTGGCGGTAATTCGAGTACGAGCGAAGTCGGAGATGCGATTGTTAACGAGATTAAGGGCTAGTTCTATAATGGACCCAATTTTAGCTATGCTAAAAAAAAAAGTTACTGTATTTTGTAACTCTTCTGTCGGCGACCGTAACTTTTACATGCACCTCTGTTATATGGCCAAGACCGATGATGAAATATGTTTGAAAAACTAAGTGGAAGTTCGGGTAACGTGATCGGCTACAAGGCGAGTGGAAAAATGACCGCGGCTGATTATGATAAACTTGAACCTGAGGTAGAGGCGCTAGTTAAGCAGGAGGGAAACATCCGCATGCTTTTGGACCTAGAGTTTGACGAGATGACGGTGAAAGCGATGGAATCTGATCTGAAAATGGGTCGTAAATACCATAATAATATCGAGAAGTTGGCTATTGTCGGCGACAAGAAATGGGAAGAGTGGATGACGTCAATGGCAAATAAATTATTCGCTAATGAAGCAAAACATTTCCACACCGCGGATATGGATGCCGCCTGGGCGTGGCTGCGTGAAAATTAATCAGTAGAGCAGCCTTAAGTATGGCAATTGTAGTTGTGCCGAATAAGCAAAGACTAAAGAGGGGCTGTCTCACCACCCCCGCCAACATTTTTTTTAGTATATAAAGTACAACAACTACTTATTTAGGACGCAGATCACACGGATTTACGCAGATTTATGCAGAAAAATATTTCAAAATATCAAATGCCTTCCTGTTTAGTGCCAAAAATAAGTTCTATCCCCTTTGCATTCTCATAACCCTTTTCCAGAAACTCATATTATAAACACAATAGAAGATTCTAATAGTCTCCTCCGTCAATTCCGTATATTAAAAATCTGGATTATCTGCGTTCATCAGCGTCTGGATTATCAAATTTTATTTGTCCTTTTCTGATTTGAAGCTATATAATCAGTTTTTTGTCTCGTGATTGTTTAATCCCAAAACACATTCATCAGCGTCACTATTTCATACGGAATAACAAATATTGTACTGCTACCGCTCTGTACGCTTTGAATATATAGGTGCGCGTCTCAGCCGATAAGGGGCAGAACACAGTAATTCCCAAAACATATCATATTAGTTTTAGAAATATATAAGTTTTTCGATTTTTCAAAAACCGAAACTCTTAAATATCAAATTCCGTGTATATTCACAATATACTGAGTAATCAGAATAAAACGAATGGATAAAAAAGTGATACTAAATATGGACACCCCAAAAGTGGATTTTATCTGTCTTATCGCAGAAAGCAGTAAAGTAGAGGGTTTTGATGAGCTACAATCAAAACTCATCGGTAGCCTGTTTATAGAACCCAAAGAACTCGCGCTTGACGAACTGGCAAACAGAACAGGGTATAGCCCCTCCGCAGTAAGCACAGCTATGAAATTTATAGAACGAGTAGGAATAGTAAAGAGAACAAAGAAACCAAAATCAAAAAAGGTGTATTTCTACATGGAAAAGGATATGTTAGCTATATCACTCCAAATCATAAGACGGGAATACGATAATATCATATTGCCATCAAAACAAAAACTACCTGTGATAATAGAGAAGTATAAACGGGGAAGCACAAAAGAATCAGAAGAGGAGTTACGGATTGTAGAAACTTATTACGAACAGGTATTGTTCTTCGAGCAAATCCTGGATGGTTTTATTAAGCGGCTTGAGCAGTATGGAATGAATAAACAACTAGGAGGTGATAAAATATGATAAGTACGAATAAAAGCATTACACTGGTTTTTGCGGTGGCTGCATTGCTACTGCTTGCAACAGCCGCGGTATCGGATACCGGTGGCCCTGCCGTTATGGTTACGGACTACAAGGTAGAGCCCGAAGTCTTGATGCCCGGCGACACCGGCACAATTGCAGTCACGATAATGAATATGGATACTAAGTCCTCAGAGACGGAGAGTACGACATCTGGTGGATTAGGGGGTGCCACTTCTTCTACCAAGGTCTCAGAGGTAAGCGCAGAAATAGAAACCATACGGTTGAGCAGCAGCGGGGAGATAGAATGGTTGCAAAAAGGTTCACACCGTACCCAATACTACAACGTTGGTTCTTTAGGACAGGGTCAAAGCATATTGATCTCTTTACCGATAAAAGCCGAGGACAGTACCAGCGATGGCACTTATTTTACAGAACTGTACATAGAAGTGGATAACGGCGATAACGTACGATTTCCGGTGCCTGTGAAGGTAGAAAGCAGTAGCGTAGAGATTCTTGAGAAAGACATTCCGGCTGATATTTCGCTCAGTGAATCCCGCGAGATTGAGATCGTGGTAGCGAATAACCGACCCAATTCCGTGTCGGGTGTACAGGTGCACGTGCAAGCAGAATCCGAAGAGCTAGAATTCATACCGGAACGAATATACATAGGCAATTTGGCAGCATACGAGCAAAGAGACTTGATTTTCTCGATTACACCACTTTCCGAGGGTAACAAAGACCTCCAGTTCATTGTGGACTATAAGAACGATGTCAACTCGCATCAAAATAGACTGGACTCGGCGGTATCTGTGAGGAGTAATAGCGACATAAAGCTTATACTTGTGGCTGCACCGGAATCGGTAGCGAAGGGCGAAGTTGCGAAGATAGAGTTTGACGTGGCTAATGGAATGCCAAAAGATGTAAAAGCAGTAACTGTCGTGCCCGTGTCCGACAGCAGAAAAGTGCGGATATTGCCATCACAATATTTCGTGGGGGACATGGAAGTAGGAGACGTTTTTTCCGCTTCTTTTGACATTGACAGCAGCGAGCTAAAGGTAGGCGATAACAAAATCGCGTTTAATCTTTCGTTTCGGGACATAGATACCGACAGGATATACGAAACTCGAGGCTACGAAGTGAACATAGAAGTAAAAGAGCGGCAGAAGGAAGCTATACCCGCTATTGCTCTGGCTTTCGTTGCACTGCTAGTAGTTTTGTTAGTGGTGGGTGTAATCATGTGGCGGAGAGCAAAGCGTAGGAAGTGAAGTATAGGATGATTCGACACGATGCCGAGATTGCAGCTCATGCGCCACGAGTAATAAAGATGAAAGATGGTAAGGTGCTTGATTGAGCAATGTGGGACAAAATTCTTATGGCATACCGGAGCATAAGAGAGCGGAAAGCACGTTCGATACTCACCGTGCTGGGTATAGCGGTGGGTATAGCGGCTATCGTCTCTTTGATGAGTGTCGGCTATGGTATGGAAGAGGCGATAACCGGTGAATTATCGAGTATGGCAGATGTAATCTCGGTGATGCCCGGCAAACTGACGGGTATGTCCTATGTGGAGATGGGTGGGTTCACCGATAGAGACGTGAAAGATTTGCAGCGGATAAGTGGTATTAAAGATGTATCGGCAATGACGTACGACTCCGTAGAAGCGAAGTATCGCAATGAGAAGAAGACCACGTTTGTATTCGGTGGGGACACAAAAGATCTGGAGCGCATATATGCGGAGCCTGTTGGGCTCAAAGAAGGGCGATGGCTCCGTGAAAATGATTATAAAGGGTGCGTCATCGGCGATTATGTAGCCAATGACTTCTTTGATGA
>JAPVWK010000171.1 GCA_028572065.1 Candidatus Methanophagales archaeon
AAGCTTTTCGCTTTTTTTCTATTTTTGATGCTTTCCTCCAAAAAGTTTGTTATAAAGCGATGTGTACCATGTTTTGTGCGCTTTCTCCTTTTCTTCGTCTATCACCGATACAGTAACAGTCTTCTCGTAACCCTTCTGCCCCGATATATACTTCTCCACCACTTCCCAACCCTGCCCCACCGAACCATGGTAGCAAGAAGGCGCCCACAGGTGACCTGGGCACCACTCCTTAAGCTGCGGGAATCTATCCCTCAACAATTTGCTACTCCTTCCCTTTATCCGCTTCGCTATCCAACTAACCGAATACTTCGGCGGGTATTTAATGAACAAATGAACGTGATCTATATCCACAGCCATATCAATAACCTCAATATCCAGTTCTTTACAAGTTTCCCGAATATTTTCTTCTGCCGCTTCCGCCACTTCTCCCTCTAGTACCTTCCCGCGATACTTAGGCGAAAAGACTAAATGGTCAGTCAATAGCGACACTGTATGCCTGTCATGCCTGAGTTCATGCCTCGTTACCCTTTCCCTCTTCGCGTTTACTTCACCCATTTCTATTTGTAGTGATTTAAACTACGTCAAATCACTATAAAAGCTTTTCTGATGCTTTTCATGCCGTAAATAGCCCATATAACCGTTCTATTTTAAAAACGGACAAAAAAAGTTCGGTGAAGTTGAGAAAAAAAGCACATTTAAAAGAAATACGGCAAATTTTTTATCGAAAACTTGTGATAGCCGTTAATATCGAAAAACAAGAATTTTATCCCAGCAAAGTTTCTGAAAGGAACAATGAAAGAAGAGATTACTTTCTACATTTACTATTCTTCTTTATCACGACATAGTTCTAAGGTTGAACTAGAAAAGAACTATCCTGTATCAGACATTTTCATCGTAACCATACCAAAACGGTAGGATAATTCTTTATACATAAATTCTGAATAGAAATAAATTTCCGCGATGTCTGATAATCTTTGATGGGTACACACTGGACTACTTCTAATGCTTTTTATCGATTCCTTTTCTGCTTCAAGGTGATTGAGCTTGAATAAATCTTCTCATGTACCCTCTTCTTCGATTTCGCCCTTTTTATATCGCTCTTCAAACTCATCTATTGACGAGATCCCATATTTCTTTGCGATATTGAATATCTCAGATTCGCAATGCACCAGTCTATTATGCAGATACGTTTTTACCGATTCCTTCTCCAGGTCTTCTTGGCTTATATTCAACATTGAAGACATTAATGTATAACTGCTACTTATTTATGACGCAGATTCACACGGATTCACACGGATTTAAGTTTTTCTGCGTTGATTTCACCCACCAAAAAGTTTGTTATAAAGCGTATTGTACCCTGTTTTGTGCGCTTTTTCTAAAAGGGTTTAGTGGTAGCACGACCCATAAATGCCCAGGACACAACTCCTTAAACTGCGGAATCCCCTGTTTCTTTGGTAAAGCTTTCTTTTTTCAAGAACTGTTTTTCAAAGACTATTCCCGCTTTATCGCCGGTATCCAACTATCGTATCTATTTCCATTCGCATCAACAAATTCCGTGCAAGTTATCTTCCTACCCGTTGCATTGATTTCCTTCACGTGTATAATCTGCGGATAAGAGCCTGTGCGTACAGTACATTTGTATCTTTCATTTGCTACACCCGAAAGTTTTTTAAGCAACAAAAGTCCTATTTACCCCTGATGAACACAAAACATTCAACGCTGATTGTGCTGACTTTTATCGCGATCCTCTTAACCAGCGGATGCGTCCAACAGCCGCCTGCACCGGAAGAAGAACCGCCCACCTTAGAACTAAAACCAATAGCTATTTCGAGCGTTCAATCAGAGAACCAGAGTTTCGTCAAGTTTTATTCCTTAGATCAGATAAACACAACTTTACAGGTACCACAATATGAATTACCGTTACAAACGACCGCGATATACAATTACGACAAGTTCTCAACGGAACTCGAGTTATGCGAAGCCGCCCAGCGCCTTCTGGAAAAGAACGGTTTTGTGGTCATCAGCAACCCTTTTAACCCACATGAAGCGGATATTACAGAGCCTTACGACACGTTGAAGGAGCGTGAGATACCGGTATTCATCACTTCGGACTCGTTATTACATCTTTATCATATCCAGTTTGATGAAACACTGCGGCAAATAGAGGAACGCGAATTTTACGAGTTGATATGGGGACTCAGTACGGAGCTGTTGAATGATTCAATAGCGGATTACAACAGTTCTAATGGCGACCTAAAAGAAGCCGCGCGAAGAAACGTTGCCTATTTCGCAGTTGGATTGAGTTTGTTACAACCAAAGGCGGATCAGGTCTGTCAGAGCCAACATGAATGGGACTGTACAGACGCTTATTTCAATAAAGAAGACCTGGGCAGATATACTTTTGAAGTACCCGCTTTTGTTAAATCAGACGTGGAAAAGGAGTTGGCACTAATAAAAAAACATGCTGGCTTCTCGAAGTCGCCGATATTCAATTATAAAGAAGACTATTCGCAATACGTGCCACGGGGACATTATACAAGAAGTGAAAAGCTAAAGAACTATTTTAAAGCGTTCATGTGGTACGGCAGGATGAGCTTCCTGTTAAAAGGCGGCTGTCCGGATTGTTTAGTATCCGCGGAAGACGCGAAACTACAGACGATGGGGGCATGTTTCATAGCTGCGGAATTCGCAAAGACGCCACAATTACTGGATAGTTGGGATAGGATATACACAGTAACTGCGTTCTATGTCGGGCTCTCGGATGATCTGGGCCCTTACGAGTATATGGACGCGCTGGATTCGGTATTTAACGGTGAGTTCGTGCCGGAAGAGTTAACAGATGAGAACATAGCGAAATTAAAATCGAACTTGGCGGAGCAGCGAACACCCCGGATATACGGTGGAACCGGTGATTGTGTTATACCGCCACCGTTTACGTCTGAACAGGCGGACCAATGCCTGGCAAACACAAAAGGATTCAGGTTAATGGGCCAGCGGTTCATTCCTGACTCGTATATGTTCTCTCAGTTGGTGGGTCAATACACCGGCGTGTATTTGGGTGACCGAGAGCCGCGACCATTTACATTTGTTATTTCCGGTGCGGGTCGCCCGATACGTGGCTTCCCACGCGGGCTGGACGTAATGGCGCTTTTAGGTTCTGATAGAGCTCGGGAGTTACTAAACGAGCTGGACGATTCGAATTACGAGAATTATAGTACACAGTATACTAAATTAGAAGCCGAATTCGGGTCGTTTAACGTAACCGACTGGAACCAGAATCTGTACTGGAGCTGGTTGTTTGCGTTAAAGCCGTTATTGAAAGACTACGGTGCGGGTTATCCCACTTTTATGCAGACCGAAGCGTGGCAAGAGAAAGAGCTGACTACTGCTCTGGCTTCGTGGGCGGAATTGAGGCATGATACTATCCTTTATGCGAAACAAAGTTATACGGTGGATGAGTCGGCTATGGAAATGCCCCCCGAAGAAAAACCCGTTGTCGGATATGTAGAACCCGTGCCTGAGTTTTACAACCGGCTGCTGGCGTTAACGCGGATGACTGCTGCGGGACTGGCGGATATGGACGT
>JAPVWK010000172.1 GCA_028572065.1 Candidatus Methanophagales archaeon
ATTCTGTGATCGTATCTTTCATGTTATCTCTCCTCTAAATCTAATTAAATTAGCAAAATGGTATATATAAACAATATGAGGGGAATATATTCTTGGAAAGGTGATTATTCATCAAAAAGAAACCAAGTGAAACTTTAAAGTCATTAAAGATTCATTTTGCGTTATTTCCACTTCATCTTCCTCCACCAGTAACACATCCTTTTCGTCAGAAACCCTTTCGCTAATGTCCACCGTCACCTTATATCCACCGGGCGAGAGTCCATTCGTATAAATGACTGCATCCACACAGCCGTTCTCGACTACAACAGATGTTATCTTTATGATGCTTAAGTACTGTGAAAGCGAAACAAAAGCCTTCTCACCGTCCTTTATATTTGTCTCTGCGTTCACGGTTAGCTCGTCACCTATTTCCACCGTTCCCGGGACGTCCAGATGGACTATCGGTCTTGAAACGGTGAAATAAGCTGTTTTGTACAGGTCGTCACTACCTGCGGTGCTTAGTGCATCCTCAATAATCGCAACTCTAAGGTCTTAACTTCGCCACTTGTCACCCACTTGCCATCTTCTATAGCTTTACTTTCACCATCTCGTCCTTCGTTCATACAAATCACTGCGTAGCTGCCTGTATCGAGCGCATCAATTGTCTCTTCCCATACGTCATCCTCAACAGGAGTTGCAATTGCGATTTCCCCTGGTGGGAACATCACTTTGCCTTTATAGTTGATCACAATTAGATAAACGTGGTCCGTGCCGGTAGTCTCGTCACTTATTACAACGGCATCACCCTCAGCTATGCGTTCTGGAACGGTCATACTGAACGCAGGCAGAAGCAGGAATACGCCGGCAGATGCGTCTATACACTCTTCCCTCTGCCAATCATCCCTGACACTTTCGCCAATGGAAAAAGGAGCATGTTCACTAACGATGAAGACTTTAATTTCATAAAAGCCAACAACTTCGCCGCACGTGTTCCAATCCCATTCGAATTCACCATCGCTTATTTGTGCCTCGCCCTTGAAGTCATCGTCAATTACAAAAACGGCAAAATCACCAAAGTCCGAACTCCCGTTCAGACAGATAATGTCGCCGATAATAGCTTCTTCGGGCACTTCTCCCAGGTCCGCTTCCCCCTTCTTTACCGTTACATATTTCGTCACACTCTCATCCGTGCCGCAAATCGCAACTGTTATCTTATGCCTGCCATACATTACACTGTCTGAATCTGTGGAAATCTTCACCCGTTCCTTTCCATCCTTATCAAGCGTAAGATTTAGTGGTTTATCGTAGATGCCTTCAACCGTGACTTTTGCTTCTTTCTCGAAGAACGAGCTTTCTATCGTTATGACGATGTCATCGCCTTTCATAACCTCCTCTGCCTCACATTCCACACTCAAATATCTCTTCTCAACCTCAATTTCCTCGTCAGCATCCTTTTCGGTCGCAAAGTCCTCTAATAATATTTCGTATTTACCATCGTTCATGTTGAGTTCTCCCGTATCGAATACAAGCGTCCCATTTTCAAAACGTATCCCGTACACGGGTTCGTGCTCATCATAGTCAACAAATCCTGACTCATCATATCTTATAGGAATTTCATCTATTTTCGTGCCGTTCACGTTCATTATCGCGAATTTATCTTCGTCAATGGTTAACTTCATCACACCCCCCTCCTTGTTGCTCTCTTTCAGTTCAAGGTCGAAACTTTCGTCCTCTTGCACCTTGTCCTTGTCTTTCTCAAGCTTCAACTCGAATGATTGTTCCTCGATACCAAACCAGCAGCCGACACTCGTGTCGTTCTTCTCTGTAACCTTGAAGAAATATCCGGTTTTCATACCACTCGAATCCCATGATTTGTTCGCTTTCACAGAGTAGTCCTTGCAGCCGGATCTCTTATCGCCATCATCTTTATAGGGTCCTGATACAATTACATCCACTGAACTCCTCGTTGCGGCATTCACAAAGTAAATCTTTTCGCCTTTATATATTGAAATACTGATAGACTCATCATTCGCACTTGAAGGAAGCTCCCCCTTATATTTAAGCACGCCGCCTTCTCTGTCGAAAGTTCGTTCGATAGCAGTCGCTGAGGCTAAGGGAATTGAAGAGAATATGATAAGCACTATAGCCGCTGCTATTGCGATAACCACTGCAACACCGCTGATGTTTTTCATACCTATCCCGTCCTTCTTCCCCTCTTCATCTTGCTCTTATGTGATTATAGAACTCCAAATAAATAGTTTACCCAAAAGCCGGTTTTATAGTAACATCCCACATTGGCAAAGTCTCCGATCTTTCGATCCTATTTTCGTAGATTTTCATCGCTTCTTTAGTCAGCTTTACCCCCTTTTGGTAGACGGCATCAAGGAGATGACAGGACGCACGCCGTTCCAGGTCATGGTTCCAGCCCATTCGAGAGCTTTCTCAATGGAAGACCGGAGCTTACCGTTCCAATGTTCTCAAAGATAGCATCCGTTTCAGGAATCTTTTTGAGCGGTTTAGTCTTCTGAATTCGCCTCAACCGATAGCCCATTCGGTTTAAAATATTTCCTATCGTGTTCTCACAGGGTAGTTCATCATTTGTATACCCTTTTTCCTCAGTCTTTTTGTTGCCACGGGCAGAATAAAAGTCTATACATTTTATCTCCGTAGCCAACTCGCGTATCCCCTTTTTGACTGTTGTTCTACCCCAACCAAACACCCGCTCTGCTTTGCGGGTATTACCATCTAATAGTTCGATCGTGACCATGGCAATGTATTCTCTCCTCTTCGCACCACTCAATTTCTTTGCAGTTTCCTCAAGAACTGCCTTGACGGCTTCAGGTATCCATCCATTTTTCATTTTGCTATTCCCCCTCTTAAGCGAACCTGTTAGTTACATGTAGCAGTAGTTAAACTTTAATTAAGCAGGCCAAAATCTTAATGTACGTGATAACAGTATTTTTTAACTCGTTACTCAAAAAAACAATCTGTATAAAAGGTGGCTGTTGTGGATATATTATTATTTGTGAGTCCCCTAAGCCCCTACTGGGCTTGTGTGGCGGAGCTCAACAGCTTAGGATTTAGAATTTTCTACATAAGCATCCCAAAATAGCTTTTACAACATGACTGCTTTCTTTCAGTCTATTTTCAGAGTCTTTCCAGCCAGAACCGCCTCTTCACTGACTGCTACTGCTTTTGGCGTCTCCCAGACCAACGTTTCGTCTTCTATGTGCCCCTCGTGTATTTTATATGTCTCTGCAAAAACGTCAAAATCCGTCTCGCCGTCTATTGGCCCCCCGGTTGAGTAAGGCACGATAAACGTGTATGTACCGTTAGATACTGTCGTTTGTGAATACGCAAATTCTCTGCCCTGGTTTGTGGCCACATTTGCCGTTATCAAAACTAACGAACCGTTTGGTGCGGTTCCTACAATTTGCGCACCTTTTACGTATTCAAAAACCTTCACGAAACTCACCGGTTTGATAAATTCAGGAGTTAGTTTTATCTGCCCACCTTCCATTTCTACACCGTGATGAAGATTCTCCGCTTCTGTCTTTGCGCTTTGATAATCGCCCTCA
>JAPVWK010000173.1 GCA_028572065.1 Candidatus Methanophagales archaeon
AGAACAGGTTGCTTGGATTTTCTAATCACCTTCTCAGAAACCGAACCCAGCAGCCGCTCCGTGATATTGCTCTTGCCATGAGAACCGAGTGCAATGAGCGAAACGTTTTCGTCATCTGCGATTTTAAGTATTTCCTTAAACGGGGTCCCTTCAGGCGTTTTTACGCTCACCTTTAACCCTATTCTTTCTAGCTCAGTCTTGAGTTCACCCAATTTCTTCTCGACATTAGCACTCATCATCTCCTGTACTTCCCGCTCGTACTCATACGACAATGGCGACTCTCCTCCGCCGGACCACGCAACACCGGTTGTCATTGTTGCCATCCCTAGCACATCCATAACATGAACGATCACAACCTCCTCTGTGCCCGCATCCTTAAAACTCTTCGCATAGCCCAGTACCTTAACGGCACAATCCGAGAAATCCGTCGGATACAATATTTTCCTAAACATTTTTCTTTCCCCACCTAAATCGGCAGCACCAGTACACACTGAACATCTTCAATTCCCTATATATCATTACTGGTATTTGTATAGAAAGGGTAAAACCACAAGATTTCACGAGATTAGCACAAGATTTTGGGGTTAACATGGGATTAAAAAACCCAATAGTGCACTTAAGCTGGATCCAGAGTATTATCTTCTCGTGAAAATCTGCTTAATCTGTGGTTAGTTAAACAACACCATATTTTTAACTGCTCTACCGGAAGTGGATGTACAAATTCGTGGCAGCAAGGCGGGACTATGAGTTAGGGTTCACATATCCTATCAAATGTCCCTTTGGACAATACCACGCCCTTTTCGTATGTCTCTGAGCGGCACTTATAGCAGCAGTATAACCTATGGTTATATTAATACGGATGTCAATACCATAAGTGAAGAGTTACGGGTAATAGTGAAGAAGATGAACGCGAAGGATTTAAATGATACCGAAAGGGTAGAAAAAGTAAAGACCGTTTGTGTGAAGGAACTATACATTGCCAAACAACTATCCCAGGACGTAGTGGACGGACTTAGCACGAAATAACGAACTGCCGTCCGTAAAAAGCGGTAATTGGCGGGTCCTTTATTTCACGTGACTACCGTCTTAGATGTCTTTTCCCAACCTGCCGATGGCATCAGCACGGCAATGCCACGATCGCAATAGCTTTAATCTACTATATCATCGCTTTTTGGTAGCGCAATTCTTGTCGTTTAATAGTACTAAAACCGCTTCAAAATCGCTAGCCAATATCCAGACGTTTCTTTTCGCCCCCGCCCTTGCACCCGCATGCCTTTATCTCACAATTTGCACCGAGGATAGAATCACTCATTTCAGCTTCTTTTATTATCGCATCCTCTCCAACCATGCAATTATTTAGCGTGGCTTCGTCCAGAACAGCTCGAGGAAAAACTACCGACTCGTGCAGTTCGCTATTCATTACCGATGCGTGGTTGCCTATCACTGCGGGGCCGCGTATCACAGATTGTTTTATCACCGCGTGTTCACCAATGGCAACGTCGCCACGAATCTCGTTATCCGCTATATCGGCTGTAGCGGCACATTCAAATCCTTTTTTTGCCAATATCCATCTGCTCGCTTCCATGTAGCCGTCACGACTTCCGACATCAGCCCAGAATCCTTCAACTACGCAGCCATAAACCTCACTTTTCGCTACCAGTATGGGAAATAAATCTTTGGAGAAATCAAATGCGCAGCCTTCCGGAACGTACTCCAGTGCTTCGGGTTCTATGACGTACACACCCGTATTCGCAAGATTCGAGAAACATTCATTGGGAGACGGCTTCTCTTTGAATTTCCGTATCATACCATTGGGCTCTATCTCAGCGATGCCATATAAAGACGGGTTCGGCACCGGTAAAAGTGCAATGGTCACAAGTTTACCATGCGCTTCGTGAAACGCCAGCACCTTTCTCAGGTCCATGTCCGTGATGTTATCGCCCTGTATTACCAACGCGGTAGCTGTTATCCCCGCGTTTTTTACCGAACCCGCGGTTCCTAAGGGCGAAGGCTCTTCGGGATATGAAAGCTTCAAATCTTTTCTTTTACTGAGATAATTTATTGTTTGCTCGCGTAGGTAGTTCAAGGTGATAACGATGTCTTTCAAGCCGTATTCCGCAAGATAATCTACTATATACTCTATCACCGGTTTATTCACCAGTGGAATCATCACCTTCGGTGTGGTAAATGTAAGCGGTCTGAGCCTTGTGCCATAGCCACCTGCGAGAATTACTGCTTTCGTCATCTTCTGACCTTTTTATGTTACCAAAGGACTAATAACATATTATTAATAAGTGCGGTATGTACTTTTATGGAACTGCGGCTTAGAATGCGAAGATGAGTTGAATACCGCATCTAAAAAGTTAATATTAAAGCTAAAATGCTTTCGGTTTAGGCACTTTTACAACCAAAAGAAAGTTTATGATGGAGCCGCTGGGATTTGAACCCAGGTCATCGGGTTCGAAGCCCGATGGGATAGTCCGCTACCACACGGCTCCTCCAGATATATGTTTGCATTATTGTTAATAAGAGATAAACAAAAACAAATAGAGTGATAAAAATGCAAATAGAAGACCTGTTAAAGATTTCGTCTGAGATAAGAGACGCCATAAGAACCTACATTACAGAAACTGAGGACTATGGCGAAGTAATATTACAAAGAGCGCAAGATGTGACGAGAAGAATAGACATGTTTGCAGAAAAGGCGTTAGAACGATCTTTAAGAAGCCGCAACCTGTGTGCGCGGATAATATCAGAAGAATTAGGCGACCATATATATCCGGAAGGCGGCGACCCGGGATTTACACTGATTTTTGATCCCATAGATGGCTCCACAAATGCTATTCTTGGCATACCGTTCTTCTGCACTTCTATTGCATATTCACCGAAAGTGGACCACATCACCTTTGACGCCATACAAGCGAGCGTGGTTGCCACTATCAGCGGTAAGACGTATTATGCCGTTAAAGGCGGGGGTGCGTTCGTGGACGGTAAAAAGCTACCCCGAGAAGTAAAAGGAAAGACAAAGCTCGTTTTCTCTATCTACACTTATGGCGCCGGTACAATACCCGCGGGGCTGATACAATTTCAAAGCGAAGCCCGGAATGTGGTCGTTCGTGTGCTGGGTAGTATAGCAATGGAGATTTGTTTAGTCGCGGAAGGTGTAACAGATGCAGCGATAGACGTGCGTGGCTTGATAAACGGTTATGACATCGCGGGTGCTGCGCTAATCCTGAATGAGGCGGGTGGTGTTATAACGGATTTAAACGGTAATGAACTGGTAAGCGATGCCGGAACGGCACATAATATGTCCCTGATCGCTACTTTAGAGCCAGAAATACGTGATAAAATACGCGATATTGTGGTTTGATGTTCCAGTTTCGTTATATGTTCAAAGTTTTCTTTTCCGTAAACGCTTTTCTTTTCCTAAAAGAAAAGGGTTTAATGATAACGATAATCCTCGCGGGCGGGAAGGGCAGCAGAATTGGAACCGAGAAAGCACTTATAGAATTAGAAAGCCGAAAACTAATAGA
>JAPVWK010000174.1 GCA_028572065.1 Candidatus Methanophagales archaeon
ACTTTAATACTTCTCTCTAAACTCTGATTATAAATATAGTGCAGAAATAAAAATAGAACAATGACGAAGAGAATGCGGTTAACCGAAGTAAAAGGAGTTAGAACCCGAAGTGGCATGAGCGTAGATGACCTTGCGCAGGAGTTGAGTGGCTGTGCATTTGGTGCTGGTAGATTAGCCCGGGCGGTGGATATATACGAGGAAATGCTGAAGGATGATACGACGAAATTTATCGGTATTGCAGGTGCACTGGTACCCGCGGGGATGCGAACGGTAATTGCACACATGATTCGGGAAAGATACGTGGACGTGGTGGTAACAACAGGAGCAAACCTCGTGCATGACATTATCGAAGCTCTTGGTCATCATCATTATAAGATGGAAGAGTCCGAAGCGAGTGACACAGTTGATGATGCCGGGTTACGAGGACAGGGTATGGACCGGATATACGATGTAGTCGTGCATGATGAGGCATTCGCAATGTTAGAAGAGTTTGTAAGGGGTATCTTTGACGATCTCGATTGTAGCGGTAATCAGCGTTACAGTATAAGCGCGCTGACAAAAACGCTAGGCGAAAACCTCTCGGATCGTGATTCTATATTAAAGAGTGCAGTAGATAGCGATGTTCCAGTATTCTGTCCCGCAATTGCTGATTCTATGATTGGTCTCCATGCGTGGATTTATAAACAAACAACGGCTTTACACGTGGATGCCTTCGATGATATGAAAGAATTGATAGACATATTCTGCGATGCGAAACGTACAGGTGCGATAATTCTTGGTGGTGGAGTACCAAAAAACTTTATATTCCAGACCGCGCTTGTAGCGCCACAACGTGATGATGGCCGAGAAGGGTTCGATTATGCTATACAGATAACAACCGATACGCCGGAGAATGGCGGTTTGAGTGGTGCAACGTTAGATGAAGCGAAATCATGGGGCAAAATCGGCGTAAAAGCAAAAGCAGTCACACTTTATTCTGATGCCACGATAGCTTTACCTTTAATCATGGCTGCGGTGCAAACAAGAATGCACGAGAACAAAAAAACGTAGCCATTGTGGTTATAACGAATGTAACACCCAATATTCACACATTTCGTGAGATTGTCTTAATATCTTTGCGCATATTGTTATTTACTACACCGTCGCCCCTATATTTACATACATTTTAAAACTAAAAAATCACACAAAAAAAACGGAAGTCTTATTTATGGCTGGATTGTATCTTCATTATAGCTAACAAAATCGCTGCTAAGAATAGGAAAGTATCAAATGCAAAAGGCGTGTAGGGGAAAGGATAGGAGGTGTTGTGCGTAGAATGAATACGGATACAGCAATGAATATGACCGCAATGAATATGACCTCGGCACAGGAGGGATTTGCGACCGCGACGCAGTCTGGGATATACCTCATTTCCACGAGTCTTTTGTATCCCGTGCTAATAATCCTATTTCTTTTGATTGCCTGGAGTTTAATAGCGCTCGGAAGGTTTCTGTATGAGTGGCACAAAAGGGACCGCGATTTCGTGGCGCTTGAACGAGGTGCGTTTAAAGCGAGAGCGTTACTGGATGCGAAAGACCCGGACGGTGCTTTTGAGATCTTGAGTACGTTGTGTTCTACGAAATATGTGCATATATTTCTCATGCGATTAACAAGGTTCCGGAGAGCGCATCAGAGTAAGAAACTAATGGAAGTGAAGATTGAAAAGCTATTACAGGATTTAGAGAGCGTGATGACGAAGCGGCTGGAGTCTTCGCGGTTTGTGACTCGCGCAGGCCCTATGCTCGGCCTGATGGGTACGTTGATACCAATGGGGCCCGCACTACTCGCGCTTGCCGGTGGTGACATAGAAACGTTAGCAAAGAACCTGGTTGTCGCATTCGGGTCAACGGTTCTTGGATTAGTGGCTGGGCTGGTGGGGACGTTTATCTCACTAGTTAGAAGTAGATGGTATGAGCAGGATATGAGCGATATGGAGTATTTATCAGAGCTTTTGTTCGGAGATAGAGAAAGCGAAGAAGGTTTAGAATTAGGGATATTTAAAGAATTCGATTTGGATGAAGAGAAAAGATATAGTCAACGACTCAGGCATTATCTGAGTAAGATGAATAAGGGGGATAAAAGCAAACTGCAAGAAGTTTTCAGAAAAAAAGGGGGGCAAACGAAAGATGAGTTACATGAAGCGAAGGAGTAGAAGAACTGGTGGGCGAAGAGGCAGCCGACTACACGAAGATGTGGACCCTTTAAGCGGAGTTGCGAATCTATTTGACGTGGCAATGATATTTGCACTGGGGTTGCTTGTTGCGTTAGTGATACAGATGCAAGCGCAAGAGGCGCTCGTGGATATTGATAAGATGAAAGAGATAATCGAGCGTGGTAAGCAGATGGAGATGGCCCCGACTGAAGAAATGGTTACCGTTTCTGGTGAAATAGAGACGTCCGGCACGCTTTATGAGCTGAAACAGGGAGATAACTCGGTATTTATACTGGTGAATGAATCCGCAGAAGGTGCGGGTTGACGTGTAAACGTATTCAGGAACGTTCAATGTGAGCGAATTGGGGGCGATACAGTCAGAAAAGGTATAGGATGTGGTAGCAAGGCAAGACAGGGCTCGAAAAACTGTACTGTTCGCTTTATCTAAGGTTAAACTGAGTACGGTATCGTACCACTGTAAAATAATAAAAGGTACGGTAAGCTACATAGATTTACACAGGCATCGGTAACAAAGATTGCTTCGTTGGGTGTCGTTTTGGCTGCCATCTCTATTTCATTGGGATTTAGGGACATAGAACGTCTACAAAAGCTTGCTGAGTAGCAATGTTTTCGAAGGGGCTAAGTATATTATGAATGTGCTGTGGGCGAATTTATGTGGGAAGTGCTTTAAGTGAAATTGCCGATTTGGTACCTAGTCCGGCCTAAGGTGGCTGCTATTTATGATTATTAGTTGTCCTTCACAAAGCACGCAAAATATTAGGGTTCCGGTGCAACGCCCGGTAACCCAAAAAGTTTATATAGTCCTATATTTATGCCATAGATAGAACAAACAGTAACAAATCCGGATGCGGAGAAGAAGACATGAATGAAACAAATATTATGGACAACTATGTTTTAGCACAGGATTCGTGGATAATAGCACTAGAAGGCATTGTCGCATTGATATTCGGCTTTTTCGTCTTGATCTGGCCGGGAATGACGTTGGAATTTTTAATTATCCTCTTTGGTGTTTTTGCTGTTGTGGGCGGCATCCTCGCGTTTGTCGCAGCGGCAAAAGCGGAGAAAGGGCAACGTGGAATACGTATCTTTGGGGGTATGGTGTGCATCGCGGTAGGACTTGCCGTGTTGTTAGTACCCAGGCTTACTCTTGCGATGTTACTTATCTTTATCGTGCTCTGGATGCTGGTTATGGGTATATTCAAACTAATCGCAGCCTTCAAGATACCGAAAGAAATGGGTAGCAAGTGGGTGTTTGGTTTGGAAGGTATATTTTAT
>JAPVWK010000175.1 GCA_028572065.1 Candidatus Methanophagales archaeon
TATGCTTGCTATCTCATCGCCCTTATCCAACCGCATCCCTCGTACTCCCGCGGCATATCTGCCCATCTCTCGTAATTCCTTTTCCTGGAACAAAATCGCCTTTCCGTTCCTGGAACTTATGATTATACCGGTTTGCTGCCCACCTTTTATCAACGCAACGTCCTCTAACGAATCGCCCTTGTCTTTGTTAACTTTAACGGCAACGATTCCTGTGACACGAATAGCCTTCAAATTTGCGAGCGAACTCCTTTTCACTACTCCTTGCTTGGTTACGAGCACAATAAAGAAATCCTCATCTTCTTTGCCCAATACATTATCCACATCTTCCGGTATGGAAACAGCAGCTACAAACTTCTCGCCCTCTTCCATGGCTGCGCCCAAACCCGGGATTGTCACCAGTGGCTTACCTTTTGCATGCCGGCTGCTGGGTCGGATTGTGTATGTGTTACTCTGGTATGCCCTGCCATATTCGGTGAATAGTATGAGACGTTCCCTTGTGGACGCGCGTATAAATTTGAATATATAATCTTCATCTTTCTTATCTATCACAGCCAGTCCTTTTCCGCCTCGCACCTGCTGTTTAAATACATCCGCAGATATCCGCTTCACGTAACTACGCTGCGTAAAGAATAGGATTACGTCTTCATCCTCTATGAAATCTCGCTCGCACAAATCCGCTACCGTTTCCTCTATGCTGGTCCGCCTCGCATCACCGTACTTACCCTTCAGTTCTATCAGGTCTTCTTTTAGAATGCCAAATATCCGGGCTTCTGATGCCAACACTTCTTTTATCCACTGTATTCTAGCCTCGATTTCGGCATGTTCTTTTTCTATCTTTTCTCGTTCTAACGCACTCAACCGCGAGAGCCGCATATCCAGTATCTCTTTCGCTTGCTCCTCGCTCAGCACAAACCGTTCAATCAGTGCGGTCTTTGCTACTTTACTGTCGCTTGATTCTTTTATTAACTTTATTACCTCATCTATATGCGATATTGCTATGATTAACCCCTTTAAAATGTGTAGCCGCTTCTCCGCACGGTTTAACTCATATTGCAGCCTTCTAGTAGTTACTTCTTTCCTGTGCTTTATGTAGTTCTCAATCAGTTCCTTTAGCGTTAAAACCCTTGGTTCCCCTCCCACTAATGCGAGATTAATCACACCAAACGTAGTTTCCAGTTGTGTATGTTTATAAAGATTATTTAATATGATAGGCGCATTTGTTCCTTGTTTTAATTCTACTACAATCCGCATACCTTTGCGGTCCGATTCATCTCTCAGACCACTAATACTATCCACCTTGTATTTCTTTGCATATTCCGCTATCTCAGCCACTAATCTGCTTTTATTTACCTGGTACGGTATCTCGGTAATCACGATTATATCGCGTTTTCCCTTTGTTTCTATATCCGCTTTTGCTCTTGTCCTTATACTGCCCCTACCTGTTTCATACGCATTTCTTATGCCTTCATAGCCCGAAATAATGCCGCCCGTGGGGAAATCCGGTGCCGTTATTATCTGCATCAATTCGCTTGTAGTCACTTCTGGCTCGTCTATCACCCGTATTACGCCATCTACCACTTCTGCTAAATTGTGTGGTGGCATATTCGTGGCCATACCAACAGCGATACCCGAAGACCCGTTTATTAACAGATTGGGCAGTTTTGCCGGTAAGACCTGCGGCTCCTTAAGTGAATTATCAAAATTATTCGCCCACGTAACAGTATCCTTATCAATGTCAACAAGCAGTTCCGCGGCTATTTTTGACTGTCTCGCCTCGGTATATCGCATTGCGGCTGCAGAATCACCGTCAACACTACCGAAATTGCCCTGACCATCTATTAACGGGTAACGGTAAGAGAAACCCTGCGCCATTCTCACCATAGTATCATATACGGCGACATCTCCGTGTGGATGGTATTTTCCCAGTACGTCACCCACTATTCTTGCTGATTTCTTATGTGGGCGATCATGAGTGATACCAAGCTCGTGCATACTATATAATATCCTGCGATGCACCGGTTTTAGCCCGTCTCGAACGTCCGGTAGTGCTCTACCCACAATCACGCTCATTGCGTAGTCAATATACGAGACTTTCATCTCTTCTTCCACGCTGACGTCTATAACCCGCTCGCGTTCTTCTTCCTTGTTTTCCTCTTGCTCGTCTTCGCTCATTTCGTCCTTATTCATAACGTATGAGTTTTGAAATATAAAAGCTATTTGTGGCAGTATCTCAAAAGCAAGCAGCTCACGCGAGTTTTTGCTTTTGTTCGCTTATTATTCTATCAATACTTGCTATGAATTGCTCCTCCGTGCCTTTTGGTATAGACGCGCCCGCGGCAACGGGATGCCCTCCGCCCATCCCACCTACGCCATTTGCTGCTTGTTCCAGTGCTTTTGCAAGGTCTATCCCACCGTCTCCGCTTTCGGACGGTATCAGCAGTTTCTTATTGCACCGTGCTGAAACTTTCGTCACTGCACGTTCCCCCGTTCCGTTTTTCTTGTTAAATACGATTAAAGGCTTATTCGTATGTATGAATTCCGCTAATGTTCCGGCTAAGACGCCTGTTATGCCCGTCTGTTGCACATAGAAATAGAAAATATGTGGTAGCTCCTTTATCCCTTCGTCATCCGTCTGTTCTAGTCTGTTCAACTCCGCGACAAGTTTGTTTTGTAACTTCATGTATAATGTCCTTGCATCTTCTATCATAGTCTCCTCTCGCATGCACAGCCCAACTCCGATACCCGCTTTTCCAAACCGTCCACATGCGTCTATCATCCTCATGAAATCTAAACCGTTCCTTACAACCTCTAAATTCATGTTATACGTGGTTCCAACCAGCGCATCTTCGGGGAGTTCGATTTCTGATTCCTTTGCCTGCGATAACAAAGCAGTAATTAATCGCTTCTCATCCTCAGGCTCTAAGTCGCTCAGAAGCTTGTCACCCTCAATACCTGTTTTATCCAGAAACGTATCCACCCACTCGTCCTTACCCACAAAGGGTGTATAGGGGTCGGTGGAAAGAAGTAACAACTCCCGCATCGTACCCTCACCGAGCTTCAAACCAGTTCTTATTGTGATGACTCCTGCCTCTATCGCTTCATCCAGAATCAGCTTGTTTATCCCCCTGGTTATCTCCAGTTTATCCCCTAATGTCCCGGCAATCGCGAGTCCTGCAAGGTCTACGTTTCGCGCGCCCTCTGATGGAGCCAGGCACCGCGCCACGAGATAGGAGAGACCTGCAGCACAGACCTCGCCTGTTATTTCATCTTCGCCCTCCTGTGTAAAGTAATGCGAATTTATGATGAGCGGCGAGGTGGCGGCAGTGTCATTAGGGCTTGAATTCATAGGTGCGGCATGGTGGTCTAGGATTATGACGTCCTTATCTTTGAGAAACTCCGAAATCAAATCTTTTTGAGCTGTGCCCATGTCGCAGATAATGATAAGATCTTCGTCCAAATCTTGCA
>JAPVWK010000176.1 GCA_028572065.1 Candidatus Methanophagales archaeon
ATGAGTATAGAAATACAATATGTTATCTTGCCTTTAGTGGGCCCGTAGCTTAGACTGGTTAGAGCGCCCGGCTCATAACCGGGCGGTCAAGGGTTCAAATCCCTTCGGGCCCATTCTTTAACAATAGCACATACAAAATCCTGCCCTTCTTCAGACGTAAATAGCGGCAAATCCCAGTGTTGTACGGTTTTGTAACGTAATATAGTGACACTCTCCTCAGTCTTGGGGTTGTAACCGCTTTTATCGTAACTTTGCTTTGCAACCAGAAAGCCACGTCTTTGCCATTTCGGCGTTTCGCTCAGGTTTACTCCCATGCGAAACAGCATCTCATGCACATCCTTTGCTTTCATACCCCTCAACCGTTTCCCTGCCGCGGTCTTAGTTAAACCGTCTTCTACCAGCCCATAAAAGCCATACGCATTGATATGATTCCGCCATGCTTCCGCTTGCCGCTGTGCAAGATAATCTAATGTATCATTTTCACCGCAAACAGGAATCACCCGAGCATCAAACGAAATAGCATCCTTAAAATCCAAAATAAGAGTTAACGAACTCGCAATGAAACTAGCAATCACAGAATCCAGCTTCTCTAACCTACCTTTAAAGGGGACAGACGCGAAGAGTAAGTTTATCTCATCCGAGAAGATATAAGCAAGCACGGGGTTGAAACCGCTCTTATCGAAGAAGGCCACCGTTGCTTCCGCCATGCTCCGTGCAAATTGTTCGTCGTATGGCTTCTTAAAATCGTTATCACGCAGTACGTGCTTGAATTTCCTACCGTCTACTCGTACTATTAATGGAGGGGAAGTCTTTATTTCTGCATATATCGCTCTATCTTTGTCACTCTTATATCTCTGATGAGTCCAAGTCTTCATTCCTCATTCGGATTCACTTCTTCGCCACCACTGCTTCCCTCTCCTTCCTCATTAGACACTAGCCTTTTCCGCACATGTTTTATCAATACTATGTCCCCTATTGCTATAACCCACCGGTATGGAATGATTACACCTGCTTTATCGCCCGCATCAAAAGCGTTTGGATTTATATCCCGCACTGCAAGCCCGGACACTCGTTTCTCTGTTATGTCCACATTTACATCCTCTATTCTGCCGACATACACGCCCCTATCCGTGTATATCTCCTGCCCATATAGCGAAGACAATTCTATTTCCATAATATTATTTATGAACTAAGAAAGATATATAAAATTAACTAATAACATGCGCACATCTATTCAAGTGGGTAAGCTCCTCGGCATACCGATAAAGCTACATTTTACTTTTCTGATCATATTAGTCCTATTCATTCTTGGATTTGCGAATAACTCCTCTACGGAATATCGTATCCCCCTGGGTTTGGGCGATCTCGGGCTGACGCCTCTCATCCGCTATGCACTATCAACAATAACTGCTATTCTGTTCTTCTTCACCCTGTTACTCCATGAGTTGGGGCATTCATACGTGGCAATGAAATATGGCACGAAGATAAACAGCATCACGCTCTTCTTCTTTGGTGGCTTAGCCATGATGGAAGAGATACCAAAGAGCCCGGAAAAGGAGTGGCGGATTGCAATTGCCGGTCCCTTGATGAGTTTTGCTATTGGCGCTTTATTTTGCAGCATTTATTTCGGGTTAAACGCATTGCAGGTAGAGTTTTACCGTCCTGCAGGGATTTTTGTGTTGGTCATTGGTTCCTTCAATATTATGTTAGCAATCTTCAATTTGATACCGGCATTCCCTATGGACGGTGGCCGAGTGTTTAGAGCTTTTCTCGCAACGCGAATGTCGTTCGTGGAAGCGACAAAGAAAGCTGTTCTGGTCGGCAAAATATTTGCGGGCCTGATGGTACTAGCAGGACTTCTAAAAGCCGACCCGATCTCCTTTATTTTAACGGGTGAATGGGGCTATAACCTCTGGCTCCCGTTACTTGCCCTCTTCTTGTACATGGCAGCCACGGAAGAGGAGAAAGCCACTATCACTTTTGCCTCGTTAGAAGGCATAAAGGTGAAGCATGTCATGAGAACTGAGCGAACAAGCGTGTCAGAAGATATGCCACTCATGGAGCTTGTGCGAAAGATGCTTGAGGAGAGGACAGCCGAATACGTGGTAATGAACGATAGCGGCGATTTAAAGGGCTTTATAACTATTACCACAGTAAAGAAAGTGCCGGTCGAGCAACGGCACTTATTGAGTGTTTCTGACGTGATGAGACCCTACGACAGCATTAGTAGGCTCATATCGAATGAAGACGAGTCCGCCGAAGCTTTAAAAATGATGATAAGGGATAAACTAGAATTCATAGCGGTGAAAGACGACACGAGCGGTGACTTCGCGGGGATAATAACAAGAAAGGACTTAGCGACCTATATAGAAATGCTGAGTGGACGTTTTTAACACACTCTTAGAAGGGAATTGCCGGCATCATGCGATACGAGCAGCCCCTTTTATCGTCCCTGAAATGCCAATGACTGTTATAGCTATCTGTACTCCGTTTACCGAATGAATACACGCTAATGCCGCCCTTATCGCTTCTACTTTGCGGTGAGTACATCTTAGGACTCCTCTACCATTTTTATCATATTTTATTAGCCATAGCTTACTTTCGCTTGTGCCTATATCGCCATATAAAGAATGAACTGAGTCCCAGATTGCATTCAGCAACTTGTACTTATCTAGTTCCACCTCGCTCATCACCTCAAACACAAGATACCGCCTCCTATCGTGACCCCTCATAAAAGTTCCACTTCCCGCGCCTTATTCCACCGCCGCTCCAATATGCTCAGGGGCACGTCGCTTAACGCACGCACCGCTTCCGCTCTTCGCATCCCGAATAGAGCCGCAAGTGCAATCAGCTCTCTTGGCGCCCTTAAACCATATATAGAACAAGCATTACTGGTTAAAATTGACATAGCTTTATATTTCCGTACGAATTCTAAGTTGTCTCGCATCCTACTGAGTATTCGCGCTCTATCGCCCCTCCTGCTCTGAATTATTGCGTTCATGTTAAATTCGATTGCAATACCATTCTCAACGGCGTATCGTACCAATACGTGATTCAAGGTGCCTTCCCCCTTTTCACCGCACGGATGCGCTAATATGTCTATTCTGTGGTCCTTTAACGCAGCGAGATTTATGTTCTCGTCGCCGCCATGAACCACAACTAAAGGCACTTTTCCGGCGTAATGCTTTATTTTCCTGTTCAATTCTGAGACTGACTTTGTCCTTATCTCTACACCACGGTAAATAGCAGGCGGGTTCTCTTCCCGCACTTCTACAAAGTCATCGTGGTTCGTTATGGCTATACCCGCATATCCGTATCTTATTGCAACGCGGAGCATCTCCTCTGCTGGCACGTCTGTCTCGGGATAGGCATGCACGTTGAGGTCAAAAAAGTTGGGCATAGATTTAATGATAGTGTG
>JAPVWK010000177.1 GCA_028572065.1 Candidatus Methanophagales archaeon
CGATTGACCGACCCGGAACGTGAAATTAAGATAGGGGTGCCGCCGTTCGTTGACCTCGTGGATGGAATTCTTCTGGGCTCTATCGCACCAATCCTGAGGCGAGAGTTCAGCGAGCACGATTTCTGCGTTACCATTGAAGTTCCGAAATGGAAATGCGAAAAGGCAGAGATTAAAGAAGAACTCCTGCAGATTTTGAGGATTGGACTCACGATAGCGACTAAAAGGGAAGCACTAGAAAAGCTCAGAATACGGTATCCCGCACAAATGAATAAGGCAGAGCTGCTGTTTCAACAATACTACCGTGACAGATTGAAGCCTTTCTGATTTTCTAGCCGTTACTCAGGCCAGAAAAACCGTGTCTTATTTTATCTTAGAGCCAAATATCTTTATGAACTTTGCTTTTACTATCTTTTGTGTTGTAGAGAATACGAGGGGGGAGATAAGCGCGAATGCAGGGAGCAGAAAAAGAAGACACTGTAAAGAAATGCGTAGAGATGCTTGAAAATATAAGGAGTGATACTACGGTACCGCGAAACATAAGACGGTCAATGGGCGAGATAAAAAAATGATAACAATAGCATTAGCGGGTAAGCCGAATTCAGGTAAATCCACCTTTTTTAAGGCTTTTACACTCGCAGATGTCGAGATAGCGGCCTATCCGTTCACAACGATCGCGCCGAACGTTGGAGTAGCATACGTGCGGGTGAACTGCCTCTGTAAAGAGAAGGAGCTTGAACTTGCGGGTGTGTGTGGCAACTGCATAGACGGCTTTCGGTTCATACCCGTAGAGGTATTAGATGTTGCGGGATTGGTCAGAGGTGCACATGAAGGAAAAGGTTTGGGCAACGAATTTTTGGACGAACTCAGGCAGGCGGAAGCGATAATTAATGTCGTGGATGCGTCGGGTGCTACGGATGCAGACGGCAATGTTGTGGAACTCGGGGCTCATGACCCACGCGAAGATGTTATTTTCTTCAAAGAGGAGTTGAATATGTGGGTTTACGGTATAATAACCCGTGGCTGGCACAAGATGGAGCGTAGGGTGGAATTAGAAGGCACGAAGATCGAACGGTTGCTTGCAGAACAATTAGCAGGAGTCGGCGTTACGGAAGAGCAAGTGAAGGGCGCAATCCTAAAATCCGGCATTCCAGACAAAAGTAACATGAAATTGTGGACTGAGGACGACCTGAAGAAATTAGCTACTCATATAGTACTGAGAAGCAAAAAGATGATTATCGCGGCGAACAAAGCGGATATTGCGCCTGATGAAAACCTGAAAAAGCTGAAAGAGCTTGAAAGCGAGGGCAGTGATAATGAGATTGTAATTCCATGTTCCGCCGCCGCGGAGCTTGCGTTGAGGACCGCATCAAAGAACAACATCATACAATATCTGTCCGGAGATACCGATTTTGTGATTGCATCTGAAGTTACGGATAAGCAAAGAAAAGGTCTGGAACTAATAAAAAAAATGATCCGAGCCCATGGCGGTACGGGCGTCCAGGAAATAATAAATCGTGTGGTGTTTGAGCTGTTGGACTATGTGGTGGTGTATCCTGTTGAGGATGAGCATAAGTACAGTGATTCCGCGGGACGAGTTCTACCGGATGCGTATCTTTTGAAAAACGGGAGCACTGCCCGGGACCTGGCTTTTGCAGTTCATTCAGACATTGGTGATAGTTTCCTTTATGCGATAGACGCGAGAACGAAACGACGGCTGGGTGAGAAATACGAACTGCAGAATAACGATATAATAAAGGTGGTTTATTCGTCAAGATAAAATCAAAATTGATAGCCACAGAGACCACAGAGTGGATTAAACTCGGTGCTCTCAGTGTACTCTGTGGCAGAATCCCGGGATTCCCATACTTCCTAATTTAACAGTTATACTCATCGTGCGGCTTTTGTTCACTGTTCTATTTTTGAGAAGCCCCGAAAACGCATTCACGGATTTAACATCATGTGAGTATATCAGTCAAATATTTCGGGGCTACACAACAAATGGCGCCGGCTAAAAGAGCGAACAAAAGTTACGCTTTCGTGTACCGTACTGATAGACGGCCCGGCGATTTTAAGCCATGAGTGGCAGTCACACGATTGTTTTCAGCACCCAAAATTTGGCTGTCTTTCGTATTTACCGCTCGATCGCCCAAAAATCTATCCTCCCATCTTTTTTGCCCGATTTTGAGTTGTTGTACCAACGCAGGCGGAAGCAAGCTAAACGTCCCGTTCTTCGCAGGCGCTGTTCCTATTTGAAAGTAGGGCGCATCTTCTGCCAGTTGTATATCCGAGAAGTTCAGCCAGCTCAGGTCTCCTGGTTCACCGATTACACTGAAATTAAGCAGCACCACAGAGCCAGTCGCGCCGTTTTGTATCGCGTGCTCATCTATCGGCTCATAAAATACAGCGATTCTGGAGCCCCAATCAAGGTTAAAGTATTCTGGAGTTCGCCAGTCTGAAGTTAGAGTACCTTTTTGGACGCCTTCAAGGTTTATTACGCTGTTATCGTATAAAATATTGAATATCATACAAGGAACTGGGCCGTTCTGCACATTGGTGACGTTTACGGGTATCAACACGTGGGTATCCTTGTAACCTTCTGCATCTTCAACGCCAAAGCTGGTAGCAGTAGGCAGTGCAACGGCACTTGGTGCAAGCGTCCCAACTATCGCAGCTATCAGTAATAATGTTAGTCCTGTTACTAACCAATTTTTACTTACTCTCGATTCTATATGTTTTCGGTCGTTGCGGATTTTCATTTTTTTGTTTCCTAGAGGTAGCCACAGAGACTAAGTTGCGGCATTCTTTAGTATTAGTCTTGTGGTACCTTAAGGGGTACGATATGCGGTAACAGCATAAATAAATAGCGGCTCTTCGCAGTCATCGTAACAAATAGCCGAGTTACTGACCTTGTATTCAAGCATTGAGTTTTCAGGATAGTTTTTCCGAGAACGTGCACAAATTTTGTTTGGGTGTGTTGAAACAATAATTAGATATATCTGAACATTTTTTGGTGGTTAATTCGACTTGCTGCGGCAGCGGGGTAAGAAACCACGAGATTCCACGAGATTAACACAAGATTTTTGGGTTAGCAGGAAGGGGATAAAAGAGCCAATAGAGTCCTTAAGCCAGACCCATAGTATTGCTTTCTCGTGGGAATCTGAGGAATCTTGTGGTCTGTTGACATGGAAGCTACATCGCGGATTGTCTTTTCGGCGACCCCTTCCATTCGGGGTAATCCTACTGCGGAACATGCCGGTGGTAACGCTTGCGTGGTAAGCTCGCAGGACAACGTGGGAAATCCG
>JAPVWK010000178.1 GCA_028572065.1 Candidatus Methanophagales archaeon
TGAGAGGATAAAAGGTTTCTTGTTCAGTCCCACGAAAACCTTTGACGTTTCTAAGGAAGACACACTTGGAAATGCGGTTATCTATTTTATCACTCTTCTGATGATATGTGCAGTGCTTAGCAGTATCGTGGGATGGTCAGTATTTCGCTACGGCGTAACTATGGCTTTTTTGATATTTCTTCTCGGAATATTAGGCGTCTTCATTGGCGGACTTTGGACACACCTGTGGGTATATCTCTTTGGTGGTAGAAAAGGAGTAACGCAGACTTTAAAGGCATTGTTGTATGGCGCGACACCGGGCTGTGTATTGGGATGGATTCCAATCGTAGGAATCATAGCAGTGTTATGGGGCTTTATAGTGCAGATCGTTGGCATAAGGCAACTACAGGAGATGCCGACAATAAAAGCAGTTCTTGTTCTGGCTATCGCTATAAGCATACCCTTGTCAGTGCCATTCGCAGCGACAGGTACGTGGCGTTTAGGATTTGCTGTTGAATCCGGGAGCATGAAGCCAAATATGCAGCCGGGTGATTTAATTATTGTGGTGGCGCCACACCGTACGAGCATAGTAACTTATGAAGAAGGTAAGATGCTAGATCACCGTTCTTTTAACGAGTATGGAGATGTGATTATATATCGCCCGAATGGGCTTTCCTCAGCAACTCCGATAATAAACAGGGCGATGTATTGGGTGGATGAAGGGGAAGAGATGCCGGGGGGAAAACCCGCACCTCACGCAGGATACATCACAAAAGCGGATAATAATCCGAGTTATGATCAGCAAAGTTTACGGGTAAGGGTAGATCAAATTGTTGTTATGGTTGAACCGGTGAAGCCGGAATGGATAATCGCAGTGGCAAAGGCAAGGGTGCCTTACTTAGGGTACCCTCCGATTTATTTTAAGAATGAAGGTTTTTAATAAGAAGATAATAATAGGAGTAATAGGAGTAATAGAAGAAAGATGGGACTAAAACCAGGTCGTGCGTACACGAAAGTAACAGGGCCTGCCTATGTGCGAAGGGAATACATGGGCGGAGTGCCGGGAAGCAAGATAACTATCTTTGATATGGGCAATTTGAGCAAAGAGTTCCCCATCTCGTTATCTTTAGTCGCGAAAGAAGCTTGCCAAATAAGGCACAACGCATTAGAAGCAGCGCGTATTCTTGCTAATAGATACTTAGGGAAGAATGTAGGGCGTAACAATTTTTATTTGAAGATACGGGTGCATCCACACCATGTGCTGAAAGAGAACAAAATAGCGTCAGGTGCTGGTGCGGATAGGGTTTCAAGCGGTATGCGGCACGCATTTGGAAAACCCATAAGCAGTGCAGCACGAGTGAAGCCTGGACAGAAGCTAATGAGCGTATCTGTTGAGGGCGAGGATTTCGATGCGGCAAAGGAAGTTTTGAGAAGAGCAGGTTATAAATTTCCCACGCCTTGCCGGGTCGTAATAGACAAAGGCGAGGAATTCGTGGCGGTATAGACGTTTTTACGATGTAAATACCCGCGGTTCTCTCTTAAACTAATCACAAGAGTACACACCAGCATTAGTAGGACTACCTATTTTCAGGCTTGGGGGGTACCCCTATGGATCCTGAAGGTGCCTTCAAACGCTATACCAGCGCGATTTTTATTGGTTGGTCTTTTTGCATGCGAAAAGAATGTTTTTTAAAAACATGCAATTTTTGGTAATATTGAGCGAAGTAAAGGGGAAGAAAGCGGGGGTTGCTGAGTTTGGAAAAGGCGCAGGGCTTAGGACCCTGTCTCGTAGGAGTCCGCGTGTTCGAATCACGCCCCCCGCATGGTTTTACTTGAGTACGCGGAACAAAAATCGCGGGGTAATAGATACCACTTTTTAAGTTAAGTGCCTCGTATATCTGCTCTTTTTTTATATTACACTTGAGTAATCTGTGTAATGTAGATTCTTCACAAAATGTTGCAACTGGTGATAAATGGAATCGTGGTCGGAAGCATTATAGCACTCGCCGCTATTGGCTTATCCATGACTTATGGCATCCTGAATTTTGCGAACTTTGCACATGGCGAGTTCTTGACTTTAGGCGCATATCTCGCTTTTTTATTCAGCGTAGTGCTTGGAACTAATTTCTTGACTGCATGTGTAGCGGCGGTTGTAATTACGGCATTTGTAGCTGTACTTTGCGATTTGGTAATATGGCAACGAATGCGTACAAAAGGTGCAAGCCCGGTAGCTTTGATTATTATCTCTATTGGGCTGGCTCTGTTCATCCGTAATTTTATTATATTCCTGTGGGGTCCTGCCATCAAACGCTACGACTTGCCAGTGAAACGGGGAATGGAACTGGGAAGCGTGGTCATCACTGAGAACCAAATAGCAGTAATTGTAGTAGCACTGATATGCATGTTCCTGGTCCACTATTTGTTGAAGAAGACCTCTATCGGTAAGGCAATGCGGGCATTGTCCGACAACATAGACCTTGCAAAAGTTTCGGGTATTGATGTAGACCGTGTAGTAAGATATACGTGGGCAATTGGAATGGCTCTTGCTGCTGTGGGTGGCATCTTATACGGGCTATTGACGAATATAAACCCAAATATGGGTTGGTTCCTGCTTATCCCTATGTTCTCCGCCGCGATTCTCGGTGGCATTGGTAACCCTTATGGGGCGATGGCCGGGGGGATAATAATTGGTTTGGCGCAGGAGCTTAGCACTGCTATTTTCCCCACGGAATACAAATTGGCTATTAGCTTTGTAATTTTGATCGCAGTCCTCTTAGTGCGACCACAAGGTATAATGGGTTCGTGATGGAAATACAACCCCTCGCTTTTCTTACTGCTTTTTTTGAAACTTTGCCCGTTTTTGATGATATGAAACCAGGAACCTATTGTAAAAACAATTTATGCCTATTACGTGAAATGTGCGGAGTTACGGGTTAAAGTAAAAGAGGGACAAAAATAGGGGCTATCTTCAATCATCAAGATTTAAGCTTATATATTTTCGCTATATTGTTGTCAAACACTTTTTCAAAGCCATCCACAATGTCACCATACATCATTTTTATTCCGATTGTGTCGTTCTTCATAATCGTTCTATCTTCTATTTCCTGCGGCGATACTTTACTAGCGATGTAATAATCATCCGGATTTTTCCCTGCTGCCAAAACCATTGCTTTGAATTTGTAAACATCCACTGGATACTGCACGAATACGTAATTAGCGTCACATTCCCGCACTAACTCCATAGCTTCCTGCTCGTTTTCGGCAACGAAGAAATTAGCCACA
>JAPVWK010000179.1 GCA_028572065.1 Candidatus Methanophagales archaeon
CACTTGCGATTGAAACTCCCAAAGGGGTCAGAAACATCGAGAGGACTCCATGTATGGCTGAAGGGATCACCAACCATCCATGGACGTGGAGTGAATTTTTGATGTTTAAGGGTGGGTCATGAAATTTAGGACACCACCTAAATTATCAACCTTGATTTTCGATCTTCCATCAATACATGTTTCGGAAATCTCAGTACATTACGTGTCAGCCACAAATCACCCACTGCCCCGGAAGCATTTACTACAAACGGTATGAACATCCAGTGTGCAATTGACGGAAAAGCAGCCATGATTCCGATTGCAACCAGAGAGATTACTACCAACGGCGCAAGAGCAATCACTACGAGCTGATTGCGTAGAAAAACTGTTTTTGTTGTGCTGTATAAATAGGGGTGGATGAAATACGCAATGCCAGCGCCATAACTCGGCTTGCCGCCATATACTGACATAAATACGCCATGGATAAGTTCGTGCAGTACCATTGTGCCAAAGAAGAGAGCTACTGAAATATAAACTGCGCCGCCGATCGTGAAGTTAAAGCCAACTTCCCCTGTAAATAGTGTATATAGTGCAATGAAAAAGAATCCAAATGCAAACAAACCTAATGTCCCCATGCCCATTAGTGTAACTACAACTTTCTTTGACCATTCCAATTTTCCAATTTCTTTACGTCCATCAAGGTTGAATGGATGTTGTTTTATCAATGTCATTATATTTTACTCCTTTTCTTATGCTGTTTGTCGAGCATAGCTCCTACGCCTAACCCGAAGATTACCCCAAATCCTGGAACTGTAAAAAATAACGCATTGTTTGTACTGACAAATGCTGTCACTCCTATTCCGCTTCCAATAAACATTCCAAAGAGCATACCAAGCTCTATATAACTGTATTTAACCATCTTTTTATCTCCTTTCGATTTAATATGTCTCTCGTTTTAAGCTGCGCCGCTCCATGTCTGATTGTATCATTGATCGCACAACTCAGATTCACATAAAATCCCTTTCCCCCTACCTCTTCCGGCAGAAGCTGCACTGGCTGTGTTGTCTGATTGTTGGTACCCAAATCTAACCCCGCCGTGATTACACCGAGGTTGAGTACTGGTTGCGGCAACGCACCCATACCCGCAACTGCGGTAATGGAATAAATAGTCACGATACACGCCCCGAGCACAACCCACACTTTTGCTTTTGTTTTTGCTGTTTCGTTTTTTACAGTCATGTTTTTCCATTTCACCTCTTGTCTCCCTTTTTGTGTCTGTGGATCATCCCATGGAACCTACCGTATCTTAAATTAAAGAGTTCCAAAGCACACTCGTAGACACTCGTAGCAGTCCTCTGCGGAATTACTAAAAACTCATATGTTATTTCTTCTTTTTCCATCTTTTTTCATTGCCTCCTTTTTCATTCATCTTCTCTTTCTCTCCTTTCCTGTTTTAAAGTTTGGTTTTATTTATACAAACTTAATTATTAATAATCAAGTGCCACTATTTAAACTTTTTGGTTAGTATTTAAACCTTTCGGTTATTTCAGTAGTTCCGAACCATGCCGTCAAGATAGGCTTGGATATGCATCAGCAAACCAACCGCGTATTCACTTCTAAACTTCAAAGGGATTGAAGGGGATAGTTCAATTCATCGTGTAATCTCTGCCATAAGTGTGGTGTATATGCACTACACTTGTTAATCTTTCCTTTTATGGTTTATGGAGCATTTTTCAGGCATTGGCTAGTTTTCCTACCCGGAAAACGACTGCTTTATTTATAGCTTCACAAGACTAACTTGACACTATGGGTTCCGAACAGGGGTAGTTTGAATCAAAAATCAGCAGGTTTTATTTCGCCTAAACGTAGCCACTCACAAAACGCCCTGAACTTTGCATATATTCGGATAGAGAGAAAGGCAGATATTTTGGATGATATTATTTGCTTTACCGAAGAAGGACTGCGAATAGGGAAAAGTCCGATACTATTAAGTAAAAGAAGATATATGGCTGGGTGAGGAGTTATTAGTTATTGAAAACATCCATGTGAAGGTTTGCGATAAATGTAGCAAGAAAATAGTGAGTTATGACGAAAGTTTGATGTTTCTTATCAGGATTCGTAGTAACCCTTATCTTTTTTAAAAGCTTGACATATTTATGTAGTAAAATATTGGAGGATAGAACATGATTACAGAATATATCGAAGCAGCGCTGTCGAAAGCGAAGTATGAGATGATAGAGGATGAAGAGCCTTTTTATGGTGAAGTGCCCGAGTTAGAGGGGGTATGGGCAACCGGCAAAACGCTGGAAGAATGCCGTAAGAATCTGGTTGAGGTTATTGATGGCTGGATAATAGTAAGACTAAGGAAGGGTTTACCCCTACCACCAATAGGGGGGTATAAAATAGAGGAATTGTCAACGGTGGAAGTCAGTGCCTGAATCAAAGCTATCTCCTGTTTCTTGGATAGAATTAGTGAAGCGGCTTCGCAAACTTGGTTTTGAGGGTCCTTATCAAGGTGGGAAGCACCCTTATATGTTACAGGATAATCTGGTTTTAACCATTCCCAACCCACATCGGAAAGTAATCGGCGTTGATCTTCTCTCTCGAATTATGAAGCAAGCTGGAATTACAAGAGAAGAATGGCTTAAATTTCGTTAATCATTTAATTGTATTTGTGGAACACAAAATGACAAAACAAAGCTTCACAGCATTAATCGAAAATGATGAGGACTGCGTGTTTACAGGCACAGTTCCACCGTTAAATGGTTGTTATACCTAATAGCAAACCTTATATAACTACTGGTTTGTATATTCACAATAGAGGTGATGTGGCATATCAATGGACGTAGACGTGATAAAAACAAAAAGGTGAATTGGAAGCAATAACCATTTGCAAGAATATGTGTTTGCAGCTCTTTGGAGAGAAGATAACTTCGTAACTCATCCAAACACGTCTTTTAACTTGTAATAATGCCCGTTCTCTCTTTCATCCATAGCGTTCAAAATGTCTTTCATATCCACTTCCGTCAGCATTTCGTCCTTGTTTAATATTTTTACAGTCACAACATCAGATTCTATCTTCGCCGGCTTTACAATCCTCAACACCCCGTCTTCATATATTGCTTCTATTTGCCCATTTCCTTTCACGTTTAAGATTGGTTTCAAATTGTTTAAGGTTGCCGGCTTCATATAATTCTGGCCACAGCTTTAAGTGCCCGAAGAATGAGCTTACTTTGTCCTAAAATCCCTTAAAGAATGATACCGTTCGGTAAATTAATA
>JAPVWK010000180.1 GCA_028572065.1 Candidatus Methanophagales archaeon
AGACTCTAAAACTGACTGGCCGGTGCAAGATGAGATGGGATAAGCTAAAGGATAGATTATGCGCACGAATACTGAACTCGAAAGACTAAATGCCACACATGGAACCAAACTGCTGCCCGATACAGAAAGGGTTATGAAATGCTTGAGCGGTATGAAGGGAAACTTTCACGTACCGTTCTGAGATGAGAATGGGCGAGCAATCGCCCTATTCTTAATCTGCCTAAATATGTAGCACTTATACTTTATATTACCAGAAGTTGAACTCATAACTACATGTCACCCAAAATCCCACCCCAAAAATATCAAGTCGCAACGCTATTTCGTAATTCTTTCACTGCGTTCAAGGTCTCTTTGTACGATACAATCACGTATCAAGTCCTTTTTGCTATTCTATTAAATATCGTGATCCTACCGATACTGTATCTCATCTACGACTTCTTATTTGATATACAAGGTTACCCTGCCCTGCTCAACACAGATATTGCATCCTTTTTGTTCAGTCTCCGCGGTATCATCGCAGTCCTGCTGTTTGCCTTTGTTACAATCGCGATTTATTGTATTGAACAATTTGGATTACTTTTTATCACCGCGAGTTATCAGACCGGCGAAAGAATGACCGTGGTTTCTGCACTCAGACAATCCGCCAAACAACTCCCGGTTGAGTCCGCAGCGGTAGCAAGAAAAGCATTATGTTATGTAGCAGTACTAGCGTTTTTTTTGGTTATTGCCGTAATAAATATCGTATACCGTGATAGCGGGTTCTTTAGTCCTTCGATTATCATATTAGCACTACTATGTATCCTCTCTTTGTATTTGCTGTATATTAGATGGATTTTTGTTGACTATTTTGTCGTGCTAGAAGGCAAGAAAGTTTCTGACGCATTTGCCTATACACTAAATCGAAAACTATTCTTGGAGTTAGTAGTAACAGTTTTGGCTTGGATCCTATTAATCTGGCTGTGCTCCACCGTTATACTTCTCGTATTCAGTGCCCTGAGCTGGCTATTGCTATATGTTGTTGTAGATAACCCCATATTGCTTGCACCTGTTTTTTCCGTTCTCGTAGCTCTTTTCTCCCTTATTTTTATTATCCTTTCCTTAGTCTTCATGTCACTTACCAGTAATCTCTTCACCGAATTGTATTACCAAAATAAAGCACGGGAAAGAACGGGCTCTGATATTATTGTACCTGAGCCGAAAGAAATGTGTTTTCGCAGTACGCCCGAGGTGCGTAAGAAACAGATTCGTGCTGCTCTTGGCATATGTCTGGTGGGAATCGCAATAGCAACCTTTTTCTTGATCCCCGTAGTCCAGGACGACATTGATAGCATTGACAAGACGGTGTACGTGACTGCGCATCGTGGTAGCTCTGCTCGTGCACCGCAGAACACGATTAGCGCTTTTGAAGCCGCGATTGAAGATAAAGCAGATTATGCCGAGCTGGATGTGCAAGAGACAAAAGATGGCGTTGTCGTTGTGGTTCATGATTACAACTTACTTCAGGTGGGTGGTGTGGACGCAAATATCTGGGATCTTGACTATTCGGAGCTACAAAAGATAGATGTAGGGAGTTCGTTCTCACCCGAGTTTGCGGGAGAGAAAGTGCCCACGCTTGACGAAGTGATAGACGTAACAAAAGGTAAGATAAAACTAAATATCGAGCTGAAAATAAGTGGCCATGAGAAGAACCTGGTAGAGAAAACAGTCCAGATTGTTGAAGCACGAGGCATACAAGATGAATGTGTGCTCTCATCCTTGGATTACGGTGCACTGCAAGAAGTAAGAGCGTTAAATCCGGATTTACAGATCGGTATTATTATTACCTATGTTATAGGCGATTACGCAAAATTAGATGTTGATTTCTATAGCGTTGAGCCGAATTTAGTTTTAACCAAGAAATTTGTGCGTGATGCGCATGATGACAATAAAGAAGTACATATCTGGACTCTTAGCCCGAAAGCAGATGTCAGTGGGTATGTAGATTTGGGTGTGGATAATATAATAAACGATGATCCGGTCATGATTCGTGAATTACTGCACGAGAAACAAAATCGGAGCAAAATAGAAAAACTAACCACTAAATTCGTTACCTTTGTTGAATAACGCTTCACACACACAAAAAAACGATAGTGTCATGTTGACGGGGCAGTGTTTAAACAGAAGAATCTATGACTTTGCGGTTGTCAGGAAAGAGGTACTGGCATGCTAGGAATTCAGAGACAACAAAAATGCGGAAGTCAATTGGCAATTCACAGTGAGGATGCCCGGATAAAGTTGTCTCTGCTTTATCTGACACTTGAAAGTTGACATGACACTAGTCCCGTTTCACATCACTCACGAAGCCAGCTTTGCTCTCTTCAAGTACTCATGAAGCAGAATTGGATTGAGGACAAGATTAATCGCGATCAATATACCGATAATCATAACGAATAAAGCTTTGTACTGGTATGTTGCGGGCAGCGAAAGAACTAAAGCGACAGCAATTCCGCCTCTTATGCCACCGAGCGTAAGTACATTCTGCCATGAGACCGGGATTTTGACTCGGAATATGCGCAATACTGAACTGCCGCCATAGACAACAATCGCACGTGAGATAAAAACAATTGCAATTGGTATGATAAAAACAGCAAGCCAGTGAGCATCGATCTCAAAAATATGGAAAATCAAAGGAACACCAATCAGGAAAAATAGCAGACTATTTGTCATAAATCCAAGATAATCCCAGAAACTATGAAACAGTAAACGTTCGGTTTTGGACAGTTTCTGCTGTTCTGTATATACAAATACTAATGCCGCAAATAAAGACGCAACTACTCCGGAAACATGTAAAAATTGATCCGCAACTAAATAACTGCCTATTGCAAGTGCTACTGTAATCGTGGGTACCACCAGTTCGTCATCTTTCCAGAGGCGTGACAATCTTGCAGTCAGCCATCCCAAAACAGTTCCAAGTAAGATAGCTCCAACTAATGACCAGAGGAGCGAAAGTGTTGCCCCAAGAAGAGAATAAGCAACGCCTAAAAAGATGATATTCTTTAGTAGATTAACTGAAATAACGCATGTGCCATCATTGAAGAGCGATTCGCCCTCTATAATCACATTTAAACGGTGTGGTATTGGGAATCGTGTGAAAATAGCTCCTATTGCGACCGGATCGGTAGCCGCTAAAATAGCACCGAACAAAAGCGCGTCTAATAACGGTACATTAAAGATAAAACCGAAGGGTATCCCTATCAAGAAAATCGTG
>JAPVWK010000181.1 GCA_028572065.1 Candidatus Methanophagales archaeon
GAGGTGTTATACTTATAAATATGTTTTGGGTAGGGTGTGGGATAGAAAGTTGTATATTCAGTTATTTTTTCGAAATTGTTATATTCATGTCTGTTCCTGTGCTAATTTTTGATTCGAAACTACCCCTGTTCGGAACTACTGGGATAAGATCTGGAAAATGAAGCGCGATTTCGCGTTTCGCGGATTCTTCGGAATCTGATGCGTGTATCAGGTTTCTTCGCACGTCTATGCCATAGTCTGATCTAATAGCCCCTGGTTTCGCAAGTTTCGGATCCGTAGCCCCCACCATTTCCCGCGCCACAGAAATCGCGCACCCGCCCTCGATTACTGCTAAAACTACTGGACCTGATGTAGTGTAGGAAACAAGGCCCTCAAAGAAGTCCTTACCTTTATGCTCTGCATAGTGTTTCTCAGTTAACTCCCGGCTCACCATGGTGAGCTTCAACGCTATAAACCTGAAGCCACGCCTCTCGAATCGCCCTATTATTTCACCTAAGAGACCTCGTTCTATACCTCCGGGCTTTAGTGCTAAGAAAGTCCGCTCTATTTCCGCCATTTCATTAGTAAGCTATATCACCCGAGCTATAAAACTTCACGAAAGATGGTGGAACTAAGGGAAACCGTAATAGAGGCAGGGAAATGTTCCTGCAAGCATTGACGGCTATAAATAGGTATATCATTAACAGTTTGCCCGTATTCGCATGAAAAACGGCCAGACCTTTGGAACACGAAAGTTAAATCCTGGCAACACGATATGAAATGTATATCACACCCTTAAATCCTCATCCTTTAACCTAACTACAATCTCTTCAATAACCGCCTTTAAAAGCGCATTGTTATCGTAACCCGCCAAAAAAGCAGCTAAATCGATTTTACTGTTCTTCTTTTCTTTAACCATCGAGACGAGATTCTTCATCGCCCGCGCTATATCATCCACAATGCTCACAGTTGCCGTTTTAGAAGTCCGCGATAACGGATTTAAATCAATTGTTATCACTTTCTTGCCCATATTAATAAGTGCTTCGCACCTATCGCCATCTTCCAAAGGTGCAAGTACAACATCCGCACTGTATATCCCCTCGCGGTCTACCATTGCGCGTGCATGTTCTATACCCAGTATTTTTGCATCTAATGTGTTGCCAAGCACATTCTTAGCACCCTGTTTCTCTAACAGCGCTTTTATCTTTCTCGCCCGCTCTTCGGTCCTATAAAAAATATTCACCTCTAACGGTGCGTTTAGCAATTCGCTCAATTCAATCATATCTTTCGCTACCAACGCGGCCACATTACCATTTACAGAAAGCACAGGCTTATTCGCAGTCAATAGCATAGCAGCAGCAACCTCAGTCGCTCTTCTCGCCGATTTTAAGGTCTGCTCGCCGATTAAATAATCAAAAGCTTCGCCACGACCATGAGCAATCAAGCCCTGCTGAGAAGTTATTCCCGCGCCTATACAATCTACGAGCTTATCTCGTGTCATTAACGATTTGTATCTCGGGTGCAACTCTGGTATTATCGTCATTAAAAGGTACGTAAGTAAGTAAAGGATGATAAAGAACCACGCGATTTTACGCTGTTAAACAAGCCCAGGATACAACCTATACACGCTTCTCTTTCTTATCCACCCGTATCTCTTCTATCCTAGTATGTGGATAATTCCCGGTATCGTCCTTCTCCACCGGTTTCACCATGTCCCATATCGTCAGCAAAGCTATACTCACACCACACAACGCATCCATTTCTACACCAGTCTTACCAACTGACTTCACAGTTACCACCACTTTTATTTCGGCCTCCCCTATTGTGAAATCAACAGTTACCGCATCAATACTGATATAATGACATAAAGGGATCACCTCAGGCGTCTTTTTCACTGCTAATATCGCTGCTGTCTCAGCACACGAAAGCACATCCCCTTTCTTTATAGCTCTTGTTTTTATCTGCTCAATTGTGCTACTTTTTAATTTTAGCTTGCCAGAAGCCACTGCTACACGCACTACATCGTTCTTCCCGCTTATGTCCACCATATGCACGCCATGCCGCTGCATTGTTCTTTATCAAGCTGGTGGCCACACACCAAAATAGATCTCCAAGCCCAATACCACGACAGCTAAGGCTATGCCTATAACCACTATCGTCCTCGGTGAGAACTGAATCGTAGATTCCTCCACATCGTAATATCGCATCAAGCCCGCGGAGGACATAAGCCCACGCTCTTCGCCTTTCCCGCCGCCTCCGCCAACTTCCTTCCTACTTGCTTTCTGTGCCTTCTTCGCCGCTTTTACTTTTGACATCTTCTACCAGTCTACCCTCAACTTAAATTCATATTTCTCTGTTATAATACTATCTTCTCCCGCACCAAATTCTATCACATCCGCATGTAACGTAGCTTTCAAATCGGCACATGTACTTTCTAACTGCACTTCCGTCTCCTTATCGCAATTTATTAGTATTCTACTTATCTGTGCATTCAGCGCCTTCTTGTTTAGCGTCTTGTATTTCCGCACCGCCGAAATCACGTCCTCGGCTTTATCGCCCGTCTCTTCCACAGTTTCGTCAATCATGCTCCCAACCAGCTCGGGCCATTTCGATATATGTATGCTCTTACAGTTCTCTTTCTCCGCGAAATACACGTGGTATATCTCTTCAGTGATGTGCGGCATTATAGGTGCCATCATCTTTAGCATCGCCAGCAATGCAACATAAAGTGTATATTGCGCGCTCCTCTTCGCTTCTTCGCCACGTTCGGGAGTGTACAACCGGTCCTTCACTATCTCCAAATAGACGTCGCAGAAAGTATGCCAGAAGAAATTCTCTAATGTTTTCTTAACATTTGAAAATTCATAGTCATTGAAACTGTCCGTGCATGTCCCGATCAGTCTATTCAATTTAGAAAGCAGCCATCTATCCGTAATCTCCAACTCGTCAAACTTCAAATCATAGCCGTCCAGATGAAGTAACGTGAATTTCGAGGCATTCCACAATTTGTTTATCATTTTCACGCCCCGCCTTAGCTCTTTATCTTCGTACGGTAAATCGTCCCCAAGTTTGGCTGAACACGCCCAAAACCGTAAAGCATCGCCCGAATATCTCTCGATACTCACTTGTGGCTTTATTATGTTCCCTTTGCTCTTGCTCATCTTCTCCCGCTTCGGATCGAGCACGAACCCGTTAATTATGACATCTTTCCATGGGATTTCGTTCTCATGTAACAGCCCTTTTACC
>JAPVWK010000182.1 GCA_028572065.1 Candidatus Methanophagales archaeon
AAGCGAATATGGCGTGTCAAAGCCGCGATTCCAGATAGAAGATGAGCACTGCATACTTTGCGGATTGTGCACACGAGTTTGTGAGGAGTTAGTAGGTGTATCAGCAATAAACGTAATAAGTCGAGGCGTAGAGCGCGAGGTGGGGGCACCCTACAATGAGCTTTCTGATGATTGTATAGGTTGTGGCGCGTGCGCGCTCGTTTGTCCCACGGAAGCAATCCGACTGGAGAAGAACATATATCCAACGACAGCAGAGGATATACAAGAGATAGAAAGTAAGTTCTTAGAGGGTGAGCGAGACGACAATTTGGGTGTTTTTAGCGATTTGATTGCAGGTAAGGCGTCAACGGGTGGTCAGGACGGAGGAATGGTCACCGCTTTACTCATATCAGGCATGAAGAACAATCTGTTTGATGCTGCGCTTGTTGTACGTCGAGTAGAGGGTTACAATGCAGAGGCGGTTGTAGTTGAGGATGAGCAGGGGATCTTGAGTGCGAGAGGTACGAAATATCTGCGTGTGCCCATGATGTCAAAGCTTGAGGCTGCGTTGAAGACAGGCAAGAGACGAATTGCGGTTGTTGGAACTCCGTGTGAAGTAAAAGCGGTGAGGAAGTTACAGCAGCAGAGGGATTTGGAACGCGAATATCCGGGTATTGAACTAACAATACTGGGACTATTTTGCCTTGAAAGTTTCGATTATGACGGTTTAAAGGCAGATATGAGCAGTAGGTTTGACGTTGAGCTGGATAAAGCGGATAAGACGCAGATAAGCAAGGGTAAGTACATCGTTACGGCTGGAGGTAAGGATTATTCCTGTGACGTCCGGGACATGGAGGCGATAGTGCGAGAAGGCTGCCCTTATTGTGGCGATTTCGTATCACAGTTAGCGGACATATCTATCGGCTCGGTCGGCAGTCAGGACGACTGTTCCACGGTGATTGTGCGGTCTAAAGCAGGTAAGAAGCTGCTGGATGCTGCTGAGTTCGTGAGTGCAGAAGTAGATAAGAAGCAGATAGTGAAGCTCGCGAAGTTGAAGAAGCGGAATGCTAATCGGAACTTAGCAACGATTTTGGACGGTGTGCAGTAGAGGTATAGAACCCCCTGAGGGATTGCAAAACTATTTTCCAGGGACTATGTGATCGGTAGGAACAAAAGACACAGAGAGACAAAAAAAAGGGTATGGAAGAACGAAGAATATATGACCTGTCAGTTTCTATTTATCCGGGAATGCTGAAATGGATAGATGACCCGGATGTCGAGCTGACTAAAACAGCCTCTATCGGGGACGGGGACGGGTATAACCTTTCTCGTTTCTCCGGCAGTGCCCATACAGGCACGCATATTGATGCACCATTTCACTTTTCGGCGAACGGGAAAACGGTGGATGTCTTGAGCTTGTATGATTTAATCGGTGAGGCGCTGGTTGTGCAGGTGAATGCCGATACGATTTCGGCTGACGAACTACAAAAAGTTGACTTGAGCCGGTACACGCGAATCCTGTTTAAGACGAGGAATTCGACACTTTTGAAGTCGGAACCGTTTAGCCCGGGATATGTGCCGCTTGAATATTCGGCTGCGGAGTTACTGGTAAAGGCCGGTGTTAAGGTGGTGGGTATAGATTATCTGTCTATTGAAGCGTTTGATACCGAAGAGCATCCGGTTCATAAAGTGTTGACCGGGAATGATGTGATTATTATAGAGACACTGGATTTGAGTGATGTCGAGCCGGGGCGGTATTTTATGGTTGCGTTGCCGCTGAAGCTTAAAGGGTGTGACGGTGCGCCGGCAAGGGTGGTGCTGGTTGGTTACTGAGTGGTGCTAGATTTGCGGCATAAATAGTGATTGTTACGTTTGTTTTTGAGATTATAAAACACCATTTCACTTTTACCTCCTGACAATTCGCATAATTTTATCTTTTATTGCCAAAATGAACCTTCTAAACTTGTAGACCCTGTATGAATGCACCTTTCGATCTTTGTGCGTATCCCTATAATCCTTTTGAAATATTCGATCTTCCTGATACTCCTTCTTCATGTAGTCACGATCGGCCAGTCCCATAAAACCAATTAATGTTGATTAGCTTAAAAAGTATTTCGATCTTCCTAAGGTGGACACATCCAGTGTCCTCTTCATATTGATTAGTAATGGATTGGTGATATACTACTTCACAGTTACCCACAAGTCGAACCTACAGATCAGTCATACACAGAAATTAATATTCTAATCGTCCTCAAAAAAAATGTGATAAACCCAAATAAAACTATATTCTACCGAAAGTTACTTATGTCCCTCTGGACAATTAACTCTTACCAATTGAGAGGAGGTGAACTGAAAAAATGGGTGAAGTACTTACAAAAGATGCTTTCGAGGTATCAACCAAATATCATGACTCGCGCATTTGGATGTATATTCTGGTTGCTATTTCGTTTATAGCCGGTACGTATATGGGCGCAGCTTTTGGGATATTCGTATAATCATTCCTCTCGGCTCGCCATCTGCATTTTCTAAGGCCCAATTGCCTATTCCCACGTTTTCATTGGACGGGTTGTGAATATCAACCCATTGGTTGTTTTTAAGTGGTACTTGACTTTCGGAGATAGCAATTGATTACTTAACTATTACATATTCCACACTTTTGTATTGGTAACCTCCGCCTCTTGCGGATTCTATGCTTTTTATTGCTTCAGACCTAAACATAACAGTGTGAAATGTACAAAATAACAACAAAAAGAATCATTCTGATTGCGATCATCCTCGCTCTTATAGTGACTGCTTCTGCATATCTCTGCTCACTCGAGTTCCCCGCATCGCACCCTTCTTCTTCAGAAGCAGAAGAAGCAAGTGCCGCTGCTGAGATCGCTCCGGCGGTGCTACGGGGTATGGATAAACTAGTTGTAGCCTCTGGCCCTGATGCGCTGCAACGCGTGAAGCACTCGCATACCGGTAATATTGAGCAGGTTAGTGATGTGGCAATCGTGCATTATATGAAAGAAGATCGGCTGTTAACGCTGTGGACGACTCTGTATCCAAACGAGACAATTGCGTGGAACGAAAACGAAAAGATGGTACTCGGTATACGTAAATGGGGCGGCAACTGGACCTCCGAGCTGAAAGAGATTACGGTCGCGGGAAAGCAGGTGTATCAAACATCACCAGACGGTATGTCCTACCACTACTTCTGGACGGA
>JAPVWK010000183.1 GCA_028572065.1 Candidatus Methanophagales archaeon
ATTCTTCCCATCCAAACAATAGCTGGAACTCAACAGAGGAACTAGTCTATACCTACAGCGGCATCACTCACAAAAACTGTTTAGGCAATTACTGGAGCAATTACACGGATAAATATCCGGACGCTAAAGAGATAGATGGATGTGGTATTTGGAATACGCAATACAGTATATATAGCGATAATGATACATATCCACTAGTGGAACACTATACGAATTACAATGTCTCAGCAGAAACTAGTTTTGACACAGGACCGAGCAAGAAGCCATATCCTGCTATTTACGGCGTACACAACGGCACGATAACGCCAAACCGGGACATAGAGGTGCAAAAGCTTTATACCTATCCCTGTACAGGTACCGGCGGGCATACCGAATACGCACGGATATGGAACTCCAGTCTGGATGTAAAAGCAACCTGGAGCGGTTACACAGAAGAGTGGCAGCATATCTCATTTAACGAGCATTTCACGCTTGTCGCGGGTGAAACATACAACTACTGCATCCGCACAGGATCATATCCGCAGATTCATCATAACAAGGTACTACAAACAACAAACGGCTGGATAAACTGCACTGAGTTTACCGATGCGAACGGTAAGATTTATGGCGATTGGTTACCAGCTATAAGACTGTGGTCATAAAAAAGGTTTTTACCTTATGATTTTTTGTATATGTTTAGCATTCCTCCTTCTTTCTTGACACTGTATCTTTTTTCTCCATCTATTATCTCCCTTTTATCTCCTCTTTCTTTTCTTTTGTAACCTCAGCATTTCCGGAAAGCGAAACACCTCCTGTCTTGAATATATCCTTCAAATTCTTAGAAAAACGCCTTTGTTCAGGTCATCTTCAAATACTACATCTATGCTGAACAACAACTGGCGAATTTAACGTTCGCAAATTATCTCCGTGCCTGAATGCTTCCCGATAACGGCATCTAAAATAGCACGTGGTTCGCGGCTGCCATCAATAACGATGGTTTTTATGCCGCTTCGTTCTATCATCTTCGCGGCAACGGGGTCTATGATGATTCTCGACCCTGCTTTTAGCTCCGCTTTCATTACTATACTCAGGAGTTCCTTTACCGAGATCCGGTCGTATTTCTTTGCTTCTGGATGCACACGCGGGTCTGCTTCATAGACGCCATCCATAGATGTTACGCTTAAAAGTAGCTCAGCATTTACGTATTCCGCGAGAATCGCCGCTACCGCATCGGTCGTATAACCGGGGCTTACACCACCAATCACGGGTATACACTCTCCGTCTTTCACCGTTGCTTCGGCAACTTCGTTATAATCGGTTAACGGTTCGGGATACGCATTACGCAACGCGGAAATAAGCAATTGCGCATTTAATCGTGTAGCCGCTATGCCGATATAATCGCAAACGGTTTCGTTCGCACCCAAGTCACGTGCGATTTTTATGTACTCGCGTGCTGGTTGCCCGCCGCCGGTAACTACGTATATGCGGTGCGATTCCGCAAGCTCTTCTAAGACTGCGGCAACTGCTTTTATACGTGCGGCATCCGCGAAAAAGATACCGCCTAACGAAATAACTATTTTCATGTCCGTGCTCTCACGTGGTGATTAATAAATCCTTGTTTAAAAAGAAACTTTCAACCTATAGGACAACCATAAGCACGAACATGTAGTTTCGTACCAAAGCTTTACCAATAGAAACGGGTACCTAGTAACATGGTATCGAAATTCTCGGATGTCGCAGTGGGGCTTTCCGCGGACAAACTGGGTTTCCGGGATTATGCTGATGGCGTCATCGCTACTTTAGAAAGTATATCGAAGGAAGACACGCCATTCACAATTGGTATTTTTGGAAGTTGGGGTTCCGGAAAAACCAGTTTCATGCAGATTATGCAGGAACTATTAGAGTCCAGAGGATACGAAACGATTTTTTTTAAATCTTGGGTATATAGTAATGAAGAGAAGCCCTGGATCCCTTTTATGATTAAGGTTGTAGATGAGCTTTTTGAAGACGGGGTAGTTAAAAAAGATTTGATACGGAATATATTCCTTTTTTCAACCGATGTTGTGTTGCAAAAATATTCTCAAGGTATGGTATCAACTGGTATTATTTCAAATTTGGTTGAGAGAAGTAGAAAAAGATTTGCCGCTAAAAATTGGTTGGATAAAGACACAAAAACAGTAATAGAGCGTGTAACCAAGATAGAAGAATTCAAGAAGGAACTAGAGAAAAAGGCAGAAAAATCGACAAAAGGGAAAATAGTCATTTTTATTGATGATCTGGATAGAATATCAGAGGAAAAAATAGTTGATTTCTTAGACAGTTTAAAAATCTTCCTTGATATTAGAGGTTGCATATTCGTTCTTGGGTGCGACTACAAGATACTGAAGAACGCTCTTAAACATAAGCACAAAGAAGATGAGGGAATCTATAAAGACTACTTTGATAAAATCGTTCAGACAGAATTTTATATTCCTAAAATAAGCGAACAGGCAATAAAGAAGTATTTACAGTTTTTAACCGGCTGGGACGATAAAGAGATTGAAGAATGCACACAATTAGTGATTCACAGTATTGGTGGCAATCCGAGGAAGATTAAGAGAGTGGTGAATGCAACCATGCTCATAAAAAGCGTGTTTGAGATGAGATTAGCTACTTTCTTACAGGCTTTTGAACGACCTGAACCCCACCAGGCAAGTATTGAGTGGGGGGTAGAAGGAAAGGAAGGAGCGCCAGAAGAACCTATGGCTTTGAAGAACGAAATTACCAGGATTTTTACGCCTGCCGAAGTATTTTACCTTTTATTTGATAAAAAGGTGTTATTTAAATTGGTGTGCATGCGGGAGCAATGGTTTACGTATTATGAGGATATTTTAAGCGAAGAAAAAAAGCAAGATGTTTTGATTTCTTTGCAGGATTTAGATTTCAGAACAGATATGTCAAAATTGTTAGGCACTGCTAAAGAGATAGTTATCTCAGAATTGCTCAGCGTTACCAAAGAGCAAGGAGATAAATTTAAAAAGCATATAGAGAACTTTTCTATTTTCCTAAACGATTATCCCAGATTCCAGGGCGTAGAGGATCTAAAAACATATCTAACCTTGTTGGAAATCTCGTCGCCCGAAGCTGGCATATCTCTGGAATATGCAGAACCAGAGAAG
>JAPVWK010000184.1 GCA_028572065.1 Candidatus Methanophagales archaeon
ACCTATTTAGGACGCAGATCACACGGATTTACGCAGATTTACGCAGAAAATCAAATGCCTTACGTTTATTATAAACTCGATAGAAGATTCTTATAAACTCCGCCGTCAATTCCGTATATTTAAAATCCTGATTATCTGCGTGCATCTGCGTCCCGATAATCAATTTTTATTCTTTCTCGCACACTCCACTTTGTTAAATTGTCTTATTGATACAAGATAAACGTAGTGGGCTCGATGCGATTCGAACGCATGACCTCCGCCGTGTGAAGGCGACGTCATAACCAACTAGACCACGAGCCCTTTACGCTTCATCTCATTCTATTTTAATTCGTTTTGCATATAAAGTATAGTATTTCATAGGTAAACCCCAAAAGTCTTTTTTGTAATAAAGGTTTTTTAGTTCATAATAGGTAAAGCAATAGATAAAGCATAAGAGCTTTAATTAGTTCTGCATTTCAGTTTGGATTGCTTCAAATTGAGGGGAAAGACATGAAGATAGAAACGGTACAAGGCGGGATTTGCGCGGTTAAAGGCGTAAGAGCATACGGGCTAAAAGAGGGTAATAAAGGTTTAACCTTGATAGAAGGGAAGGGCGTAGCGGTAGGTGCGTTTACACTAAACAGGATAAAGGCAGCGCCGATTCTGTTTACAGAGCAGCAACTGGAAAATAGCGGTGGTATCTTGAGTGCAGTAATCGCAAACAGTGGCTGCGCAAACAGTTTTACCGGTGACGAGGGCATGAAGAATGCGGAAAAGATGGCCGAGCTCGTTTCGGGTTCGTTAGGCGTTAGAAAAGAAGAAGTAGCTGTTGCATCTACCGGGCACATCGGTAAACAACTGGATATGACGCTAATAGAACGGCAGCTTGGTGTAGTCGTGAAGGGGTTAACCTCCGAAGAAGCGGGTAGCACAGCCGCAGCAAAGGCTATAATGACCACAGATACATTTCTCAAGGAATGTGCAATACGCATTACTCCACATGAAGAAGCCAAGACCGAATCGGGGCATAAACAACAAACGGACGCGACAGTGGTAATAGGCGGTATAGCGAAAGGCTCAGGGATGATCTTCCCGCAAATGAATACCGCTACAATGCTCTGTTTTATTTATACCGATGCTAACCTGGATGCAGAAGCGTTGAGCAGTAGTTTAAAAGATGCAGTTGACAATTCGTTCAATATGGTGGTGGTAGATGGCGATATGAGCACGAACGATCTGGTATTGCTCGTATCTACGGGTAAGGGCGGTGAAATAAGCGAACCAGAATTCAAAACGGGTTTGAATGTCATATGCACAGAACTTGCGAAACAGATGGCGCGGGATGGCGAAGGCGCAACGAAGTTAATCGAACTACGTGTAAAAGGAGCCGCATCTGTTAGCGATGCACGAGAAATAGCACGAGCAATACTTAGAAGCCCGTTAGTAAAGAGCGCGATCTTTGGCGAACGACTGGATCTTACGTGCGGTCGTATAATAGCGGCTGTTGGAAGCTGTACCACTGCAGACGTGGTTGATCCCCGTGTAATATCTATACGCTTCAAAAGTAACAACGAGAATGCTTTTTTAGCCGTGGATACAGGCGTGTTTACTGATTTAGCTGGTCCTGCGAAGGACATATTGAATGGCAAGGAGCTTTTTATTGAGGTGGATATGGGCGTGGGAGACGTAGAAACGACTGCGTGGGGTTGCGATTTGACGTATGATTATGTAAAGATAAACGTGGCGTAGCGGTAAATGAACAAGAAATTTTTAGCTTTGCCAAAGAACTAATATACTTTGCACAAGCTGTCCAACAATTCAAAATCCCAACAAAAAGAAGCTCATATAGGGCTTTATAATCAAAAAGAGGTATCCTAGTTCGCAAAATATCTGATTATGGGACAAGCTCTATGTACAATAGGAATGCTACTACATTTCTCTCTAAATTTTCCCGTCATTGATACAAATCAACCAAGTATTATTACGAATAATGTGTTTCTAAAGGGATAGCATAATGGCTGGTATCCAGTCGTAATAAGCCCGTCTATCACATTTACGTAAATCCGCAGGTATTCGGTATGCCCGTCAGTTCCTGCGCATGGATATGTGTAAAGTTTTGATAAATATGGATTCATCATATCTTTCGTACTCTCCCGGTAGTCTTCAATATCTCTTCCAATCGCACTTCTTCAGAAGGTAATAGCTCGCTTTTTGTGTGAATATGTGGAAGGGAAGGTCTCGATTTCTCTATGATGCGGTGCATTCCAGCGCATAATCAAACCGTTTTCATCCAACCAGTGATACCTGTATTTCTCCCTTGCTATCTTACCTTTCAACACCACAGCATACTCAAATCCATGCAAGACAGAACCGTCTTTAAGAATTATTTCAAGGCTTATCTGTCCTACAAAAGATCCAACAATCTCTTTATTCACTTTATACCGGTCAACCAATGGTGAAGCAGTGAGAACAGCCTTTATTTTCGCGAAATAAGAATAAATCATCTCACATTTTCCATTAGAAACTTTTGCCTCTTCTTCACTCTGTTATAACTGTCCACACAGGCATACCATTCAAAGAAATCCAAATCGTCTCCCATTTCCCCTCTATCGAATTTTTTGAGAAAAACATCAGATTTTAGCAAATATTTCGATTCAAATATTTCCATTTCTCTTTTATACTGCTCTTTCTCCTTCTCCAGCATCTCTATTTCTTGTTCAATCAACTTTTTGAGCGTTTCTCTGATAAAAACCTCTTCGTTTTCACTTAATCCCTCCGAGACGTATTTCCCCAGTATTTTTGCATATTCTATTGTCATTTGTTAAAAAAGGTATATTTATCGCATTAAAAAATTTTTGTTTTGTAAAAATATATGATCATTTTTTCTGTTATCGTCTCCACATCTAATCCTGTATGATAACTACCTTTGTGCTAGCTAAGGCACTCTAATTTTTTCCCGAAGGTTTTGTTCTTTTGGTAAAGCTTTTCTTGCTAAGGAAAGGTTTCATGCGTGTTCGGATAAGAGATAGACAGTCCTACTATTTTTATATAGTTTAAAAGCGATTATTTTACCTAGTGAGCCAATATATGATACCAGATAATGAAATTAGTGTGGATCCTACGGTAAAGACCCTTGTCGAGA
>JAPVWK010000185.1 GCA_028572065.1 Candidatus Methanophagales archaeon
AAAGGAAGAACGGAAAGAACTATATGTGCCTGTAATCTAACTTCCATTTAAAAGATGATTTGAGATATGAAAATTCAAGAAGGTTTGTACTGGTATAAGGAGCGAGGGGTGCTCGATGCGAACACGTACGTGATAAAGGCGGATATTACGGTTATTGTAGATCCGGGACGGGAAAAGTATCTCGCGCTGCTGCTTGAAGAGCTGCAATTGGATGGCATTGACCCCGAAAGTATTGATTCTATACTGATTACGCATCTTCACCCGGACCACTGTGACGCAACAGCAGCGTTCAAGGACATTTCAGGCGCAAAAGTTGCGTTGCATTCTTTACAGTTGGAATATCTTGACGTTATGATAAAAGAAGCTTCGCGGTTCCTTGGCATTAGCAAATCAAGGGAATTCGAGGCGGATATTGTGTTTGATGATGCGCTGAGCCTTGGAAACCGCGAGTTGAGCATATTACCGACTCCGGGGCATTCACCGGATAGTATATGCCTTTACGCCGCGGATGAAAAAATTTTGTTATGCGGTGATTTAGTGTTTGAGAAAAGCATTGGAAGGGACGACTTACCTTTTGGTGATGGTAAAGAGTTGATGAGGTCTATTAATATGATGTCTGCGCTGGATGTGGAGCTTTTACTGCCAGGGCATGGAGCCTTCATAAGCGGTAAAAGCAACGTCAGACGGAATTATGAATTCATAGCGTCATATTTCCAGCTTCTTTGACTTGAGCTTTTAGCTGTACTTCCAAAGTTGGTGGTTCCGAAAGGGAATTGTTTAGGAAAATATACTTTAGTATTGGGGCGAAAGAAATATGAGCGAATCGAAAACGAAAAAGGTGCAGGATTTGAAGGTGGGTGACACTGTTGATACTACTTTCCTCGTGCTGGAGAAGGAGCTAAAGGGATTTGTAACGAGGGAAGGCTACTACCTGCAAGCGAAATTCGGGGATAGCTCGGGTAGTATATGGGCGAAATGCTGGGAGCGAGCAGAAGAAGCGGCTGCTTTGTTCGACCCAGGCGATATTATCCGCATAAAGGGTATGGTAGAATCATTTAAAGGTCGTTTACAGCTGATCTTCGAGCTATCTGGGATTGTAAAAAGCACCGAAACAGAAAGCGTATCCGAGTATCTGCCTCGGGCATCGAAGAACACAAACCTGTTATTTGCAGAAATAGAAAAAACAGCGAATGGCTTGACGAATGATTATCTTACGCAATTGATCTTTTCGTTCCTACGTGACCCTGCTTTCGTGGAATTATTTAAAACTGCGCCCGCCGCTAAAGTACATCACCATAATTATATCGGCGGGTTGTTAGAGCATACGCACACTGTTGTGGCGCTATGCAGAACCATCACTCGACAGTACCCCGAGCTTGACCGTGATTTGTTGCTTACTGGTGCCATTCTGCACGACATAGGGAAGACAAAAGTGTATGAATATGCGTTCCGAATAGACGTAACCGCGGAAGGCGGTCTCATGGACCATATTGTCCTTGGCTATCGCATGGTAGAGGAAAAAATAACTGAAATAACGGGTTTCCCGGGGGAACTCAAGCTTAGATTGCTACATCTCATTCTAAGTCATCATAACTTCGGTGAATGGGGTTCGCCGGTGAAGCCCATGTTCGCAGAGGCACAGGCATTGTGTTATGCCGACTTGCTTGACGCTCAGCTCAAGGAATTCTTACAACTGCAGAAGCAAGAGGAAGCGAAAGGAAAAGAGGGCATATGGAGCGATTACAACCGTGGAATAGAACGGTTCTTTTATATGGGTAAAACACCTAAAGAATAGAGTAGGATAAGAGATTATGGTAATACGCATCGGTAGCAGCGGTATCTACACAGATAGCATGTTAAAGCTAATAAAACTGCCGGATCTACTTTCTGTCTGTAATGCCTTGTTCGGATTCGCAGCCATACTACTTGTACTTGAAGGCGGAAGTACAAGGGCACTAAAAACGGCACTCGTGTTTATCTTAGTAGCAACGGTTATTGACGGCTTAGACGGCTTCGTGGCGAGAACGGTGGAGTCTTCGCCCATAGGCCGATATCTCGATTCGCTTGCCGACATGGTCTCTTTTGGTGTCGCACCAGCAGTTGTTGCCTTTGTGGTCATCAAAAACTTTTTCCCGCTGACACTGACATATACCCAGGTTGTGGTGGTATCTGCATTCTGTGGCGCGTATATAATCTGTGGGATGTTACGGCTTGCGCGATACAATGCGAAAATATCGCAACAAAACGAGTTTGTTGGACTCCCAATTACGGGCAGTGCGATTTTATTAGCTTCTTTTATGCTACTGGCTGTCGAACTGGATATTCCGTGCTGTGCCTATATCCTGGTTATTTTAATGGGCTTTTTATGTCTTTTTATGATCAGCAGGATACAGTATAGGAAATTAAAGAACAGTTGGTTAGTACTAATATCGCTAATCCTTTTTTCCGCGTTGTTCTTTTTTTATGCCGTCTCACTACCGTTGTTTGTTTATCCCGCAGCTATTATTGTTGTGTTAACTGCGCTTTATATCTGCAGTCCTGTTATGCACTATTTGCTAAACCGGGCTTAATTGATGCCTGACGGTATGCGATTTGATTGTTTATTCCACAACATGCAAAGAGAAGCCCAGCCACGTAGCAGAATGTGTAAGCATACCACTTGAGACGACATCAACGCCCGTAGCTGCGAACTCTTTTATATTATCCTGTGTTATCTCACCCGAAGCTTCTAAAATCACGCCATCACGGAAGCCTTTCTCAGTCAGCATACGCACACACTCTTTCACTTCTCTGGATTGCATGTTATCCAGCATGATTATGTCCACGTTCAATTCCGCAGCCCTGAGCGCATCTTCTAGGCTTTCTACTTCCACTTCGATCTTCCGTGTGAAGCTTACCTTCTCTTTTGCCTTCTTTATCGCGTTCTCCAGGCCCATCAGCATTATATGATTATCTTTTATTAGCACCGTTTCATATAGTCCGAATCTGTGCGGGTCACCGCCCCCGACAGTTATCGCTTTCTTTTCGTATTTCCGAAACCCCGGTGTCGTCTTCCGCGTACCTGCCACTTTTATCGCCGCATTTACGTGCCTCGCATCGTTTACAAACCTATTTGTTAA
>JAPVWK010000186.1 GCA_028572065.1 Candidatus Methanophagales archaeon
GGTGTTATACTTATAAATATGTTTTGGGTAGGGTGTGGGATAGAAAGTTGTATATTCAGTTATTTTTTCGAAATTGTTATATTCATGTCTGTTCCTGTGCTAATTTTTGATTCGAAACTACCCCTGTTCGGAACTACTGTATATATTCAGTTGGATGACTTTTCTATCTTCTCAAAAATTGTACTAACCCCCAGTTTATAGTCCCAATTATCCATCTCACTCATCATCTCTTACTCCAATTCCTCCTTCAGCTCGTTTGCCATGAGGAATTCTGTGACTGGGCGGGATAATCCTTCTACACATTTGCGCTTTTCTCGTAGTTGCAACATGTTCGATATGATAATGCCAAGGTATATAACTAATTGGTTACATGTTCTATCCATATTCAACCGATCCCATCCCGATAAGGAAAAGAAACTTTTCAATTACTTATCGACAAGTTTAAAGGGACTGCTTGAGTGCTGGAAGGCCTATAGGCCAATAAGAAGCAGGTTCAAGGATAATTATAATTAGCGTATTTGTAGGACTAAGATCTATGGTCTGATTCCACATCTTTAATGAATTTCAATTGCCGGATCATGACTTAACCCATATATTTCCCAACCATTATACGTCTGAATCACCCTTAACCTCCTGCATCTTGTATCGAGCATCTAACCCTCAAGAAGACGTTTCTTTGATCAAACGTTCTTTCCCAAATAATTCAAGCATCTAACCCCCAAGAAGCTGTTTCTTTGATCAAACTTTCTTTCCTAAAGAAAGTTTGATTTATAAGCGAACAATCTCCGCTAGTTTTCCACATGTCGCGAGCACATCCTTGTATATCACAAGTGCACCCCGGATGTCGTCCACATGCTCAATCGTCTGGAAAGCGTTTTTAACTGAGTGCGCATCGCTAACGGAATTGCAAAGCGCAGTGGCGGCGGCATCGGACAATGATGCGCTATTACTCATCACCGTTGCAGCATCCGCGTTACCAAAGCTTATAGAATGACCCACGGAGCCCGAAGAGGTACAGATACCCAATAAAACAGATGAAGGTCGTATCTTGAGTGCGATTTTATTAGAAAAAGGGCTTTCCCCTGCATATACTCCAACTAGCACGTCTCTATCGGTTATCAACGCAACGTCACCGCCGTTATCCACCATTGCATAAGTAGCACCTGCATCCCGCATCGCAGCCACTGCAAAATCCGCTAAAGTACCCGCTACTGCGGACATAGGGCCTATACCGAACTTACTCGCGGATTCTATCATTCGTAGCACGATCTCGGGTAGCTCATTCGTTTTGTCTATCGGATACTCATCAAGCGTAACGGCAAAATAGGGCTGCCAGCGCACAAACCGTTCCAAATCCGTTCTCCGTTCTTTCAGCTCCGCTTTTGCTACTTCTATGTACCTCTCTTCGTCTGCCGAAATCCATGCGAAAGTCTCTTTTAGCGCGAATCGCTCTTTCATTTCATCTTAGATCCTCGTAATGTTTCTCTTGTCTTTACATATTTAACCCACGCTAAAATTAGGCAGCACGGTAAGCAATAGTTTTAAGTGCCGTCTAGGGAAATAATATCTCCTGCCGTATGCTGACTGGCAATGTGGAGTTGGTTTGCGTGTGGGTCCGCGGCAGCTTGTACTACCGATAAAGCCCTGTCGGGGTGGTTATTGGTCTCACTGATGTGTGCCAAAATCACATGTTCGAGTTGGCTGCTGGCAACTTTGCTCAAAAGATCACGGGACGCCTCATTTGAGAGGTGCCCCAGGTTGCTTTGAATCCTCTGTTTTAGTTCCCACGGATATGGCCCCTCTTCCAGCATCTTAATATCGTGATTCGCTTCCAGTACTACAAGCTGGCATCCCTTGAGGCTATGGCAGACCGATTCCGTTGCAACACCAAGATCTGTGGCAATGCCTACCTTTGCGCTACCGTCTTGAATCGTGAACCCAACGGGGTCGGCAGCATCGTGGGAAACGGAAAAAGGGTGGATCGTAAGGCTACCTATGTCGAAAGCTGCCCCACTTTGAAATCCTATGGTTTCCTGTATGGCGCCAAGTTCGGTCTGCGCTGCGGTCAGCGTTGGCTCGTTGATGTAAACCGGCAGTTGGAAACGGCGTGAGAGCACACCTACACTTTGAATATGGTCTGTATGCTCGTGTGAGACCACAATTGCATCCAATGCTTCCGCCCCTGTACCTATTGACCGTAAACGCCGTTCGAGCTCTATACCCGACAGACCGGCATCTATTAAAATTGCGGTTTTGCTATTAGAGACATAAATAGCATTTCCTTTGCTTCCGCTTGCCAATACGCATAGTTTTGTCATTGGTCGCTACTCTAATATGTTTGACGGGGATATACTATATTAAACTTGTTGTTATTTAACGGTTATTAGCACGCAACGCTTTTAGTTGGTCAGCACAAAGCAGAGCGGGTGTTTGGTTGGGGTAGAACAACCGTCAAAAAAGGGATACGCGAGTTGGCTACGGAGATAAAATGTATAGATATTTATTCTGCCCGTGGCAACAAAAACTTTGAGAATGTTGACAGAGTCTAGAGTCAAGCGGATGAGAGCCTGGAAACGCTGAGGCACTCTATTAACACAAAGGCTAAAGTGAAGATCGGAGATTTTCCCCACGATGGGAAGACCAGAGAAAGGGAACCTGAGGGGCTTTTGATCACGATGTTGCGCCTTATGCCCAACTGGTGCCTTCTGGTATTTTTGAGCCAGCAAATGATTCTCTGTCCATTATCTTCGGCACTTCAATTGAGACCCGTGACTTCATTGTAGATTGTTTGGAACAATGATGGGAAGAAAAAAAGGATCTCCTATACAATAAACGAACAGCCACTTCTACTCGAGCCCCTCCCTGAGACGTTTATCCGGGTCTCTAAAAGTAACCTCGTTCACGTTAAAATATGCGGGATCAAAATCGTCGCCGCCAAGCAATTCCAGCATTTCTTCCTCTAAAATCCGAAGTAGTTTCCTCACATAAATAGCTTAGTTTTATATCCCAATCAAAAGTTGCGGAAGGTACACTCAATACGAAAGATAACCTATATAAACTCTACCGGTCTTCATCATCGTATGGTAAAGAATTGCA
>JAPVWK010000187.1 GCA_028572065.1 Candidatus Methanophagales archaeon
ACAGGAATGCCACAGAAACAAACTGCTGCCCGATACAGAAAGGGTTATGAAATGCTTGAGCGGTATGAAGGGAAACTTTCACGTACCGTTCTGAGATGAGAAGGGGCGAGTAATCGCCCCATTCTTAATCTGCTAGCTAAAAAAATCACCAAAAGTTTCAAGATACCACCGCCAGTGTTATCTTCCTATCAAACGATTTCCGCTTTACAAATTCGCACTTGGTATTATTCCGAGTTGCGCCCAAGATAGCACAGGGTTCAGCAACGCCTTTTAGGTTAAACGCACCCATCGCTGCGCTTTTCGACTGCACATTCACACTGTTTATCTCGTCTCGTGAAAATAAAAGTATGGGTATGCCGAACTTAGCAGAAACTTCTCGTAACGACTCGGTGTTTTTGAAGTCCACGGTGCATAAACCCTTGACTTCTTTCTGGTTTATATCCAATTCTACCAGGAACTTGCGAATCGCACGCTCTATCTCTACTGCTCTGACGTCTGTATGGAAGCCAATTCCGAGGTATATGTCTCGGGTTTTCATTTATTCTCTCTCCGGTCTTTTTTAACCTTAGTAACTATGTCGTGATAAAGAAAAATAGGGTATGCAAAAAGTAATCTCGTTTCGCCTTGTTTCTTTTTGAAACTTTGTCGGGATAAAATTCTTGTTTTTTCATTTTAACGGGTTTAGCGATTATTCGATAAAAATTTTGCCGAATTTTTTCCATATATATGAGCTTATTTTCTCAACTTCACCGGGCTTTTTTTCCACATTTTACGAATAGATCTCTTATATCTCCTATTTTCGAGTGGCAAAGCACCGGAAAAGCTTTTATAGTGATCTGACCTATTTGATGGTTACAGTAAAGGGACATGGGCGAAGTGGAAGCGAATAAGGATAAGGTAACAAGGCATGATCTCCGTCATGATAGGCATACTGTCTCTTTACTAACAGACCATTTAGTGTTTTCGCCGAAGTATCGTGGGAAGGTATTGGAAGGTGAAGTTGCTGACGCGGCAGAAGAAATTATCAGAAACCTTTCTTTAGAAAAGAAGTATTTGTATAGCTCACCTCAAACAAAGCTCATTGACGAGCAATTTTTTGAGTTCATCATAGTCATCTTTTCCCTGTAACCGCCATGTAGCGAAGACCGAAGCGATGTACTGGTAATATTCCGCGCCCTCCTCAGATCTAAAGGTACCTATGATCTTCCGCATGAGCACATGCTCCCTGATAACCTGCTCGCTGAGATTGTTTGTTGGCTCCATACCAGGATAAAGTAGGCATGTGTACCAATTTCCCAGACCGTTTCTGATATAAGTTACCGGCTTCTTCAGTTCCTCGGACTTGCTGAAATGCTCCGCTAACTCTGCCATTTACCTATCCCACACTTCTTTCTGCTGTTTCCGTTCTTCCAAGGATGTCGGCGGGTCTTTGCCAATGAACCCCTTTAAAGCCTTGAATTTTTCATGAATGGCCTCTGACAGCTCCTTACCGCCAGGTTGTTCAATGAACATGGATTTTCACAATCATATTTACCGTAATGTATTCACAACCAAACGAACTCCAATTTTTTGGTTCTCTTCAACATTGTGTGGATAAACCCGAAGGCAACTCCAATTTGCCCGCCACCAGATAAATCACCGTATTTCTGTATTTTGCCGTCTTAAAACCGTAGGATCTCTTGACGACAGTTTTGATCTTGTTGTTCAATCCCTCAGCAACACTATTGTTGAGTCCTGTCCTGATTGCTTCCAGAATCCCATAAGAGTGCGTATGCACAGTCTCCGCGAGTTTGGCGATCTCTTCAATCTTACTGTGTGCAGCCCAATAATACCACGTATTCAAATGATTCCGTGCCGCTACAAGGTCTTTTAGCAACCATAACCTCTGAAGAGCCAGTTTGAATTGGTAGGCTTTAGCAGTTTTAATATCAATATCTTTCATAGAATGCAGCTTCTTTTTCTCTTTATCCGACAGATTCTCAGGGTTCTTCAGCCAGATAAACCTGGTTTTGCTGAGTATTTTATTCGTTTTGTATTCTTTACGTCTTACATCGTCAATTGTAGCATTCATCATCTGAATCACGTGAAATTTGTCAAAGACGATCTTTGCAGTCGGAAAATACTCGCGTACACCACTTATAAATGCCGGAGACATATCCATAGCGATGTACTTAATCTGCTCGGGGTTAATCTTCTTAGAAATTGCATGTTTAAACTTTTTTATCGTATCTTTGCCCTTTCCCACCCATATATGAATCACCTTCGCATTTTTAATATCGTAAAACAGAGTAATGTACTTATGTCCTTTTTTAACAGATATTTCATCTACACCAATCGTATTGAGCTGAGATAAATCAACACGCTCTATTGCTTCGTTAACGTGATAGGCAAGAATTCTCCACGCGGATTCTTCATGAATCTTGACTCTCTCTGCTACTGACGCAACTGGCATCTCTTTACAGAGGGCAACAACATCCGCCTCGAAAAGCGATGTGAATCCGGTATCCTGTCTTGACCAGGGAATGACTACGGTTTTTGTGCCATGCACTTCGCATTTCGTCCTTGGAACTCTAGCGTGGATATAAGAATCATAATGGAATAGAAGAAGATGTCTCCAACTCCTATCTTTTGTGTCGTGTATTTTACAGGGTTTATTGCAAATCGGACAAGCGAACACACTACCTTTGACGAAATCGAAATAGACATCTATCCGTTCTTCTGATGTGTTCAGTTCAACGCTTTTCACGAACCATGGGGATGGTACTCCCAGCGTAATTTGCATGAGGGGCTGTAAAGAAATAACTTGAACAAGTATTAAATACTATTACAATCTACTATTATATCATGGAAGAAAGAGTTATTAAAATAATACACGAAAGCATGAAAGGTCATTTGAATGAACGGCAACAAAGGCTATTAACTGCTTCGATGGCAAATGCAATAGGCTATGGTGGGATTTCAACTCTATCTTGAATGACGGGCATGTCTCGTACTACGATTACATCAGGGCGTAAAGAATTAGAAACTCCAG
>JAPVWK010000188.1 GCA_028572065.1 Candidatus Methanophagales archaeon
ATTAGTAATAAAATGGAAAAAGGGCTTAACCTGACGGGGGGCTCGTAGCTCAGTGGAAGAGTGCCTCCTTCGCGAGGAGGAAGCCACGGGTTCAAATCCCGTCGAGTCCATAATATACGTATAAAAGGTGATGTAAATGCAAATGATGCCACAGATGGGATATGATAGAGCGATAACGGTGTTCAGTCCGGATGGAAGGTTATTTCAGGTAGAATACGCACGCGAAGCAGTGAAGAGAGGAACCACGGCCATTGGGATAAAGGCAAAGGATGGTGTTGTGTTATTAGTGGATAAAAGGTTGACGTCTCGGCTGTTGGAAGGCGGTTCGGTAGAAAAGATATTCCGGATAGATGACCATATAGGGGCGGCAACTTCGGGTTTGGTCGCGGATGCAAGGGTACTCATAGATAAAGGTCGGGTAGAAGCGCAAGTAAACAAGATTATCTATGACGAGGCGATAGATGTGCAAACTCTGGCGAAAAAGATATGCGATTTTAAGCAGGCATATACACAAATTGGCGGACTCCGACCTTTTGGCACGGCGTTGTTGATAGGTGGCGTCTATAACGGGGATAATTATCTCCTTGAGACGGATCCAAGTGGGGCTTTGCTTGAATATAAAGCGACTGCTATAGGTTCCGGGCGGACAATCGTGACAGAAATGTTTGAGGAGATGTATGAGGAGGACATCACGCTCGAAGAAGCACTCTTGCTCGGTTTGGAAGCTTTGTATAGGGTGACAGAGGGTAGTATAGATGTATCAACGGTGGATGCAGGCCTCGCGGAGTCAGAGAAGAAACAATTCCGGATTTTGAGTGCAGACGAGTTAGAGCCGTATATACTTAAAGTGAAGAAGAGGAATGAGAAGGCAGTTAAGGAAAAGAGCAAAGAAGATAAAGAAGAGAAGGAGAACTAAGGGCTAATGGTCAGTTTGGACAAGGCGGTGATAGCGAGGTATAAGCACGCTAAGAAGATTTTTGAAGTGCTTGTAGATCCGGAAAAGGTGGATACAGTTAAAGCGGGTGGCGAGGTAGATATGGCCGATGTATTGGCTGCCGAAGAGATATTTGAAGATGTATCAAAAGGTGATAAAGCAACAGAAGGCGATTTGATGACGGTATTTTCTACCACCGATGTAGAGGAAATAGCGCGTAGGATAATAAAAGAGGGCGAGGTGCAACTGACCACCGAGCAAAGACGGAAAAGAGTGGAGGAGAAGAGGAAAATGGTGATAAATCAAATCGCACAAATTGCCATAAATCCTAAGACTGATACTCCACACCCACCTGCAAGAATAGAGATAGCGATGAAAGAGGCTAAGGTGCATATTGATCCTTTCAAGACGGTAGATGAGCTGGTAAGCGAGACGGTGAAGGCAATACGGCCAATAATACCCATAAAAATAGAGGAGACACAGATAGCGATAAAGATACCGGCTGCGTATACGGGGCATGTATACGATCTAAAGAAGAAGTACAAGGTGACGAAAGAGGACTGGCAGGGGGATGGGTCCTACATAGCGTTGTTAGGATTCCCTGCGGGTATGAGAGAGGACGTGTTCTCGTTTTTGAACATGATGACGAAAGGTGAAGTTGAGACGAGGATTGTGAAGTGAGATAATGTATAAAATAGTAATCCCCGGTGATTTTGTTTCTGACGATGCAAAACGAGCAGGAGAAGGAACGTACGTTGAAGAAGGTAAAGTCTATGCTACGACCTATGGTGTAGTAGATGATAAGGGCGAGATAAGGGTAGTGGCGTTTAGCGGGAAGTATCTACCGGTAAGGGGCGATGTGGTGATAGGCAAGGTAATTGAGATTTCGTTCCCATACTGGATCGTGGACATTGCCTCGCCTTACGAAGCGCGAATACACATGTCGGAAATTTCGACACGGGGTGGAAAGAGAATAGAGTTTGGGGACATGAATGCGATTCTAGATTTGGATGATTTAGTCGCGGTGAAAGTATTAAACGTGGATGCGCTGATGAGAATAGACTTGGGCTTGAAGGAAGATTTACATATAGGGCGGGGTAACGGGCGGTTAATAGAGGTACCACCCACTAAAGTACCCCGTATTATAGGACGGAAAGGTTCGATGATAAGGATGTTAAAAGACAAATGTAACTGTTTTATCTTTGTCGCAAAGAACGGTCGCATTTGGATAAAGGGAAAGACAAAGGATATAAAGCTCGCATCTGAAGTGATATTAATGATTACAAATGAAGCGCATACATCCGGTTTAACGGACCGAGTGGCAGAATTCTTGGATTCCGTCAAGACAGAGAGGTAAAAGAGAGATAGGATAAAGAGTAAAATGAAAAAAGAAGGAGAGATCGAGTTCATAAAAGACGGAAAGAGAGTAGATGGTAGAAGTTTTGATGAACTCAGGAATATAAAGATAGATGTAGGAGTCCTAAAGCGGGCAGATGGGTCTTGTTATTTCGAGTTAGGTAATAACAAGGTGCTAGCTGCTGTATATGGGCCAAGAGAGATGCACCCAAGACACGCTCAGGATGCAAAGATGGCGGTGGTCAAATTCCGGTACAATATGGCACCTTTTTCGGTTGATGACCGGAAGAGACCGGGACCTGATAGAAGAAGCGTGGAGATTTCAAAAGTAAGTAGAGAAGCATTAGATCCCGTTATTCTAAGGGAATATTATCCGAAGGCTGCGATAGAAGTTTATGTAGAGATACTTCAGTCGGATGCCGGCACGAGAACAGCGGGGATAAATGCTGCTTCGGTTGCCCTAGCCGACGCGGGGGTACCAATGAGAGATCTGGTTTCTTCTGTTGCAGTGGGCAAAGTAGGCGGAGAAATAGTTCTGGATTTGAACGCGGTGGAGGATAATTATGGTGAAGCAGATATGCCGATTGCAATGGTCGCAAGGCGAAATACGATAACCGCGCTGCAAATGGATGGGAATCTGACAAAAGACGAGTTTGAAAAAGGACTGAAGCTTGCAATGAAAGCTTGTCAGCAGATATATGAATTGCAACGCACGGCGTTAATAGGGCGATACA
>JAPVWK010000189.1 GCA_028572065.1 Candidatus Methanophagales archaeon
AATACATCTATCATCCGGTCACAGCTATTGCTCTTCCAGCGGTGATATGCAAGGTCTCTTGTGGTGTACAGTAATGTACCATCGGTCCTGCGAAGTACCAGCTCCTTCTCTATTCCATCCAGTTGCAGTAAAAGCGCAGAGCCTTCTCGTTTTATGTTACCCACACGAGTCAGCTCTTCTACTACATCCGCAACCGAGCCATCTCTAACAAAAACGCTCTCATATACGAACCTGTCATGTTGAATATTCAACAGTTTCAGAGACTCTTGTATGCCTGAAAGGCTCATACTCACCAGTGTTTCATATTTCTGTACTACCAACTCATCGCCCGATTCGTAAAGCCCCATTATCGCTTTTAGTTCGCTTTGATATTCCTCGTGCTCCTCGAGCAGCCGGTTCGCAGCAATATAAACGTCCACGATCGCATGGTCCGCTTTTTTCGTTGTTGCAACAGGCATTCGCTCGGCACCCCAGACCACGACCGCTATCTGCCGCCCCATGTCATTCACGTAATATTGCGTTTCCACGTCATAGCCCGCACGCTTCAGTACACGCGCTAAACCGTCACCAATAATGGCATTCCTGAGATGTCCTATGTGAAGCGGTCCGTCTGGATTCGCAGATGTGTGCTCAATTACTATCCTGCCTCTCTTTTTCGAGTCCGTCTGCACAGAACCAGCGTCTATACGCTGCAACGATTCATGCAAGTATAACTCGTTCACATAGAAGTTTATGTATGGACCGGCGGTGACGGCATCAGATATTAACGTGTCTTCAGTTGGTAGCGCGATATGCTTTACAATAGCCTCGGCTATGCTTTTCGGTGAGTTCTTATACTCGTGTGCTAAAGCGAACGCAACTCGTGATGAAATATCCGCATGGTCGCTCTCTGCTAAGTCCAGGCTTTCATATTTGTAAGACGCTTTTTCCAATGCCTCTTTCAGTACGTGTTCAACTTCCGTTTTGAATTCTATAAACATCTGGTATCACAAAGATATAATCGCAACATTACTTAAAATGTTATCATTCACACCTGCTAAACTTTTCGCGTACCTTTTTGAGATGAGAATGAGCGAGCAATTGCCTTATTCGTAATCTGCTACAGGCTACAAGAAGAGGCTAACGCCATTTCAGACGTTTACGGCATCCTAACAGTTGCACAAGCCCAAACATTCTAATCCGTTGTAGCAGCCATCAAAACACCAATAACGGTCTTACCATCCCGTATCTCACCGTTTCTTATTCTTTCCAATAAATCCGCCAGTCCCACGAACCGTATCGCAAGTTCCGCTTCAGCGTCATGTTTTTGTTTTAACCCGCTCGCTTTGAACACATGTATTATCTCGCTACTGAACCCGGGCGAAGGGAAAAACGCAACCAGCTTTTCCAGTTTCAATGCCTGAAACCCCGTTTCCTCGATTAACTCCCTGCGGGCACATTCCTCCGGTGATTCTCCTGCTTCAAGTGTGCCCGCAGGGATCTCTAAAGTTTTACTCTCCACCGCCTTTCGGTACTGCTCCACTAACAACACCTCTCCGTTATCGTTCAATGCAACAATAGCCGCCGCACCAGGATGAACTACAACTTCACGCTTTTTTGTTATGCCTCCTGGTAGGGAGACGGTATCAACCCACAACTGAACAACCCTGCCGTTATATATCTGCTTACGTTCGATGGTCTTCTCTTCGCTCATAGAAGTATGTTGTAAGAGAAAACAAATAAATTTTTTGTACTTGTTTACCGCGGTGCCCGCAAAGAACACAGAGAGTCAGGGCAATTATTTATCTCACCTCGGCGCTATCCGTGAACTCGGCGGTAGAAAACACATTTTTTCTCCGACAAAAACCGAAACTCTTTTTATGCCGAATGGTGTATCTTCGCATGTCGGTGATGAAAACAAAATGGAAAGAAAGAAATTTTTGGGTATAATTGCCATAGTGACAATCATAACGGTAGTAATGTTCGCAGGCTGTATCAATGAAGATGTGCAGACTCCTACGCCGACTGCAACGGTACGTCCAACCACACCAACGGAAACTTCTTCACTCATGGTCTATTCCGGCGCGGGGATGAGGAAGCCAATGGATGAAATTGGAAGCGTGTTCGAGCAGAAGTATGGCATTTCCGTGAACTACAACTATGCAGGTTCCAATACGCTCTTAAGCCAGATAGAACTAACGCAAGAGGGAGACGTCTACATGCCAGGGGCAACGATGTACATCGAGACTGCGAAAGAGAAAGGGTTTGTTGATTACGAGCAGAATGTGTCGTATCATATACCCGTAATAGCGGTTCCTGAGGGAAATCATGCGAATGTAACCTGTTTGGAAGACCTCACAAAGCCAGGGGTGAAAGTCGTTCTTGGAGACCCGAAAGCGGCTGCATGTGGTAAGATTGCAAAGAAGATACTGGAGAAGAACGGGATTTTTGATGCGGTGGATGCGAATATCATTGCTTATGCTGCAACGGTAAATGAACTGGTAGTCTATACGTGCATGGGCACCACAGATGCATCAATAATATGGCAAGCATCTTTGATTGGGACTGAGAAGGAGACGGATATTATAGAGATACCCAAGGAGCAGAATCTCATAAAGGTGATTCCAATAGGCACGCTGAAGTTTTCTGAAAACAAAGAATACGCAAAGACGTTCGTTGATTTCGTTGCTTCGGCTGAAGGGAAAGCGATTTTCGAGAAGCACGGGTTTACGACGTACCCAAACGAAAAGTATGAATAATTTTGTTCTGAGAGAGACGCACATACAGTAAAAGAATAAGGGTGGACGATGGATAAAGACATGGCGGGAAAGGAGGATCGGAAGACATACCAACCAATCGGAGTGATCCACACGGAATTCCAAGATAAAAAAGACGCACCCATTCAAGGCGTATTCGCAAAAGACGCTAAGGGGGAGGTAGAGATATATCCGGAATATGCCGCAGGGCTCAAAGACATCGAGGGTTTCTCGCACATCATCCTCATTTATCATTTCCATCTCGCTGATGGCTATTCTTTGATT
>JAPVWK010000190.1 GCA_028572065.1 Candidatus Methanophagales archaeon
TGTTAGAATACTTGAAAGGGCTGGCAGGCGATGAAAAGAACACGCTTATCTTTGTTGGCTATCAGGCAGAAGGAACACTTGGTAGAAGGATACAGAAGGGCTGGAATGAGATTCAGCTTGCTGACGAGGGCAAGATAAAGAGCATAAAGATGAAGATGGATATAAATACAATAGATGGTTTTTCCGGGCATTCCGACCGTAATCAATTGGTAGAGTTTGTACGAGGCATAAAACCATTGCCTTCAAAGGTGATGTGCATGCACGGCGAGAGCAGCAAATGTCTGGCATTAGCAAGTGGGCTACACAAGAAGTTTAACATAGAGACGGTAGCACCTCATAATTTGGAGACAATAAGGTTAGTCTGAAAATAGAATAATATTTATATGAAAATAAGAGCTAGGAAGGGAATATTATGACAAGCCTAAGAGAAAGAATAGATAGTATAGGCATAGGGAAGCGGATACGGCTGGAACGGATAGTGGATAGGAATAGCGGTAGAAGCGTGGTTGTACCTATGGATCATGGCGTGACCGTGGGCCCAATATACGGGTTGACGGACATGAAGCAAGCGGTGAATGCAATAGCCGAAGGAGGTGCAAATGCGGTTCTCGTGCATAAGGGCATAGTGATAGCAGGGCATCGAGGGTATGGTAAAGATATAGGGCTAATACTTCACCTCTCTGCGAGTACTATGTTAGGGCCGGATCCATTAGACAAGGTTATGGTCGCTACGGTGGAAGAGGCGATAAAAATGGGTGCAGATGCGGTATCAATGCACGTGAACGTGGGTGCCGAAACAGAAGCAGGGATGCTTGAGGCGCTTGGCGAGACGGCAATGGTGTGCGAAGAGTGGGGCATGCCTTTGCTGGCAATGATGTATCCCCGCGGTGAGAAGGTGAAGAGGGAGCATGAGGTGGAAGTGGTGAAGCACGTAGCGCGAGTGGGTGCGGAACTCGGTGCGGACGTCATAAAAACAAATTATACTGGTGATCCCGATACATTTAAGGATGTTATAGACAGTTGCCCGGTACCCGTGATAATAGCTGGCGGTCCGAAAACGGATACGGATGAGGATGTGTTGACGATGGTGGAAGATGCAATATCCGTAGGCGCTGCAGGCGTATCAATAGGCCGAAATGTGTTTCAACATAAGAACCCGAAAGACATGACCATTGCAATAAGCAAGGTAGTGCATGAGGGTGTCTCTGCGAAAGAGGCGATGGCTGAGTTAAAGTAAGGAAATAACGGTAATAGCGATTAGGAAAAATTCAAAGGGTAATATAATAATCCACATGCTTTTGCGCAGATACAGCTTATTCAACCGAATACCCAAGCGTATCACACAACTCTCTTCGCTCCTGCTTCTCCACCTCTGACTCTATTCTGGTCGCGGACGTGCCATCAACCGCCCCAATCACGGCCCGGCCAAGTTCGGTCTCGGCAACAATAACGTCCAGAGGATTCGCAGAAGCCACATAAATATTTGCAACTGCTGGATGCGACTTCAACACATCCAATACGTTTATAGGAAACGCATTATCCATAATAATAAAAAAAGAGTGAGAAGCCCCGATTCTGAGGCAGTTCTCACTTGCCAACTCTTTCAGCCGTTCGTCATTTCCTGTAACTCGCGTCAACCTCGGCACCGCTTCGTTCATCGCAATTGCACATTTTATCCCGGGTGTCGCAGTCAAAAGCGACTTGAAGATGTCATCGCAGGCAAATATGGTGAAATTACCTTGCCCTATTATCACCTGCTTCTCTTCGGGATTCTCCACCTTCACGCGCTTGATTATTACAGGGACTGCCACTTTAGCCTCTGAGTTTACCATTACATACGTTTATTCTGAATGTTGTTCCTACGCATCTACCATGCTCAGTGCGCCTTTTTCACAGACATCCACACATGTCTCGCAGTCTGTACACTCCTCTGCGTTGACAACCGCATGTTTGTCGTCCCCTTCGCCTTCTAGGGTTATACACTCCACTGAACACTCCTCTACGCAATCTCCACATCCATCACATTTTTCTATATCTACTACTGCTGGCATTTTTTTTATCACCTTTTTGTACCCTCTTTCTTTTTCATCACATATAAAGATTGCTATTTTTTATTGCGAGTGAGGGTATTAGAAAATATATCGCTCACATGAAAAACAAATTTTCGACTATTCGTTAACTATTTATGTGATAAAAGACAATATATGTCTATGGATGATAGACTAAGGAAGTGCCCAGAATGCGAGTCCACGAATATAATACGAGATCCACGGCGTGCAGAACTTTACTGCGCTGATTGTGGAATGGTAATCGCAGAGAATCTCGTGGACTTGGGACCCGAGTGGCGCTCGTATAACGAAGAACAAGCTAATAAGATAAGGACAGGTCCACCTATGAGTTATAGGACACATAATAAAGGGTTGAGCACGCCAACACCTAAGATACTCCTACGTACAAAAAGGTTACGTGGGATAATAAGTATGGATGGTAACGAAAAGTCACTTTCCTTCGCACTTGGAGAGGTAGATAGAATGGCATCTGCACTTAAGCTGCCGAATGATATAAAAGAGGCTACTTCGGTCTTATATCGAAAAGCGGCGAAGCGCAATTTGATTAAAGGACGGAGCATCGAGGAGTTAGTCTCAGCGATGCTGTACATCACTTGCAGACAATATGGGGTACCGCGAACATTGAAAGAGATTACCGCGGTATCGCGAATGCCGTTGAGGAAAATACGGAGAACCTATATATTCCTATTGAAGAAATTGGAGATAAAACTTGCTCCGGCTGACCCTGCACGTTACATACCGCGTTACTGCTCCAAGCTGGGATTAAGTGATACGATACGGGAAAGAGCGATAGAAATATTGAAAAGTGATGAGGGAACGGGAACAGCTAGGGGGTGGGCACCCACGGGCACAGCCGCTGCGGCTATATATCTCGCTACAGTTTTAAATAACGAGTCGGTGGCGGAGAAAGAAA
>JAPVWK010000191.1 GCA_028572065.1 Candidatus Methanophagales archaeon
GGCGCATTTTACTAGCTCTTTTACCTTCTCGGTAATGTCAACGAGTTCGGTACTTTCCCGCGTCTTTAGTTCTATTCGTTCCATGCTACTTTCGATGTTAAATTTTAGTATGTAGAGTCTAATACTTTATACTTTCCTAAAATAATAAGAGGCGTGAAAATTGCAACTGCTGTTCATACATTCGGATTATATAGAATACGAAGCAAAAGAGAAGACGAGGGTGGCGGAAGAGCTAGAAACGGCAAGCGAGCGTGTAGAAGAAGCTTTAGTCGTTTTTATCGCTGTGGAGCACGAAGACGAGCAGAACGTGGATTATGTGGTGGCGAAAGCCGCGGAAGAAACTATTTCTATCTTCAATAAGGTCGGTGCGGAAAGAATCGTTCTGTATCCGTATGCGCATTTGAGTTCTGAACTGGCTTCGCCTGATAAGAGCGTGGAGATACTGCGAGCACTGCATGATAATTTGCATGCGCAGAATGTGGAAGTGAAGAAGGCACCTTTTGGGTGGTATAAAGCGTTCACGCTGCGATGTAAGGGGCATCCACTGTCCGAGCTATCGCGCAAGATAACGGTTCTTGAGGGTGCAGAAGTCGGCGAAGTAAAAGAAGTAGAAGCGAAATCAAAAGCGTTAGAAGCGGAAGAGAAAGCAGAATCTCAGTTCTTCGTCATGGATGATCAGGGAACCTTATTAGTAGCCGATGAGTTTGATTTTGGTGCGGAACGGGCTAACTTGCGGCAGTTCTTCATGTATGAAAGCGAGAAGCGCCGCGCTGTGGATAAGGTACCGCCACATGTAGAGCTAATGAAGAGATTGGAAATAGCGGATTATGAACCCTCGTCCGACCCCGGTAATCTCAGGTTTTATCCCAAGGGCGAGCTGATAAAGACGCTATTAGAGGATTATGTAAGGACGACAGTAGCGGAATACGGTGCTGCTGAGGTCGAGACGCCAATTATGTACAGTGTGAAGCATCCCGCGCTGAAAGATTATATTGAACGGTTCCCGGCAAGGCAGTATTCGATGGTGGGTAAAGGCGCTAAGCCCGATTTGTTCTTACGGTTCGCAGCATGCTTCGGGCAGTTCCTTATGAGTAAAGACATGAGCATATCGTATAGGAACATGCCAGTGAAGATGTTTGAACTTGCGCCTTCGTTTAGAAAGGAGAAACGAGGGGAACTTGTAGGGCTGCGCCGTTTGAGAAAGTTCACGATGCCGGACATGCATACGCTCTGCCGCGACATGGACGAAGCGTTAAATGAGTTCAAGATGCAGTATGAACTAGGCATGCGTGTTTTAGACAGTATTGGATTCTCATCAAATGACTATGAAGTGGCGATACGATTCACAAAGGATTTTTATGACGCGAATAAGGACTTTATAACGGATTTGGTGAATATAGCGGGTAAGCCAGTATTGATAGAGATGTGGGACCAGCGGTTTTTCTATTTCGTGCTCAAGTTTGAGTTCAATTTCGTGGATGCGTTAGGAAAAGCGTCTGCGTTATCCACGGTACAGATAGACGTGGAGAATGCGGAACGCTATGATATAAAATATATAGATACGAGCGGTGCGGAGAAAAGACCCATTATACTGCATTGCTCGCCGAGCGGTGCGATAGAGCGGTGCATGTATGCGTTGTTAGAGAAAGCGTATTTGGAAAAAGAACGTGGCATTCCGCCGATGTTTCCGCTTTGGCTTTCGCCTACACAGGTGCGGCTAATTCCGATAGCAGAACGGCATTTAGAATATGTCGAGAGCGTTCTACCGGCTCTGTCCGGGTTACGGGTGGACATGGACGACCGCGAAGAGACGGTATCGAAGAAGATAAGGGATGCGGGTCGTGAATGGATACCTTATGTTGCCGTGGTAGGAGATAAGGAGGTGGAGACGAAGACGTTGAGTGTAACAATCAGAGGCGAATCGCACGGAAATACGAAAAAAGGGAATAAGCAGGAGATGGATGTTCTTGAGTTGAAAACACGAGTAGAGCAAGAAATAAGAGGCAAGCCTTTCCGGCAGTTGCCGTTATCCAATAAGCTGTCGAAACGGGTGAAATTCGTGGGTGGGTGAATGTACAAATTGGAACTCATAAGTACCCGCCGATTTATAAATCGAAGTTAACAAAAACGATGAAAAAAAAGGAGTGCATAACAAATGGCTAAAGAATATAGTATCTGGGCAGTCTTAGTGGTAGTTTTATTGGTGGTTCCTGCTCTGGCAAGTGATTCGGGAACGGAAGGTGACCGGGTGAGTGACTGGGTGACAATTAGTGCGAATACTGCTGAAATACTTGCCGATGGCGTTTCCACTTTGGAGATAAATATAGTGGTCTCGTGGCCTGAAGGGGGTGGTGAACCTGCGGATAATGAGACTGTGCATATGTGGACCGCACTCGGTGGGCTTACGGAAGTAGGAAATGAAAGCAATACCGGCAGGTCTATTAGCGTAATCACAGATGACTATGGCACGGCAACCGCACTACTATCAGGAAATGAAACAGGCATAGCCACTATTTATGTAGGATGCCAGAGTGGCGGCTGGAACTTTACGGATGTAACGTTTCGGGATCAGGCGGTAACGGCTTTTTTGGCTGAGGACGGGGCATTACCAAAGACATGGTATGTAGATGATAGTGGCGGTGCAAATTTCACAAATATACAGGATGCTGTTGATAATGCAACCGCGGGAGATACCATAATTGTTAGAGATGGCACGTACACCGAAAATGTGGTGGTTGGCAAGGCGTTAACCATCCGCTCAGAGAAGGGTTACGCGAAAACGCTTGTTCGTGCTGCACGTTCTTCAAAACATGTCTTCTCGGTAACCGTGGATAATGCAACTATACAGGGGTTTACTGTTACCGGCGCAGTTGCAACGCCTCCCTACTACTCATATAAAACAGCGGGAATAGCTCTTGGCAGGGATGTGGACCACTGCAACATCACGGATAATAAAGTCACGAATAACACACAGGGAA
>JAPVWK010000192.1 GCA_028572065.1 Candidatus Methanophagales archaeon
AGCACTCTCACAATTACTTTACCAACATTTTCAACCCTTCCTTTTAGATTTAAGGCTATATCTCCCATCTTTTTTCTTCTGATTTTGGATTATTTGGCAGCCACTTAACCAAATCTACCCACATGAAATAGCGAAGAGCCAGATATATTGATAGTGAAGACGGCGAGTACTAACGGCGTCTGCCCGGGTACCGATCCGCTTACCGTGGACCTCGGCGATACCGTTACCTATTGGTTTAACGTCACGAATACCGGTGTGACGTCTTGTTGACCGATGTCGCTGTTTCTGATGATCACTACGGAGTAATACTGCTGGGAAATGACTCGCTGGCACCAGGTGAATCAACAGGAGGAATGGCTACGCATACCGTTACTGAAGCAGACGTATCACAAGTGATAAACAATGCCACGGTTACTGGTACATTCCCGTCAGGTGAAATAGTAACCGATAATGATAACTGTACGATCAATATCGAACATCCCCATATAGCTGTTACGAAGACCGTATCACCCACCTCCGGCGGTGGCGGTGGCGGCGGTGGCGGCACAGGCGTGACATTCACCATTGGTGTTACTAATACCGGTGACAGTACCCTTAACCCGGTTAAGGTGGAGGGCACACTGCCAACCGGCATGAGCTATGTTGAAGCAGGAACTTCGCCCAAACCAAGTAGTGTGATGGAAAACATAATAACATGGAATAATATAGGTCTGCTGAATCCTCTTGCTTCCTCCATTATCACCCTTGCTGCACACATAGAATCCGGTGCTTCGGGCATACTGACTAACATTGTTAATGTCACGGGAACGTCACCAACGGGACATAAAGTTAATGGTTCCGCTGCTGCGGATGTAAAGGTAGAGCCACCAGCACAAGTACCAGAATTCACGCCTGTAGGCCTAATCGCACTAATAGGCTTGCTTTCGGTAATCGCCGCAATAAGCATAAAGAGGAGAAAATAATAAACCGTTTCTCCTGTTTTTTGTTTTTGTACCGGTATAGCAGTTAGAATGCAAGATGCCGGACTAAGGGAATACCCAATAAAATAGTTTATCCAAAATGCAGGCTCCGAAAAACGCGATAGTGTCTGATTAAGGGCAGATTAAGAATAGTGCAGTTGCCAGCCCCTACTCGTCTCAGAACGGTACGTGAAAGTTGCCCTTCATACCTTCCCCGGCACTGCCGATTTTTCCAGTGAAATCACTATATCCTCAACTTTTACCGCTGAGTGCGCGGAGAACGCAAGAGGCATCAGAAACCCCAAGCGTGGATTGGAACGTTCTTAAACTCTGCGCCATCGGCGATCTCCGCGGTGATAAAACACCAGGTTTTACGACTGCTTCTTGTCACAGTCAATGTCTTTATATAGCCAAAGATAATGAGACTATACACAAAAAGTGCTAAACAATAAGAGGGATAAACAGGATATGACAGAGAATATTGTGGACACCGCCTTTTTCCATTCCTGGTTCCGGAATTATGTAGAATCTTTTTACACCGAAGATCCAGAACTCCAGCAGAACATCCGACTTAAAGAAGAACATACGTTACGTGTTTGTAATGAGATACGGCGGTTAGGCAAAGCGCTGAATCTAAATAGAACGGAACTTCGTCTGGCTGAGACAATAGCATTATTTCACGATATAGGTCGTTTTGAACAAATCACGACATATGGCACTTTTGATGATCGGGTATCGGAAAACCATGCCACTCTTGGGCTGAAGGTTTTAAAAGCGACAGACATTTTAAGCAGACTAACAAAAACGGAACAAACCATCGTTTATAACGCCATAGAATATCACAATGTACGTAAAGTTCCCGACAATGGTGATGAACTCATGGAACTGCATACGAAATTGATACGGGATGCGGACAAATTGGATATATGGTACGTGGTGACGAATTATTATACGGAACGACATAGGCATCGTAACCCCGCACTGGAACTCGAACTGCCCGATACACCGGAATATTCACTTTGCTTTGTTGATGACCTCCTAAACAACAGGGTTTCAAATACTCATGAATTGAAAACATTTAATGATATGAAGCTCCTGCAACTGGGCTGGATATTCGACATCAACTTTACACCGACATTTTTGTATATTCAAGAACGGCGGATTATTGAGAAGATCATTATCGCCCTGCCGGATACAGAAGATATACGAAAAATCCAGAACCATTTAAATGATTATCTTGAGAATAGAATATCGGAAACGCCACGAGATTATTGAGTTTGGTCCCGTTTGATAGCCGTTGGTGCCCCTTTGACCTGGATTGAACCAGAAGAACTTGTTGGGTGCTTATACGTCTTCTGCACATGCTTGATTTGCGTGCCCTTGCATGCTATTTGCAGCCTATTGTATGCGACAACAGTTATATAACAAATCCTGTCATCAATTCTACCCGTTTTTTCCATGTTTTTTGTAATCCTCTAAAGCACATTTGAACCTATTTTATTAGTTATTGCAAAAGGAGTGCATAAAACACACGATATATCCTATGAAACACTTACAGCAGTCCGAATGGTGGTACATAAATATGTTGCTCGCTATAAGATGTCAAAAGCATCTACATATAGGCCACCTATTGCCTTCCGTAGTAACCAGATTAAAGCCCTAGACTATTTTTTAAAAAATCTACATGGTGAATTTGACAGAAACCGACTACGCAGTGCCGGAATTGGCTAGTTTCGTGCTTGCGATTGGAGTATTCTTTCTTGAAAAAGAAGACTGCCACGCTAAAACTACCTTCTTTCTTCGCTATTCTACCTGACTTTGACAGTAGTCGTGAAGAAAAAGAAGTACTGCCTCTCAAGTTTAGATATTAGACTTGTTGCGAAATAGCCAACAAATAGAAGAAACAGGTACTACTCACCACCCGCCCCTCCGATTCAGTGGCACTTCAAATGATAATTCCACAACCCACATGAAATCAACATGGCTTTATCATTAAAAGAATCTG
>JAPVWK010000193.1 GCA_028572065.1 Candidatus Methanophagales archaeon
CCTATTTAAATGTGATGGATATGCAAAAGACCGTGCTCATCCTTGCGGGTGGTAAGAGCCTCAGATTCCAATACAGCGATAAATGCTTCATCTCTTTGAACAACAAGCCGCTTTTACAGCATGTCGTTGATTGTGTATCCACTGTGGCAGACGAGATAATAGTAGCAGCACGCGATGAGAAGCAAGGTGAACAAGTCCGGGATGTGATAGACAACAAAGAACTCAGGTTGGTTTTTGATTCAGTAAAAGGTTTTGGACCGCTTGCTGGCATTCTATCAGGTTTTGAACAGGCTACTTATTCCTATGCGCTCGTTATCGGTTGCGATATGCCGTTTGTAAACGGAAAGGTGGTAGAATTTCTATTTGAGGTGGCAGCCACGGGATACGATGCTGTGGTGCCGAGGTGGGATAACGGGATGGTGGAGCCTTTGCATGCGGTTTATCGAAGAGAGCCGATGCTGAGGGCGATAAGAGATGCGGAAAAAACGGGTGACAAAAAGATTTTTGAGATTTTATCGTACCTTAAAAAAGTTGAGTTCCTTTCCGTAAACCAGCTAAAGGTGATAGATCCAAACTTAAAAACGTTTAGGAATATAAATACGCCGGATGAGTTGAAAAGGAGCCAAATTTAAGAGTCACAAAAGTATCTCTGATCTTTACCGCATTAACTGCGAAAAATAAACCCAAAACGGCGTTCTCTTTCTATTTTTTATCTTCACCTTTCCTTCTTTTATAGCACGTAATATCGCATCCACCTGCGTCTTTTGTGTTGCCTCAATTTCAACAGCCACAGTTGCAAGACCCACGCATTCGGCAGAATGTGCATCGCTTCCTGCAACGGCGGTGATTTTATTACGTGCCGCCGCTTCCCTCGCTATTTTGTTTGCAACGCCCGTGAAATACCGTGAATTGAATGTCTCTATTGCGTCTATGCCCGGTTGCAAGCAGACGTTACCGATGCTGTGACGAAACGGATGAAACGGATGTGGCGCAATAATCACTACTGTGCTAGACTTCGCTTCTTTATTCGCTATTCTTAACGTTTCATCTATGGATAAACCCTTCGCAATACCGTTTTTAAGCCCGAGGACAAGTAAATGGCCTTTCGCAGTCGTTACTTCTATTCCCGGGATAATTATCAAATCCAGATTGTGCTTGGTCACGTATTCTTGTGCCGCATGAGAACCTTCCATCGTGTCGTGGTCGCATATTGCGATGCCGTCAAGCTGTTGCGCTATCGCGTTTTCTAGTAGCTTTTCTACGGAATCTCGGCCATCATGCGAGTAGTTCGTATGCACGTGCAGGTCGAGGGTTAAGGTTAATGTTGATGGCATCGTTAGTCGTAAATACAGTAGGTGTTTAGCTTATTTAGAACCACTGGATCACTCACTTGTTCCTGTTCCTTCACGGGCTCCGCGGTAAACAACCCTTCCAACTCTACTTGACAATCACACGCAAAACCGAAATCACCGTGTCTATCTCCTCTTTGCTTATAACCAACGGCGGAACAAGCCGTATCACATTATCCGAAGTACAATTAATCAAAAGTCCGCGTTCACGTGCCGCATCCACCATTTCAGCACAGGGCTTCGTCAGTTCTATCGCAATCATCAGCCCTTTACCTCTTATTTCCTTCACTACAGGATTTGAAACCAGTCCTTCCGCACGAGCTTTATCCATGAAATACGTACCAAGCTCTCGTGACCGTTCCACCAGCTTCTCCGTCTCTATCACTTTTATAGATGCCAATGCTGCGGTGCATGCTAGCGGACTACCACCAAAAGTGGATGCATGCTCACCAGCTTCAAACTCTAGCCCCTCTTTGGCGAGCATTGCACCAATAGGAAACCCGGCACCTAACGCCTTCGCTAACGTCATTATATCCGGCTCTACACCGTCATGCTCCTTGCCAAACCATCTACCAGTGCGCCCGAAACCCGTCTGTATCTCATCTAAAATCAGCAACACGCCTTTTTCGGTGCATATCTCTCTTACTTCACGTAAATAACCTTCTGACGGGATTATAACTCCAGTCTCACCCTGAATGGGCTCTAATATAACCGCGGCAGTGTCTTCGTCTATCGCATTTCTGATTGCCGAAGCATCGTTGTAACGTACAAATTTCACGTTGTTTAACAGTAACGGCTCAAATACAGTTCTGAATTTAGTTCCAAATGTTACGCTCAACGAGCTGATAGTTCTACCGTGAAAACTACCTTCCGCGGCTACAAAACCGGCTTTACCGGTCATTTTTGTTGCCAACTTCAACGCGGCTTCTACACTTTCTGCACCGGAATTACAGAAAAAAACCTTGTGCATACCGCTCAGCCCCGATAGCTTCTCCGCGAGTTTTACCTGCGGCTCGGTATAATACAAATTCGAGACGTGCATAAGCTTACTTGATTGCTCTTTTAGCGCATTTACCACCTCGGGATGGCTATATCCTACGGCATTCACTGCAATGCCCGCAACGCAATCCAGATATTCCTTTCCTGCAAAATCCGTTAGTATTGCCCCTTTTCCTGATTTCAGTACTATTCGTGGTCGCTTGTACGTTTGCATTATGTATCTCTTCTCTTTCTCGAATACCTCTTCTTGTGACGAAAACATCTTTTGTATTACCTATTTTATCTTATTCAATAACTCCTTTGGATTCACGCTCATCACCGTCTTCACTTTGTCGTGCTCTAACCCGGCACCCGCAAGGATTCGCGGAGCGAGCTCTTCTGTAAGGAAATCGTCCGGTGAATGCAAATCAGAATTGAGCAGTATTTTCGCACCTACTTCGCAACTAATACGGGCTACATGACCATTAGACAGGCAATGCCCGTGCCTTGATGAGATCTCAAGATACACATCGTTCTCCTTCGCGAGTTCTGCTTCTTCTGTACTGATAATACCGGGATGTGCAAGTATGTCAACCAGAGGATTGCTAACCGCCGCTTTATTCGTGCCGCTTTCCAC
>JAPVWK010000194.1 GCA_028572065.1 Candidatus Methanophagales archaeon
AGCAGCCAGAGACACATTAGTGGGTTTGCCACAATCAGATTACGAACACCTGGCAGGAGATATAAAGCGTGCTTACACGCTGCTAATTCGTGAATGGTTAGCCTATATGATGCACTTAAAGGATAACTATCCGTATCTGTTTTCTCTTGTTATAAGAACAAATCCTCTGGATGCGGACGCATCTCCAGTAGTAAGGTAGCCTGTAATTTCAGTCTACGATCCTATCCGATATTGGTTTGGATGTGTTTCACGAAATCGTGAGCAAAAGGTGTATAGCTGAAGAAGATAGTAAGGGGTGGAAAGCAATATGCACGCCCAAAAACATGAAAACCGCAGATAAAGTAAGTGTAAGGGTCCTGGATTTTGTTAGTTGGAGATAAGGCGAAGGCGGATTATTACAAGGTGGAGAAGATACAGGCAACGATAGTCGAAGGCGAGGAAGATTACTGATTAAGATTTTATGGGGTACCGATTTATAACCGGGCAAGAGTTGATGCGTAAATTTGAGGATCAGGTCAGGCAGTTTCCTATTCCTTTATTGATTGGCGACGAGGTGACAAAGCTCAGTGAGGCTGATAAACTTTTTGCTGTACTGACTTCTAAGAGTAAGAACTTCAGGGGCAAAACGGTAATTATCGCATCCGGCAGACGTACGAGGTCCCTGAATGTGCCGGGCGAGACGGATTTGATAGGCCGGGGCGTAAGTTATTGTGCTACTTGTGACGCACCTCTATTCGATGGAATGGATGTAGCGGTAATCGGTAGTGGTAATCTCGCTATTACTGCTGTAAACGACCTAACGAAATATGCAAGAAAAATTCGCAAAGGATGTGGTGAAACTCAACGAATTATAAAAATAAAAAATGGGGGGGTATTAGATTTATACGAGCTAACCTTTTGATTTTATCAACTCAGTCTTTACGAAAACGTTCGTAAGTTTCCGGGTTCAATCTCCCCCACCGAATAGAAGCTCAGCTCTCACAAATTTTTCGTAGTTCTCCGGAGTCATTCCACCGCATTTAGGGCACCAATAGACCTCTGAATTTTCTACATCCTTCCCGCTATTATCTATTGTCTTAAATACATAACCCGGGTGCTGCTCATCGCATTTCTCACAAAGCTTCTCCTCCACTCTGGCGATGATCTCGAAAAGGCCAACCTTCTTTCGGTACTCAATAGTCTCACCAGGCATTCTCTCCCAATCAGTCGAGAACTTCCCATATTCTTCACTCATCTTCTTATTCACCTCAATTAAACTTTGGTTTGAAGATACATATAAAGGTATAGCATTATTCTCCGTGAGCTTGTGGTACAGAAACGAAATAGAGCAGTGATAAAAAAGAATGAACAGAAGAGTATCAAAAGAAGAAATATGGTTCAAGCGAACGCATGAGAATTTCACAAAGGATTTAAAGTTCGTAGAGCACACATAAAATTTTTCTCACAAAAATCATCCTGTGAACTCATAGATCCCTATAAGGCGTTATATCGCAGCCCGTACAGGTAAGACACATCGTCTGCGAGACCTCTACACGAAGACCATACTTATCTATTAGTTCACGTGTTATCCGTGCGAGTTTTAGCAACCGCTCAGCATCGGGTCTTGTTGCGGCTTCAAGCTCGTCTTTGCGTAAGGGTTGTATGGTTATTGGACGTAGAACGGGTATCACACCCATCATTGCTAAATGCTCAACACCTTCGCGCACGCATTCGTCCGTCTCACCGAGTCCAATGATAAAGTTCGTGGATACTCTGTTCTTGCCAAATACCGGTACTGCGTCCCGTAACGAGTCTAATATAAAATCGAGCGAAAGCCCCTTACAGACCTTATCAAATATATCTCGATTCATGGTTTCTACATTGTATTTGAGCTCATCTGCACCAGCTTCTTTCAATAGTTTTGTGGAGTTTCTGGTAGGATATGCCGCGACGCCAATCGGGACGTTGTATCTTTTCAGTGCTCTTATCACTGCAACCAAACGTTCAATCTCGTCTTCCGGTGATTCTGCCACGCCAGACGTAATTGCGATTGCTTTCATCAGCCCGGTCTTATTTGCTTTCTCAACAATATTAATAACCTCTTCCAGCGTCTTGATTTTACCTTGCAACTTTGGAACCGAGCAGAATTTACAGTCATAGATACAGCGTTCACTCAGTGTGATGTAAGCTTGCTCCGGACAATGCGCGAGTACTGGCTCAATTTCGCCTCTTACCAGCTCTTTATCGTCTTTAAGGATTATAAAATCGTTGTTTTCCTTTATCATCGCGAGTGGCGAGTTTTTGTTGATGTCTAAACGTACTCGATGGCCACCGGAGGTAAAGAATAATGATTTTTGGCCTGTGCCGGGACCTGCAGCTGATGTGGACGTTCCTGTCAGTAGTGATGCATCTACGTTCACGCTTCCTGTTGCGAGTAGTTCTGCTTTTAGATTCGCGTTTAGTTTGGGCATTTTACACACTTCTACGCCAACAAAGCCACTTCTTGGCTATGTGCTTCTCTCATCTCCTATATACCCTACTTCTTGTATCTACTTAAAAATTCTCGTACTATCTGATTTCTCTGATTTTGACAGAAATTTTAGGGTTTTTGTCCCAAATTCTATTCTCATAACTTAAGAATCCTTCTGGCGTCTTCTAAAGGAATTGTTTTACCTGTTGTATATTCCCTCATGGCTTCATCTAAATCGGATTTCTCCTCTTTATTTAATACCAGCATGTATTCTGATAATATTTCTTCTATATTCCTTGCCCTTTCGTTTAATTCAGCGAAATCATGTTTTAACAGAAGCAATTCTTCTAATTTCTTATTTATATCGCTTAACATTTGATGCTTTTCATCGTGCATGTTTTTTTTACTGCCTTATTCTTAATAGTTCCTTTTCATATAA
>JAPVWK010000195.1 GCA_028572065.1 Candidatus Methanophagales archaeon
TCATGGTACCGCCAGGAGCGAGTCCTCATACCTATGAACCAACACCGGGTCAATTAATGGAAGTCAGCAAGGCGAGGATATACTTGAAGGTGGGCTCGGGCGTGGAATTCGAGCAGACCTGGCTGGACAAGATTATTGGTATCAATCCAGAAATACAGGTCGTTAACTGCTCTTACGGTATTACAAAACAGGGAAAGGACCCGCATATCTGGAATTCACCCAACAATGCCAAAATCATGGTTACGAATATCCGCAATGGACTTGTCGCGTTTGACCCAGGCAATGATACTTTTTATACCGCGAACCGCGATAAATACTTGCAAGAGCTCGATACGCTCGACACGTACATCCACGGTAGGCTGGATAAGAACGCTACAACCCGCGTCTTTATGATCTACCATCCCGCATTTGGGTATTTCGCTAAGGACTATAATCTAACGCAAATAGCGATTGAACATAAAGGGAAAGCACCAACCCCAAAAGTAATTCGGGATTGTATTGATAACGCGCGGGACTACAACTTGTCGTATGTTTACGTGGCACCACAATATGCAACAGAAGATGCTGAAGCGATTGCACGCGAGATTGGCGGGCAAACAGTCTTTATAAACCCTATTCCGCGTGACTATATTGCAAATATGCGCAATGTAACAACCTCTCTCGCGATGGAACTGGAGTGATTAATTATGCCGCACGAAAGTACAATAGTAAAGTTAGAAGATGTAGGGGTACAGTTTAGTGGTGTGCCGATACTTGAAGAGGTAAACCTCTCGATAAAGCAGCATGACTTCCTTGGTATAATAGGGCCCAACGGTGGCGGTAAAACTACCTTGCTCAAAGTCATGCTCGGCTTGGTGAAGCCAAATAGCGGAAACGTCACAGTTTTTGGTGATACGCCCGAAAGGAAGAGGCGATGGATTGGTTATGTACCACAACACAGCATTTTCGACCGTGACTTCCCGGTAAACGTCTGGAACGTGGTGTTGATGGGGCGTTTAGGTAATATGAGGCGGTTTAAACGTTATAGTGATGAGGATAAGAAGCTTGCGCATGATGCCCTGGCGACAGTGGAGATGCTCGATTTTAAAGATTCACAAATCGGTGCACTGTCCGGTGGGCAACAACAGCGTGTGTTCATCGCGCGTGCGCTGGTGACCGAGCCGAAACTGCTCCTGCTGGACGAGCCGTTGGCAAGTGTAGATTCTCCGATGCAGACCGAGCTGTATGAACTCTTTGAGAAACTGCGGCAGCGAATGGCGGTTGTTCTGGTATCGCATGACATCAGTGCCGTCTCCATTTACGTGGACAAAATTGCATGTCTTAACCGTAAGCTGTTCTACCATAACACAAAAGAGGTGACCGCGGAAGACCTTGAAGCCACTTATCAATGCCCCGTAGAGATAATAGCGCATGGTGTGCCACATAGAGTATTAAGGGAGCACAGGCGATAGCGTATATCCACTCTTTGGTAAAGCGTGCTTTTGTTGTTTTTTATATGCAATAAGAAAGATAGTTTTGTTCAGAGCGCAAGAGTGAAGGGAAGAAAAAGAGGTGGATGATAAATGATTAAGAGGAGAAAACCGAAATTCGCAAGATATGGCTGGTGGAAGAAAAAGAAGCTGAGTAAAAGCTGGAGAAGACCGCGAGGGCATGATAACAAGATGCGCGAGCATGTATCCGCGAAGGGTGCAATGGTGCAAGTGGGCTACCGAAGGAAGAAAGAGGATAGAGGATTACATCCTTGTGGAATGCGGGAAGTGCGTATTTTCAATACGAATGACCTTGCCAAGGCGGTGCCAGGCGAAATAGCCGTACGAGTAGCATCAGGAGTCGGCGGGCGAAAGAGGGAACAGATAGAAGAGGAAGCGGCAACACTGGGCATAAAAGTGCTCAATCCTAAATATTAGACTAAGAATGTAAACCCATGCCAAAACGAGCACCCGATCCAATTACAGAAGATGAGCTGAATAAAATCTTGGATGCTGCCATCGTGAATGAACGAGACTATTTAATACTACGGTTACTTGCGAGGACTGGTATCCGTATAGGGGAGCTTTATGGAGTCCATAAACAAGGTACGTGGCTGTATGGGATACAAAAGAAGGATATTGATTTCCAAAACAAGAGGCTGTGGGTATATTCGCTGAAGCAGCGGAAATATGTACGGCGGGAGGTACTCGTGGACGATGCCACTATCGGGCTTATGAAGCGGTACACGGCGCAGATGACGCCCGAAGATCACGTCTTCAGAAACGTCTCGTACAGACAGATTCAGAGGTTGCCGAAGAAGTATGCTCTGCAGGTGGGCATCGAGAAGAACGTTTCGTGCCATTCCTTTCGTCATTTTTTTATCACGAATTCATGGCGAAAAGGGATTGATATTGCCCGGCTTCAGCACCTCGCGGGTCATGCCGACTTGAAGACTACGATGATATATACGCATGTGACGACCGAGGATGTAGAGAAGAAATATCGCGAGATTTACGAAGGATAGTTTTTATTCACTAAAAAGAAGTGTGGTGCACCGACCATGCCGCCCCGTAATGATTGTGGTAGCAGCCACCGGCTGGATGTCGGGCAGGGGTGTGGGCGTAGACCGAAGTGACGCTAAGTGTTTTCATCAATGGTCACTCAGATTTTCAGCTCATAACCTATTTTTGATCCCGTTTTACAACAAGAACAGGTTGCTTGGATTTTCTAATCACCTTCTCAGAAACCGAACCCAGCAGCCGCTCCGTGATATTGCTCTTGCCATGAGAACCGAGTGCAATGAGCGA
>JAPVWK010000196.1 GCA_028572065.1 Candidatus Methanophagales archaeon
CATGCTGTGCTACCACCTTCTTGTACGCTAACTCAATCGCGAGGTCGTAATACTTTTCTGTTAGTTTATTCAACGTATTCAAATCACGAACGTGATATATCTCGGATGCGTTTGCACGTAATTGCGCAAGGAGTGTATCGCCACACTTATACATAGCCGGCAACGTTTCGTTTTCAACCACCATGTTTCTTGCACCATCTTTATACCAGAGCGTAACGCGGTCAATGATGAAACCCGGTATTTGTGACATTGAGCTGATGCGCGGCGGTTCCATCCACAATCGGTGGATGGGGTTGATACATTCTTCTGACAGCAGGTCATTCGCAGCGCTAAACGCAGAAGCAGCTTTCAAACGTGTTGCATCCTTTCCGTATAGTCTGCCCTGTGATAAAGCGTCATGCACAACATCAAAATCATACCACACGTTGTTGCCCGCCCGGGGCTTGAAGGCACAGGCATTGTGCCCTTTTTCTCGTAAGTACGCTAGTAACGCCAGTGCAAAGGTCGTCTTACCCGCATCCTGCCCTTTCAATCCCACAATCAATATGTTGTATGTCATTCTCTACCGGCGAACTCGTGCTAACTCTATAACCGCATTTATAAAAAATATAGGCTATGCAATTTAAATATGTCTGTATTTCGAGGTCTGAAGTGCCATGCCGTCAAGATTTGCGATGTCCGTTTCGTAGTTCTGGAAGATCCGTTGTATGTATCTGTTTTTTAAAAATAAGAGCATGATTAACTCTGATTAACGCAGAAGAAATTAAATCCGTGTGCATCTGCGTTAATCGGTGTCTTAAAAATCGTTGGAAAATGATACTATTCGGACAAAATAATATTTGTGAGTATCCTAAGACCAGATCCCCCGTAGCACGAACAAAAACTCTATGTGCCACCGCCCATCATCTGCTTGAATTCTTCGTAAACTGCCTTTACTTCATCCACCGAAGCTTCATCCTCTAAAGTGGAAAGGTCTCCAAGAGGGTTACCCATTATAATAGTCTTTAAAACACGCCTCATTATCTTACCCGACCTCGTCTTGGGCAGCTTTTCCACAAAGTGTATCTCCTGAGGCGTAGCTATGGGCCCTATTTGCTTACGAACCTCCTGGATTATCCCCTTTTTCAGCTCATCCGCGGGTTCATAGCCCTCTTTTAAAATCGCAAAGACAATGATATTCTCGCCTTTTATCGGGTCCGGCGTGCCAATGACAGCCGCTTCCGCTACAAAAGGTGCCTCCACAACCGCACCCTCTATCTCTGCGGTACCCAACCGATGCCCCGCTATTTTTAAGACTTCATCTGTCCTACCAAGCAACCAGAAGTAGCCATCTTCGTCCTTTATCGCATAATCGCCTGTATAAAACAGCCCTTTGAATTTTGACCAGTAAACTTCTTTGTACCTTTTAGGGTCTTTGTAAAGTCCCATCAACATACCCGGCCATGGTTTCCGTATCGCCAAATGCCCTTTTATACCTGTTTCTACTGGTTTGCCGTCCTCGTCCACGACCTCAGCATCTATACCCGGTAACGGCAGGGTTGCAGAGCCCGGTTTCAGAGGCACAAGCTCTATGCCGGGTACAGGCGAAATCATTATACCACCTGTCTCGGTCTGCCACCAGGTATCAACTATCGGGCATCTTTCCCCGCCTATGTGCGTGTAATACCATGTCCATACTTCCGGATTGATCACCTCACCGACAGAGCCCAATATTTTTAAGCTGCTTAAGTTAAATCGCTTTATTCGCTCTTCGCCATAGCGTATGAACATCTTGATTGCCGTTGGTGAGGTATAAAAGATTGTGACACCATATTTATCTATTATTTCCCACCATCGGTCAGGATTAGGATAATCCGGTGCTCCTTCATACATAAGTACTGTTGCACCATGAAGTAACGGCGCATAAACTATGGATGTATGTCCTGTCACCCAACCTACATCTGCCGTGCACCAATACACCGATTCATCGGATATGTCAAAGACCCATTTGTAGGTGGCATAAATGTAAGTCAAATATCCGCCGGTTGAGTGAACTACACCTTTAGGTTTTCCGGTGGTTCCGGACGTGTAGAGTATGTATAATGGATGTGAAGATTCCAGAGGCACGGGTTCCACATAATCATCGGCCTCTTTTATTAAATCGCTATATAGGAGGTCTCTACCAGCCACCATATTTATCTCCTCTTCCGTCCTTTTTATCACGACTACTTTCTCTATGATCGGTGCAATCTTTAGCGCTTCGTCCACTATATCTTTAAGTGGTATGTACTTCCCCCTCCGTATTCCAAAATCCGCGGCTATCAACACCTCTGCCGAAGTGTCATTGATTCTATCTGCTAGTGCCTGGCTACTGAACCCGGAAAATACAACTGTATGGATAGCACCTATTCTTGCCGTGGCAAGCATTGCAATCGTGAGTTCGGGGATCATGGGTAAGTATAAAACCACCCGATCGCCCTTTTTTACGCCAAGGTTCTTCAGCATGGACGCGAATTTGTTCACTTCTCGGTATAGCTGAAAATAACTGAAAGCTTTTGTATTCCCTGCTTCATCTTCCCAGTATAAAGCCACTTTGTTCTTATGCCAGGAATATAAATGACTGTCTACGCACAGGTAAGAAGCATTGAGCTTACCACCAACGAACCATTTGGCAAAAGGCTCTTTCCATTCAAGTACCTTGTCCCAGGGTTTAAACCAATCCAGCTTTTCGGCTTCTTTCGCCCAGAAACGTTCTATGTCTGCGGTTGC
>JAPVWK010000197.1 GCA_028572065.1 Candidatus Methanophagales archaeon
ACGTTGCAGAATTAGAAGACCCTGTGGGGAGAACTCAGTTGGCACTCGAGTTAGATAAAAGCTTAGAGCTATTTCAGGTTTCATGCCCCATAGGCGTAATCGGTGCGATATTCGAATCGAGACCCGACGTCCTGGTTCAAATCGCTGCTCTCTGCCTCAAGACCGGCAATGCCGTACTACTAAAAGGTGGTTCGGAAGCGCACAATTCAAATGTTGCGTTATTTACGGTAGTAGCAGAAGCATCGGTAGGTGGCGAAATACCCGCGGGCTGGATCCAACTACTCGAAACGAGAGAGGACGTAAACGCGATGTTGAAACTGAATGATTACATAGACCTTTTAGTACCGCGTGGCAGCGAACAATTTGTTAAATATATACAGGATAATACAAATATCATGGTTTTAGGGCATTCCGAAGGTGTATGCCATGTCTATGTGGACCGTGATTCTGACCTGGCGATGGCGGAGGCGATAAGTTACGATTCCAAAGTTCAATACCCTGCGGTGTGCAATGCTGCGGAGACACTGCTTGTGGATTCTGCAATTGCCGCGGATTTTCTACCACGGATCGCAGAGAGGTACCAAAACGCAGGCGTTGAACTCCGGGGATGCCCAAAAACGCTGGAGGTTTTACGCAGCACGGAACAGCTAAAACCCGCATCAGAAGAAGATTGGCGCTCGGAATACAACGATTTAATTATCTCCATCAAAGTGGTTGACGGCGTTGACGCTGCTATTGACCACATCAACCAGTATGGGTCAGGGCATACCGACGCTATCGTCACGTCAAACAAAGCTACAGCATTGAAATTCTTGCGGTTCGTGGATTCTTCATCTGTGATGCACAACGCCTCCACACGGTTCAGTGACGGGTTCCGATACGGCAAAGGCGCCGAAGTGGGTATAAGCACGTACAAAGTGCATGCAAGAGGGCCCGTTGGACTGGAGGGCCTGATTATCTACAAATATCTGCTTCTCGGCACGGGGCAGGTAGTGGCTCGGTACGTAGGTGCAGATGCAAAGGAGTTCACACATCGAGAATTGCAAAAGCAGTTTCCCTTATGAATTCTTTATTGCAAATAGCTCCTACAATAGCTGAATATTTCGATGTCCGGCTGAGTTCGCCCGCCTACCCAGTCGAGCAAATACTCACATTCGTTCGGGCTCGCTATCCTATTCCTTCGGTAGTACTATTACTGGTGGTTGATAGCCTTGATATACCGCTTTATTCCGACTTTGCAGATGATTTGCGGGGTGTGCACGGGCTTGTCGAACAAGAAGGGCTTCTGCTTGAGTGTGAAACTGTAAGCAATCATACAACACCCGCAATCGGTTCTATCCTCACTGGCTTGGTACCCAAAGCTCACGGCATCTTTACAGATAACGACGTGGGCAAATCGAAGATAAAATCCATATTGGAGATTCTCGAAGACACGGGAAAGAAGACAGCTATGGTAATCGAAACCGGCGGTGCAAAACCACTTATTGATAGAATAAGCTATGTATTCGCAGTTGATGACCGTGAAGATATACTAGAATATGACGAGTTAATAAAGGCACATACAATCGCGGTATTGCAGAAACGAGATGTAAGGCTGGTGTTCTCGCACCTCCGTGCAATTGACAGGTTTGCACATAGAGACCAGGATTTACGTGTTGCCGCAAAAGTTACGGACGGTAATATCAAAGAACTAGCAAACGCAGTTCGTGAAAGGGACGGTTTGTTGCTTATCTGTGGCGACCACGAAGCGCATATTAAGGCCGGTAAAAGAACGGGAACGGTGCCATTGATTGTTTCCTGTCCATAAAGCAGGTGATGGTTATTTATAGCGGGATAGCTAAGGATAAACAAACACATGAACCTCTTAGAATCCACCATTCTTGGCGTGCTCCAGGGGATCCTCGAATGGCTCCCGGTTAGCAGTGAAGGGCAGACAATGCTTGTCATGCTGAATTTTATGCAGATAGACCCTGCGGAAGCCATAACCGTTGCTATCTTCCTCCATATTGGCACAATGTTTGCAGTTCTTATCAAATTTCGACACGATTTCGTTGCGATGCTGAACATTGACTCGAAACTATTGAAAGTTATCATTGTCGCAACGCTATCAACCGCAATTACAGCAGTTCCGCTTCTAATCTTCATCAAGGACTTGCTGGCAACCGGAGAAGTAGCCAATATTTTAATCGGCGTCATGCTGATATTAACGGGAATCATGCTCGGCGTTCAAAAGCGCATGGGCAACAGCTACCGGACTCTCGATGAGATAACGACAAGGGACATGGTCTTTGCAGGGCTTGCACAGGGCTTCTCAATTATACCGGGTATCTCCAGATCGGGCACGACCATTACCGTTCTACTGATGTGCGGTATCAAACAAGAACTCGCATTGAAGCTTTCGTTTATCATGAGCGTGCCTGCAGTGCTCGGTGCTATTATACTATTTGATGTCAGGGGTGTCGTCACGAGTGTTTCAATTGCCGATGCCGTTATCATGATTCTGTCCGCACTCATATTCGGGTATTTGACGATGAGCATTCTCATGCGCTTCGCGAAACGGGTAAATTTCGCGTGCTTTTGTATTTCGCTGGGTGTACTCACGCTTTTAATGGTG
>JAPVWK010000198.1 GCA_028572065.1 Candidatus Methanophagales archaeon
GATTTGTCCTGTGTTCTTCTTCCGGTAGTCCGGACAGTCTGGATTCAAACATATCTGGTCATTTGGTTTTGCCCCGGTCATAGAATCTATTATGTGGTTCGGGGTATATAAAGGTCACGGTTTATAGGACACCACCAGAAAAACACAAAAATGAGGGCCACAGAGACCATAGAGGACACAGAGGGGGAATAACTAGGTGTACTCTGTGGCAATACAATATAAAGAGCAAAAAACATGTTTCGTTATTTACACCTACACAACCGTCACACGCTGCAGTATGGAATCCGCAGGCGTATAGACTATGCAAATAGAGTCACCTGCTGTAAGATTTCGCGTGGGATCGCCCGTAGCACCGTAAGTCACGCTCACTTCCAGCTCGTCACCCAGATTAAAGTACGTGTTCACTGGAGACAGCGCTATATCATTCAAGGAGGCATTATTCTGTAAGTCACAAACGCGACCATTATACTTTATCTCGATATTCCTAGACCCCGCTGAATATACGCATATCCCATCACCACCGTAATGGACTATTGTTATATTCTGTTTACCTGCTACAGCATCTTTAACAACCAATTCGGCACACGGCGATTGCTTGTTACCTGTGACAGCACCGAAAACGAATGCGGCAATTACCGAAGTGATCACCACCACGATTGAAATCAGCAGTACAACTCCAAGTACTGACGACACACCCTTATCGTCTCTGCTGAATCCTTTCCGGTTCCTGTTTCCTTCTTTTCCCTTTTTCATGTGCTCAAAAGTACCTTAAAGTAAGCCAGAACAAAGAGTTCTTTTGACTACCTACTCTTATGTAATATATTAGTAATATCTCTATTTCAAGTCCTTCTACAGTCTATATTTTTTTGTAGCGATACGCGAAAAATAATTTAATTCGTTCTTATATTAGTATCAAACATTCACTATTTTTGTATAAACGAGTTAGGACGATGATGTGACCAGAACTCCTATTTGGCATTTGAAGAACAAGCGCACGCCACTGCTGTTACGGAACTCACCTCCGCCTGCTAAAATGCGTAAACGCTTATTTTGGGAGCGAGAATAAAAAAATCTTTAGTCCAACTTCACACATACACCCATGCACAGACAGTCCTCTCCACCCATTCAAGCATAATGTATAAACAGAGTCCGAGCAGAGCCATTGCCACTATTGCAGCATACAAATCCGGATAATCCATCCTGCTCCAGGAATCCATGATCAAGTAGCCCAAACCTTTACTTGTCGCGAACGATTCCACGAAGAATAGCACCGCAATTGCCGTGCCTATACTTATTCGCAGCGCAGTGAGTATCTTGGGCAGGCAAGCAGGGAAAACCACATGCTTATAGACGTCTTTCTCCGTGGCACCCAAAGAAAGAAGCGAATAGATGTAATTCGTACTTATATTCCTGGCGGCATCCCGCGTGGTCACGAGAATCTGGAAGAACACGATTATAGCTACCAGGATTACCTTTGATAAATCGCCAATACCAAAGAGCAGAATGATCAAAGGCAGTAAAACGATATGAGGAATCGGATAGAGCAAATATATGAACGGCGTGATCATTTTGTCCGCCTTGTTCCTATAACTGATCAACCCGAGCGGAACTGCAAGAGATAACGCCAGTGCAATCCCGTAGCCTACTCGCGCAGCACTCACTAACAGATTCGAGAGCAAATCGTGCCGTAACCCCGTTATAAACGCGCAAAATACAGCCGATGGTGTGGGTAACGCTATAGAACCCAGTAAAACTGATATAACAGACCATAAAGCTAATAACAGGAACCCTGCAGTTACGTAGCACCATATTCTATGCTTTCCCTCACTTCGCGGCATTTATCGAAAAAGTCCTCCGTATTTCTATAATTGACTGCACCCATTTTATGATTCGTAACTATCGTCGCTAGACGCCTGGGTCTCGGCGATAGCACGATTATTTCTCGGCCGAGAAAGACCGCTTCTTCTATGCTGTGTGTCACCAGAAGCATGGTCATCCCGTTACTCTGCCATAACGCGAGCAGGAAATTCTGTAGTGTCTCCCGCGTGAGCGCATCAAGCGAAGATAACGGTTCATCCATAAGTAAAATCTGCGGGTTCAAAGCTAACGCGCGGGCAAACCCCACTCGCTGTTGCATACCACCGGAAAGCTGTTTTGGGTAGTGATACGAAAAATCTTTTAAGTTCAGGTCGTCCAGAAGTGGTACCACAATCTCCTCACGCTCTTTTTTCGCATAGCCCCTGAGCTCTAAGCCCAAGGATGCATTTTCATATACCGTTTTCCACGGTAACAAGCCATAGTCCTGTAAGATCAATGCCACTTCTCGCGAAGGCGCGACTACTTTCCTGCCCGCGATCAACGCCTTGCCGCTCGTGGGTTTCAGGATACCGGAGAAGATAAAAAGAAGCGAGGTCTTCCCACATCCCGAAGGTCCGATAATGGAGCAGCTTTCGCCTTCTGGTATCTCAAAGCAGACCTCATGGAGTGCTTCGGTACCGTCTTGATAAACCATGCTTAAACCCTTCGCCTCAATCATAAGCCTCTAACGTTGTCTCCACAATTTAACATATAAAATCTCTGTGAAAAAAGACCTCTACA
>JAPVWK010000199.1 GCA_028572065.1 Candidatus Methanophagales archaeon
ATCCCCGCCGCCTTTTTCAGCGTTGTCTGCAATGATGATGAGATCATAAATAAACGAAACCTTTACTAAGAATAAAACAAATTTTCTCTTTGGGCGTGTGGCCTAGTCAGGACACGGCGGCAGCCTCCTAACAAACATTTACATGGTTGCGCCAAACGTTGTTTCGTACGTAAAACGTGTGACAAAAGGGAGATAGCTGCAAATCGCGGGTTCAAATCCCGTCACGCCCGTTTTCGCATCTTTTCGCTTTCTAATACTATTACATCCCGTATTGATTTAACCGCATCTATTGATATGATGATATTATCGTTCTCCTTCTTGAACCCGCTTGTATCAAGCATCGAGGCAGGCTTAATCACAAGCTCGGTTAGCCTACCCGTCGTTGCATCCACTATTATGTTGTGCAATTCGCCAATCTCACGACCTGATGCGTCCATAACCTCTTTATAACCCAACTTCTGTGCCGACATTTTTCCTTCTTTCATTTTCTATCCTCCCCGTTCCTCATTAATATCATCGGGTATAGCTAAAACTATAGTGGCATAATATATATTAGTTTTCATATCTTGCCCACATTACGCAATTTGTCTTGAAGCTTCAAGAAATGCCTATCCTGGAACTTAACCATGAGTGCGGGTTCTCCTTTTGTAATACTAATCCGGTGTTCGTTTCCGATTTTACGGTAGAACTGACCATCAATTACCAATTCCGCATCTTTCGTCACGAAAAGCTCCAGGGTTATTTCGCTGTTTATATCCACGACTGTAGGTCTCGCGGAAAGGTTAAACGGTGCAATTGGTACGATTATAGCAGCATTGACCCCGGGATGTACTATCGGTCCACCGGCACTCATGGCATATGCTGTGCTACCTGTGGGCGTAGCGAAAACGACTCCGTCTGCTCTTAACCTTTCCCATTCCTCTCCGTCCACGAAGATAGCGAATTGTAGCATTTTGCCGGGATTTGATGTAATTACTAGAGCTTCATTCATAGCATAAGGTATCTTTCCGCCTTTTACCGTCACAGAAAGCCGTTCCCGGCGTGCCACCTCGAACCCGTCTAATAGTTTCGGCAGTGTGGCTATAGCATTCTCTGGTTGTACATCCGCTAAAAAACCGATTGTGCCCATATTTATGCCTAACACCGGCGTGGTGCTTTTCACATGATGCAACGTCCTTAAAATCGTGCCGTCTCCACCAACGCAGATTAGCAAATCCACGTTCATCTCTTCTATCTTCGCGCCCTGCTTCTTTAGTTTAGTTGCAGTCGCAGCGTCAAGTACCACCTCTACCCTTTTATCCAGGTACTCAACTAGCTCGTTTAAGATCGGTAAGTCTGCAACATCGCCTCTACATACTACTCCGACACGTTTCGGTTGAATTACGTTCATTCCACACAAAGTTTAGAAATTGCATCTACGAAATCGCCGTTGGTCTCGATTAACGCTGCTCTCGCTTTTTCTTCTGTGCACCCTGCTTTTTCCATTACCAATTCCACATCTTCTGTCGAAATGATTAGCTCTTCGGGCTCTTCTTGCTCAGACTTAGCGCGTTTTTCGGGCGTACCCGTTACCTGATACATCCTCACGCCTTGAGCATCCATAATCGTGACGCTGGCATCCGGGAAAACAAGTTCGGAATCTACCATTTTTATCACTACTTCTTCAACGCCGCTAAGCTCCTCTATGTTTATGCCCGTCTGCTTCATCATTTGACTCATCTTTTTAGAGCTTATGCCTGCTCCCTTTCTAAACCCGCCATGCATTTTTCTTTGTGTCCTTGTAACTTTTTTATCTAATAAGAATTGTGATACATAAAAAACCTTTCTTACAAAAAGAAAGCTTTACCAAAGATATAACAATACCTTATATACAGATGCCCTGAGTGGTAGGGAAGTAGGGAAATGAAGAGAGGGCCCGTGGTCTAGTTGGTTATGACGTCGCCTTTACGAGGCGAAGATCATGCGTTCGAATCGCATCGGGCCCATCTATATTGTTTTTGTGTCTGCCGGGAAGTTTTTTATCTTAAATATAGCTTTTTAGTGGTTCGTGGTGGGAGTTAAAGCAGTAAAAATGATTTTGGACTGAAGCCGATTATATTTATGTGCCACGATTTACCGAAAAGAATCAATCCACCTTTAGCATCCTTGCCGGATTTCCCACAACTACATCACCCGGCTTCACGTTCTTTGTCACGACCGCGCCGGCACCGACAACCGCATTCTCGCCAACTACAACACCCGGTAGAATAGTAGAATTTGCGCCTATTCTCGCACCTTTCTTTATTACAGGAGCCACCAATTCCGCACCATATCGCATGTACTTGTCGTTTAGCGTGGCAGAACAAGGCCCAAAAAATGCGCCCGACTCGACTATTGTGCCTTTGGTCACATAAACATTTGTTTGGATGCTTACATCGTTTCCAATCCTGCAGTCGCCATCAATAACAGAATTTGTCCCGACCAGCACGTCATCGCCGATTACCGTATTCTCTCGCACCAGCACGTTATGCCCGGTTCTGAAGTTCTTGCCTATCTCCACACCTGAATATATCACAGTTCCACTCCGTATCAGTGCGTATTCACC
>JAPVWK010000200.1 GCA_028572065.1 Candidatus Methanophagales archaeon
ACCCCCACATGTGGATACAAGCAGTGCTACTGCTATCAGACAAAATCCTATTAGTTTTCCCATTTTGAGTGTTTGTGTCCAGTGGATGTTTATATGTGTAATATATACATACTATAAGTCGTTATAAACTTTTTTGGTATGATGACATCGGAAGAAGCTTTCCAGCTATAGGAAGACTAAAAGCATAGGTACCCACGCAATAGAAGGTGTTAAACACTAAATGAAGGCGTTAATTGACTTCGCATTAGGCAAAGAAAAAGCGGATCTCGTGCTGAAAAATGTAAACCTCGTGAACGTATGTAGTGGCGAGATATACGAAACGGACATTGCAATTGCTCGTGGCTTGATAGCAGGATTGGGCAGATATAGCGGAAGGAATGAGATTGACGCGCGGAATAGCTATGCAGTCCCGGGATTGATAGACGGGCATACGCATATAGAAATGAGTATGCTTTCGGTGTGCGAATTTGCAAAAGCGGTTGTGTCCCGCGGGACAACTGCGGTTGTGGCGGACCCACATGAGATAGCCAATGTCTTAGGTATCGAGGGGATAAGAGCATTTTTAGAAGAGGCGAAATCTACCGCCCTAAAAGTATATTGTATGGCCCCTTCGTGCGTACCTTCAACCGCGCCTGCTCTTGGGCTTGAGACCTCAGGTGCCGTGATTACGCATGAACAGATAAAGGAATTGCTGCGGACGGACGGAATTATCGGTCTGGCAGAGGTGATGAACTACGGCGGTGTTATAGCAAAAGAGGAAGAGGTATGGAAGAAGATAGAAGCGGCACAGGAGTTAAAAGTACCTATAGATGGTCATGCTCCGCTACTCAGCGGTAAAGAGCTGAACGCATATGTATTAAGTGGTGCGGGTTCAGACCACGAGAACACGTCTTATGAAGAAGCGCAGGAGAAGCTCCGGTTGGGTATGCATGTGATGGTGAGAGAAGGCTCAGCGGCAAAGAACCTGGAAGATATTGCGCCTTTATTGAAGACCGTAGCTACAAGGCATTGCATGCTTGTCACAGACGGAGACCGAACGCCACGCGATTTACAGTACGCGGGTTATTTAGACTTTGTCTTAAGAAGAGCCATTGAACAGGGTATAGATCCCGTGAAAGCAGTGCAGATGTGCACGATAAACACTGCGGAATGGTTCAAACTCGACAATAAAATAGGCAGCATATCGCCGGGTAAAATCGCGGACATCGTGCTGTTAAAGAATCTGGATACGTTTGAAGTAGAAAGTGTGATAGTGAACGGGAAGACGGATTTCGCTACGCCGCCGCAGGGATATAAGTACAAATACCCACGTTATGGCGAAAGTGTACGGATAGCGCATCTGAAACCTGATGCTTTTGTGATACCGCAAGAAGGCGGAGCAAAAAAAGCGCGGATTATCGGCTTGATAAAAGGCGAACTTCTGACTGAGGAACTCGTGGAGGTAGTTAGTGGTATAGACACAGCACGCGATATAATAAAGATTGGTGTGCTCGAACGCCATCAATACACCGGTAATATCGGCTTAGGCTTTGTGAAAGGGTTTGGCCTGAAGGCCGGTGCTGTCGCTTCCACTATTGCTCATGACGCGCATAATATTGTCGTTATCGGTACAAACGAAGAGGATATGGCTCGCGCGTGCAACCGCTTGAAAGCGATAGGGGGGGGAATTGTTTTGTGTTGCGGTAACGAAATAACGCAGGAGTTGGAGCTGCCGATTGCAGGACTTATGAGCGATAAGGGGCTGGATTATGTGATTATGAAACAAAAAGCGCTGGAAGCTAAAATTGATGAGATGGGCTGTAAATTGCAAGCGCCTACTATTACTATGTCGTTTCTCGCTTTGCCGGTTATACCGAAGCTGAAGATTACGGATCGGGGATTGGTGGATGTAGAGAAGCGGAAGGTAGTGGGGATATTCTTATAAATGCTCACTATACTCCCAAATTATATCTTTCAACTCTTCAAAACCCGAATACGCTTTACAGACAACGCCCGCTTTGCCACGTACATACGCCGAAATCTGCTGTTCATACTCTTGTTTATACACGCACAATACCGGAATGCCCAGATTAACAGCATCTGCTATTTCCGCACCGACTCCCAGACTCGGATTTGTTATCTCCGCTATCACAATATCCGCCTCTTTCAACCACGCGTAATCACGGTCGTGAATCTCACTATCCGTAAGTCGTGACTCGCTGTCCATAAACTTTTCGCGGGTTTGATGCCGGCTTATCACCGTCATACCTTGCTCTTCTAATATGTCCGGTATCTTTCTCAGTTCTTCCTGCGCGAGTTTTCCGAATCCGCCGCGCATCGAGCACGAGAAGAAGACTCGTTTTGAGGAGTTCGTGTATTTCATGTAATATAGTAAACACCAAAACCTGTATAGTTAGTATATTATAGTTACAGTGAAGAAAGTAGAAATCCTATCACCGGTCAGAGGTCCTGAGTCGCTCAGGCCGGCCGTGGAAAACGGAGCAGATGCCGTATATTTCGGCGTGGGCAAGTTCAATGCGAGAAGACGTGCCGAGAATTTCAATTTCAA
>JAPVWK010000201.1 GCA_028572065.1 Candidatus Methanophagales archaeon
CAGATTATGAAGTACGTAAGATGGTTTGATGAAGTTGGAAAAGATGATGTAGCACTGGTTGGGGGCAAAAATGCGTCTCTCGGTGAGATGATAAAGAACCTGCAATCAAAGGGAGTGGACGTTCCTTCTGGATTTGCCACCACAGCCGAAGCATATAGGTATCTGTTACAAGAAGCAGGTATAGGCGAAAAGATCAAAGAAACGCTGGCGGATTTGGATACACACGACATGGAAAACCTATTTAAACGAGGTAACAAGATAAGACGATTGATAAGGAATGCCTCGTGTCCTCGTGATTTGGAAGACGAGATAAGAGCCGCTTATAAAGAGATGGAGCAGAGATATGGCGAAAATGTGGACGTGGCGGTAAGAAGCAGTGCAACTGCGGAAGACCTACCGACCGCGAGTTTCGCAGGTCAACAAGAGACGTATTTAAACGTAAGAGGTGAGGATGAACTGGTGGAGAAGGTGATGGAATGTTTTGCTTCTCTATTCACAAACAGAGCGATTTCCTATCGCGTGGATAAAGGGTTCGATCATCTCAGTGTATATCTTTCTGTTGGCGTGCAAAAGATGGTCCGTTCTGATTTAGCATCTTCCGGGGTTATATTTTCCATAGATACCGAATCCGGGTTCAAAGATGTTGTTTACGTCACCGGTGCGTACGGTTTAGGCGAGAACGTTGTGCAAGGTATCGTAAATCCAGACCAGTTCTATGTCTTTAAGCCGACATTACGTGAAGGTTTTAAGCCGCTCGTGGGTAAGAAAGTAGGCTCAAAGCGGAAGAAAATGGTTTATAATGAAAAGGGTACGGGCACGAAACAACGAAAAGTCACGTCCGAAGAGCAGAAACAGTTCGTGCTGACGGATGAAGAAGTGCTTACACTCGCGAACTGGACGTGCATTATAGAAGAGCATTATGGTAGGCCGATGGACATCGAATGGGCAAAAGATGGTATGACCAATAAACTTTTCATAGTCCAGGCGAGGCCGGAAACGGTGCATTCGCAGAAGGACATTGCCGTGCTCGAGACTTATGTGCTCGAGGAGGACCGGGATTTACTAAAAGAAGAAGGTTGGCTGTTAGTAGAAGGCGAGGCGGTTGGTTCGAAAATCGGGTATGGGGAAGTAAATGTAATAGAAAACGCGAAGGCGATACATGAATTCAAGCCGGGGCAGGTGCTGGTTACTGAGATGACGGATCCTGATTGGGAACCGATAATGAAAATAGCGGCTGCGCTTGTTACTGACCGTGGGGGAAGAACCTGCCATGCTGCTATCATCTCTCGTGAGCTGGGTATCCCCTGCGTAATTGGCACTGTAAATGGAACACGAGCGTTAAAGAATGTAAAAGGAGTCACAGTAGATTGTTCAGAGGGTATAGGGCGAGTATATGAAAGCAAATTGAACTACCGGTTAGATAAAGTGGCATTGGACAAAGTGCCGAGACCTCGCACCCGGATAATGATGAATGCCGGGGTCCCGGAGAATGCCTTTTTCCAGGGGCAAATTCCGAATGATGGCGTGGGTTTAGCCCGGGAAGAATTTATAATCAATTCGTATATCGGCATCCACCCGCTGGCACTGATAGAATACGATAAGTTAAAGGAAAGAGCGGGGAATGACCGGAAGATAGCGAAGGTAATAAAAGAGATAGATGCAAGAAGTACTGCGTACACGGACAAAGTGGAATTCTTCATTGACAATCTGGCAATGGGTATAGGGCGAATCGCCGCGGGTTTTTATCCCAACGAAGTGATTGTGCGGTTGTCAGACTTCAAGACAAATGAATATGCGAATTTAATAGGTGGGTATCTATACGAACCTGAAGAAAGTAACCCGATGATCGGTTGGAGGGGCGCATCACGATATTACGACAAGAAATTCAAGCCGGCATTTCGGTTAGAATGCAAGGCGATAAAGAAGGTTAGAGACGAGATGGGATTGACGAACCTAATAGTGATGGTCCCGTTTTGTAGAACGCCGGAAGAGGGTAAAAAGGTAATAGAAACAATGGAGGCGTTCGGATTGAAACAAGGCGAAAATGGGCTGGAAGTGTACGTGATGTGCGAAATCCCATCAAATGTAATTCTGGCAGATGAGTTCGCGAAGGTGTTTGACGGGTTCAGCATAGGGTCGAATGATTTAACGCAACTAACACTGGGATTGGACCGTGATTCTGACTTGGTAGCACACATATTTGACGAAAGGAACGAGGCTGTGAAGAGGCTGGTGAAACATGTTATAGATGTAGCGCATAAACATGAACCAAGGAGGAAGATAGGGATTTGTGGACAGGCACCGAGTGATTTCCCGGAATTCGCTGAGTTCCTGGTCGAATGTGGGATAGACTCGATTTCGTTGAACCCGGATGCTATACTATCCACGAGGTTACATGTAGCAGAGGTGGAAAAGCAAATAGATGTACGTAAAAATAAGAGCGATTGATGTAGTAAGGGTACCGCCAGAGAGATTGGGTGGCGATCAGCGGCTTGTCGTGAAGGAGATGTTACAGGATAAGCTAGAAGGGCGGATGGATAAA
>JAPVWK010000202.1 GCA_028572065.1 Candidatus Methanophagales archaeon
TCCGATATGACCGCAGTTCCTGCTTCTATGATGTCTGCGCCTAATACGTCAAGCTGTTTTGCAATTTGCAGTTTCTGTTCCGGCGTTAGTGATACCCCCGGTGTTTGCTCACCATCTCGCAACGTCGTGTCCAGTATTTTTACCGTTTTTTGTTCTTGCATCTTACCATTAATAAAAGTAAACATTATATAAAATTACGACTTCTTCCTGATGCACGTAATCAAAGTCATACGATATTCCCTCACAACGCTACGCGGAAAGGACTGCGTTACCAACAGCATTTAGCCGAAAAACGGTATTTGTTTCAACGTTTGTTTTTTTGTTTTGCTCGTTTCCACATTCGCATTACCCGTGGCAGGTTCTGCTCATAGTGTACCCACAGCGAGGGTACCACGTATTTGATGTACTTCGTCAGCACGATCGTAGCCATAGCGCATTTTAACGGTACATTCTTTTCACGACCGATAACAATGCTCCTTCTTCGCATAATATCCGAAAGGAACCCGTCAACGTTTTCTGCATGCGAACAGGTAACAACATTACCGAGGTCGCTGAGCAAGTGCCCGTCTGTGCCGCCGGTTATGCCCTTTTCAAATGTATCCGCTAGTTTCGCGGCCTTTACGTTCAGGTTCCGGGTCATGCCGCCGCAAATAACTTCGATGCCATCAAAATATTCGAGTATCTCTTGGTCCAGGTACTCCGCGTCAACACACTTCTGGACGCCGCGATTTAGTAACAGGTAGCCATACGGATGTGCTGCAACGGTTACGCAGTTATAATCGTCTGTCTTTTCTACTATCTCCTGTGTGGTTAATGCGATACCAAGATACGGGCTTTTTCGCTTGTTCTTATGTATGTATTGTACATAAAATTCCGTCAGTTCGGGAATGGTATAGAAATAAACAAGTATATGCGGCCCGTCTCGGGCGCTTATCTCTATGCCGGGTATAACAAGAACATCGGTCTTCAGCGCGTAAGCTTCAATTACGCCACTTATCTGGTTGTGATCTGTAATTGCGAGCCCAAACCCCTTTTGTTTTGCACGTTTCAATGCTGCTTTTACCGTAGTCGGAGAGTCCGAATGATTTGTATGGAAGTGCATATCCGCTGCGTTAAGGCCGTGGCGGTTAATCTGTTCAAGTTCAGGTTTTTCAAATAGTATCTTCTGCACTATTAGCTATTGTTACGTAACGTTAAAAAACATCTGCCGAGAAAAATAGGTGTTTGGTAACTATCCATATTCCAATATCTACATCCTCGGCGTACCCCCAGTTTTTGTGCTGTTGGGCCACTTCTTTCAACCAAAAAACTCAAGCATTCCTGCTTTTACCTGCTCGATTTCTTTTAATTCACGACTCCGTTTTAGTTCAATGTCCAACACGGAAGTAACAGGCTTAAGTAACTGAAATAGTTCCTCTTTCGAGACCATTATTCTATCCGGTACGACTTCGGTATTCTCAATGAAACTCAGGAACTCCTCTATGAATTCTGATCGGTATTCCGGTTTCGAGGGTTTCACTATTAAAGAATGATAAATGAAACCCGAATGATGGTCCACCCATATAAAAGCATAGGGATAATAAGGTCGTCCTTTTCCGTCTCTCGCACCTCGTGCAATATAGAAGAAGTCAATTTCCCAGGTACCTTGTTCATGCCTCGCAATCCTCTTGAGCCGATCCAGACGAACTTCATCTACTGGATCAGCCACAAACTCTGCCTCGTCTTCTATGAGCGGTGGCTTCAGCCATTCATCGTGCCAGCGCAATTCGTCAGTTTCTTCTTCCGGCACCCGAACAAAGACATAAACATCGTCAAGAGGCTCAAGCATATCCGGGTCTTCTTTAAATCGTAATGCAACATCTACCGCTTGGTGTAAGGCTAAAGTCAAAAATTTTGCCTCTTCGCTTGTCAAATACCAAGGGTGGTAGCCCGGAAGGTAACTACGAAAAAGAGGCCTTTCATTTCGCCCTCTAAATTTCAGCCCAAGTTTTTTTATCTGTTCCAAATCGGGTTTCTGCAAAGCCGTTCTGTCTCTAAACGCAGCCATTAAACATTTCTGTAGCATGAATGTTTCAATACCACTTTCCGGATCGCCCAATTGCAGTTTTAAATACCCTTTAAAACCTTCTGCACCTAAATAAACCGCTAAGCCAAAATAATCGCCCAATCTGCCTAATATGCAGCAGTACCCGATTTCGCCAGTTGCCGGGTTTTTCACGCCGAATATGTCGGAATCCTGCATCCAGTTCCAGCACTCGACCTTTTTGAATTCTATCGAGGCTTCGTATAAGTTCTTCCATTCCTGAAGCGATGGTGATATGTCACTCATTTTTGGATTACACAAATAAGTATATTATATATATTATACCAAAAACCGATGTAGTTTCCCGACGAGTGTAACAACCAAACAACCACCAGTTAATCACAAGCTTTAACAAAACTCCACCCAGATGTGCTACTAAGTAGAGTTCATGCACAACTCACAATTCCCGCAATGTGGTGAA
>JAPVWK010000203.1 GCA_028572065.1 Candidatus Methanophagales archaeon
AGAAGCGAGACCGCAGGACAAAGAAGAGGAATTAAGTACAGCGACCTTATATTGAGGCTTTGTGGGTATTTGACGAGTTGAAGGCGGAAAGCGTTTCTTTTGATAAGCTCGTTCAGAAGCGGTTGAGAATGATTGAAAAGGGCTGGGCGCATTTTACAGCGGTCTATTTCGGGAAAGGTGCGCCGGCTACGAACAATGGGGTCGAGAACTACTACTCAACAAGCTTGAAGACGCATAGAAAGAAGCAGCTCAGGAGCGATAGAGGGCTTGACAACCAGATAAAGCTGTCAGCAATGAAGAGGGCGGGGCTACTGGGCAGAGGCAAGAAGTCCTTACTGGAAGCGTTTTTAATGTTTATACCGTTTTTGGATTCGAGATAATGCGTTTACGATTCAAGTTGGTGTGAATGAAGAGAGGTGGTTAGCGGTAGCTATCACCTTTTCACTCGTGTAATGGCTGTTTTTGATGTTTTTGTACTGTTTTGGGTAAGAATAATGTGGGTTTTGACAGGAAGTCGATGTGGGATCACTTTTTGGTAGTTTACTATTTGCAAACACGATGAAAATGTGGGGTTCGATAGATGAAAAATTAAAAAATCACTGACTTTTTCGATTGTGCCGTTATGAACTCGGCTTCTATCTTGATACGAGCTTCCGGGTCAAGTAGTGCAATTTGTAGCAGATAATCGTTTTTTAGTATTGACTTTGTAACGCCGAGGTCTTCGTGCGAGAGCCCAACCGCGGCGATACCGCCTCCTTTTCCGTTACCTCTGTTATGCATCTGGATAGAGGGTTCGAATATGTGCTTACCTCTGACTGGAATCGTAGATGCGAAACCTACGACTCCGCAGCCACCTTCATCCTCGGATTTGTGTATTTTCATAGCTTCGTTTCCTCATCATACTCTTGTGTAATCTCGTGGTTTTCAATCAAACAATCATACCGCCCAACCAACTCCTTTATACTCTTCATCCCAAACCTTTTAAGTACATCCACAATCTCGCTTCTCCACGCAGCATACAAATTAATCAGACGTTGAGCACCCCATTCCAGATCAATAGCCTTAGACAGTTCCGGGTCCGTTGTTGCAATCCCCCTTGGGCATCCCCTACCGGATTCACAATTACCGCACCGCACACAACCCAGTGCAACAAGTTCGACAGTGCCGATAACAACACCATCTGCACCCAGCGCAATCGCCTTTAACGCATCATGGGCTGTTCTTATACCACCACTTGCAATAATCGTCATCGTATCACGTATACCCTCCTGTTTAAGGAACTCATGCACCTTCGGTATTGCATACTCGATAGGCATCGCGATATTCTTCTTCGCAATGTCTGGTGCCGCGCCCGTGCCGCCATAGCTGCCATCCAGATGGATAATATTTGCACCTGCGTAATAGCTGCCCACTGCAACCATATCCACATCCGTGGGCGTGGAAACCTTTACAGAGACAATAGCGTCAGGGTTCAGCTCTTTTATCCAATCCAGATGTTTTTTATGGTCTTCCACCGAATATACACTATGAAACGGAAATGGTGAGAGCAGGCTGCTACCTTCTACCGCTTCTCGCATACGTGCAACTTCTACTGTTACTTTATCGCCCAGTAAATGCCCTCCAAGACCAGGTTTTGCACCCTGCGCATACTTGAATTCAACAATCTTTACTCGTTGAATGGTATCTTCCATCACACCAAATAACCCGGTTGCAACCTGTGTAATCACGTTATCATCGTATTCCTTTAATGCTTCCGGGTAACCGCCCTCACCTGTGCATGTAAATGTCCCCCAAGCTCTTGCCGCTTTTGCTTTTGCAAGCATTACTGAGAGACTGATAGAGCCAAAAGACATCCCGCCACCATAGAATGGCACCTTAATACTGATCTTCTTACCTTCCCTCTTATTCAGGTCTATCTCAGTGCTTATAGCTCCAGAGGTGTTAGGTGTGATGTGTGAGGTGTGAGCCATATCTTCATCTCCCATTTCTCCGCTCCCATCGTCATCCGGGAAATTGAATGAAATACGGTCAAACCCACCGCCGGAGTTGCCTATTTCGTATCTTTGCCCTTTAAGCGGTATCCCCGTCTCTGCCTGCTTCCATGTGCCGATTATAAGGTCTCGAGTCCAGCGATAATCGCCTATAGTACGGTATTCAGAACTTACACCTAAAGAAAGCGCTCCTCGTGGACACTGATTGACACAGAAAAACGATTTATCTTCGCATGAAGTGCCTATACAGCGGTAACTCAACGGCTTTGAAACTCTATTATAGCCTGTTTTACGCTCATGGACTCCGAACGGACATAATTTGGCGCATGTGCCGCAGTTTATGCATTTAGAAATGTCCCTTTGTACTTCTATCTCACATATCTCGTTCGGAAATCTTGAAGAAGCAATTTTAATCGCTGGACTTATCATTCTTCTACTCCTCTTTAATTGACCATCCGGACATCCAAATTCTC
>JAPVWK010000204.1 GCA_028572065.1 Candidatus Methanophagales archaeon
AACAGAATTTGTCCCGACCAGCACGTCATCGCCGATTACCGTATTCTCTCGCACCAGCACGTTATGCCCGGTTCTGAAGTTCTTGCCTATCTCCACACCTGAATATATCACAGTTCCACTCCGTATCAGTGCGTATTCACCTATCTCGACCTCGTCACCTTCTCCCACGCCCAGTAGCACGCTATCATGGATATTACCGCCTATTCCTATCTTAACTTTACCCTTCATACCCATTCACCACCTTTACTACCTTCTCAACGTCCATTCTTTTTAATGACGGATTGACCGGAATTGATATAACCTCTTCACTCGCAAGCTCAGCAACTTCAAATAACTCGTTTGAATCGAACAACGGCTGGCTCGGCAGAGGCACGGGATAATAGATGCCATAACCCACACCCTTCCGTTCCAGATGCGCCTGGAACTTATCGCGGTCCTTTACTCGTATTGTGTATTGATGGAAGACATGTTTGACATTAGGCGAAACGAACGGCTTCTTCACGTTTAATTGCTCACCATAGTATCTTGCATTACTCATCCTTCTTAGACTCAGCGTATCTATCTTATTTAACTGAACTAACCCAATAGCAGCCGCTATATTCGTCATCCGGTAGTTATAACCCAGACAGTCATGAAAATACCTTCTACTCTGGCCATGATTCCTTATCAACCTTGCACGCTCTGCTATTTCCTCGTTGTCCGTCGTGATCATACCGCCTTCGCCTGTAATGATATTCTTCGTGGAATAGAAGCTAAAAACGCCTATGTCGCCGATGGCACCTACTTTCTTCGCTTTATATTCCGCCCCATGTGCCTGTGCCGCATCCTCAATCACCGCCAGGTTATTTGCCTTCGCTATATCCATAATCTCGCGCATCTCGCAAGGCTGACCGTACAGGTGAACAGGAATAATCGCCTTTGTTCGGTCTGATATTTTAGCTTCTATCAGGGCAGGGTCAATGTTGTATGTCTTCGGGTCTATATCCACGAATACCGGCGTTGCGTTCTGCATGAGTACGCAGGATGCGGTTGCGAAGAATGAGAACGCAGTTGTAATCACTTCATCGCCTTCTTTTATGCCTTGTGCTGCGAGAGCGGTATGAAGTGCCGAGGTGCCCGAATTCGTGGCTATTGCGTAGTCCGTGCCTATATACGCGGCAAACTTGTCCTCAAACTCTTCCACTACTTCGCCCTGCGCAAGCATCCCTGATTCTAATACCCCTGTTACTGCTGCTATCTCCTCTTTGCCTATTTCCGGTTTCGAGATCGGTATCATTTTGGGTTACCTCGTAGCATTCAAATGCTACCCTATATGCGTATCCGCAATGTGTATATTCTTTCAAAGCTTTTTCTTTTTAAAAGAACGTACTACAAAAAGGTCTTACCAAAGAAGCTTTAAGTGCTATTGCTGCAATAACATTTATTATCCCCCTTTGTTCATTTTTTTTGCGTTCTTTTTAGCGGGCTGCATAGCTGGTCTGGTCTGAGTGTCACAGGTGAACGCCACAAATGACTGGACCAAACAGTAACATTAAATTTACATAGTACAAGAAAAAAGTTTCAACAACAGAAACTGTTATAAAGTATGTATCACCTCTATTTTATTTGGGGTGCGCAAACGTAAAAACAAAATGTCAAAAGAAGCAGAAGAAGAAAGAGTGAAGATGCTGGTCCATATCGTACTGCTGATACTAATAGCTGTGCCGTTTGCAATTTCAGTCAACGGTGCGGATGCTGTTAACCCCTGTTCTAATCTTGATGGCACATCCAACGCGATGGCACACGAGATCACGCTTGCGGAGACGGGCATTACAAACTCAAAACACGATTTTACCTTCAGCCTGTACCTCACACCAAACGGCGAATGTTCTGCATGCCACAATATCCGTGAGGGCGTCCCGTACATGTGGGCTCGCAACCTCACAGCAGGAGAGAACTATTTCAATCAGACCGAAAATCCTGATTATGTCAGATCACCCACACTCTACTGTTACGATTGCCATGATAACCACAATACAGTGGATGATGATCCTGGTTACCTATTTTTCATAAACGAATCGCTTGGTCGGTACATTCCTCAAGATGTCGCATTCGACGGTGATATGAAAGGAAACGACCTATCCTATGATAGCTCACCCTTGGACAATGAGTCTGGATATTATGAGACAACACCGCCAAATACTGTGCCGCCAACCGACGGTAGCCCAACGGGTGGTCATTACATAAAGAGTGACGCATCAGGGCTTACAGGAATTTCAAGGGGAGATAAGCTGCCATGTACTGATTGTCACGAGCCACACGGTGCGGTACCTACAAACGAAGTGTTCATCAAAGGAAACTCATGGTTCCCGCTCGGCGGCAAAGAGGTATCAAACCTCAAAGCAAGTACGAACACACGTTCCGGAACCGGTACTGGCAGAGCGATCTGTACGAATTGCCATGCGTA
>JAPVWK010000205.1 GCA_028572065.1 Candidatus Methanophagales archaeon
GGATTTTTCCCTGCTGCCAAAACCATTGCTTTGAATTTGTAAACATCCACTGGATACTGCACGAATACGTAATTAGCGTCACATTCCCGCACTAACTCCATAGCTTCCTGCTCGTTTTCGGCAACGAAGAAATTAGCCACATCTCGAACCTTCTTTTCTGACTCAAACGGGTACCAGAGTGCATACTTGATCCAACTCCATGAATGTTTATGGATACTCTCAATAGTATCCTTGATATTCCTGGACGCCCCGGTAATCACAACGTTTCTGTGGCTTAGTGTTCGTATGCTATCGGCATAGTCCCACCATGCCAGAACAGTGGCATCGCCTTCGGTGTTATTAGCCATCCATTTGTAGCTCTCTACCGCATTTGACTTGTGAGGATACCAGTTAAGAGCACGTAAATTGTTTAAATCTATCCTTGTTCCTGCGTTTCTTAGTTTGTATAAAATACGATCAAACAGACGCCGTTCCGCAAAAGCCAATATAAAGAATAGACACAAGAATATGAAAATCATTAACGGGAAGATATACCAGGGACCACCCCATAAATCAGGGCTATTCTGTGGCATTAGTTCTGGATTAAGGCTCATAGCTTTCCCTCCATATACATATTGTTTTTTCTTGCATAAAAGCTTTGCGTTCCCGAAGGCTTTGCACACTATAGAAATTGTCCTGCAATACTAATCGTGCTTTAAGCCCAAAATACGGTTTATCACTTTAGTGCGTTGATACATTAGTATTTACATTTTATTCTGCAATAAAACCGTCAAATGCCTGCCACGCCTCTTTCTGCGGGCTTTCACAGAAACAAATATTCAATGCGTGAGGCATCGTATCGGTCGGTTTTATGCCTATCTGTTCCGCACCGACAACGCAATTGACACCGCCCATGCTGCAAAATATGCGCATCGCTCTATCATTGCCGCTAAATCAGGATGCTGCTGCCGCTGCGTGCCAAAAGAAATCACCCGCAAGTATATTCATCCGCGTTGCCTTCGTTGCTATCCCCGATTCATGACAATGGAAACCCTGCAATTGTGTTATCATATCGTGCCTTCGGGCATTCACGTCTTTACCTTCCAGTAAATGTGCCCTGTCTGCCAGACCCATCAGTACCGACCAGCTGTTTCCGGTCGTTGTAACTTCCGCCACGACTTTTGGGTTCACGCCTTTTCGCTTCAGTACCCTTCTGTCCTAAGAAAGTATATCTCTGTGGCCTTACCGTCTAATATGCCCCCATTCGACCCAATCGGAAATGTCCCCTCTTCCTTTTTCCCTTCCCCGTAAGATGTTTTTCTTTTCCGAAAACCCTTTTCTTTTTTCCAAAAAGAAAAGGGTTTATTGATGAATCTGCACACCTTTTACCTGTTTCAACCGCCCTATTTCCTCTATCAAATCCCCGGGTATGCCCTTATCCGTGATAATCGTGAGTTTGGGATCGTCCACGAGATAGGGATCATCACTAACCGCTTGTCTTATAGAAATACCGCGTTTTGCTATTACAGACGCCACTTCACCCAGGATACCTTCCTCTTTCGCATCCGCCGGATGGATAATAATTACACTGAACCCCAGCAACGGTGCGACATCGGCAAGAAAAGCGATAGCCCGCATGTTCTCAAATATCTCCTGTAGCACAGGCACATCCAAAATCCGTTTTACCGTCATCTCCACCACCCGCCGGTCCACACCCACCTCGTTCGCGATCTGCGTGTGCGGTATCGCAATCCCGCCTGATACTACTTTCCCCTCGGGGCTCACTTGAAATCCGCGCTCTAATAAAAGTTCAACTACTTTCTTCTGTGACGGTAAACCACCGAACTCCTCTACTACCTCTCTCCACATCCCGTTCTCCTTATTCTACCACCCCAGAAAGGGGCACTCGCATTGTGTTTGTATTTATTCTGCGCCTTTACCGATACCGCCTCTTTAACAGAATTTCATCTCGCACTTCCTCTATTTTACTTGTCGCATTTGTCACTTGCTCTTTCACTTCTTCTTCCACCGACTGCATACTCACCCTCAATGACCGCTCCTTCCTGCTTATGTCCGTTTCTATCTTCTTCAACCGCTCGTTCGTGCTCAGAAACAAAACAGCCAGCATACCCACGAATATCACGCTCGATACCACGATCACCGGGTCCTTTGGACTATAGTTATACACCAGCGTGTACACCATAACAAATGCAGCGACAACCATCACAGACGAAAATATTACATCCCGTGTTTCCATATTACAACACCACCCTCCTGTTTACCTTCTTTGGTTAATACTTTTAGCCTTTGATTCATACGTGTAATATCTAATCATCACCCTATTTAAATGTGATGGATATGCAAAAGACCGTGCTCATCCTTGCGGGTGGTAAGAGCCTCAGATTCCAATACAGCGATAAATGCTTCATCTCTTTGAACAACAAGCCGCTTTTA
>JAPVWK010000206.1 GCA_028572065.1 Candidatus Methanophagales archaeon
TAAACAAATCCCATCCCTTTTATCAATTTTATATCTACTGGTTCTACACAGTTTTCTTTTCTGTTACTTACGGCTATTCCCGCAGCTTCCTGCCCTCTGTGTTGCAAGGTATAAAGTGCATGAAATATAGGCAACGCTGCATTTCCCGCGTCCAACACCATGCCCACTATTCCACAGCTTTCTTTTTCCATTTACACCACTTGTAGAACCTTCTTCACCTAAAGGACATTTGACCAGTAGATTCGTTGTGCCCGCCTTATCTCTTCTACCCGTTTCTTCATCGGTTCGGGTATCCCCTCTGCCTTCTTCTCGCTCCGCTCGTCACGGGCTAAAAGGGATTCAAATACCGCTAAAACCGACTCTGCAAGCGCATTCAAGTTATAACCCCCCTCTAAAGCAATCACCATCTTTCCATCGCAGCTTTTCTCCGCTATGCCTTTTATCATTTCCGTAAACAACCCAAACCCCGAAGATGTTACGTTCATTGAAGCTAAGGGGTCGTTAATATGCGCATCGAAGCCTGCAGATACCAGCACAAATTCGGGTTTGAAGTCCATAGCTATCGGCACTAAAATATTTTCCAAAACATATAAATAGCCAGTATCTGTCGTGCCTGCCTGAAGCGGGACATTTACCGTGAAACCTTCGCCTTCCCCTTTGCCCACTTCATCTATCCAACCGGTACCAGGATAATGGGGATACTGGTGCATAGAGTAATACAACACCGAAGGGTCATCGAAGAACGTTTCCTGCGTACCATTACCATGATGCACGTCCCAATCAACAATCAAAATGCGTTTGATGCCGTATTTACGTTTTAAATGCTCCGCGGCAATCGCGATATTGTTGAATATGCAGAAACCCATACCCGCATTCGGAATGGCGTGATGTCCTGGAGGTCGTATCAATGCGAATATCTGCCTCATCTCATCAACCATCACAGCGTCAACCGCTTTTAGCATGCCACCCGCAGAAAGCAACGCTATCTCGCCACTAGCTGGACATATCGGCGTATCAGGATCAAGCATACCTCCACCTCGCGCGCATAGCGCTTCCACCTTCATGATATAAGCATCACGATGTACATATCCTATCTGCTCTTTTGTCGCTTTACTCGGTGTAATTCGGTTCAGTTCTTCTGTAATACATGTGCTTTCGAGCTTTTGCATTATAGATACCAGCCGTTCTGCGCACTCAGGATGAACTCCAGTGTCATGCTTCAGATAATCCTCGTGATAGACAAGTCCTGTGACGGCGTTCATAATATACGTAGTTATTGAATTCTATTTGTGGCCAAACTTTTATAAACCTTTCAGATTTTTTATTTCATGCGAGTTTACAGTTATAACATATAGCAAGTGAAGATGAAGAAGAGTAGATGGGTGGCTATCGGAATGTTAATCGTGGTTATTGTCGCAATAGCTGCTTTATTTGCTGTTGAACGGCCGGAATTAGGGGCGCCCACAGTTATCGGCATAACGCAAGAATTGGGCAAAATCACAGAGTCGGAATCGGTGATTCAAACAAATGTTGCCGTAAAGAATCCCAACCCCGTTTCTATCGGTCTTGAAAGCGTGGAAGCCGAGTTGTTCATGAATGATGAAAAAATGGGCGAGGTGTCGTCTGTGAGCAGCACAGAGATAAAGGCAAATCAAGTATCTATACTAAAGCTATCCACGAAGATAGACAATCACAAGATTCGGGACTGGTGGGTGTCGCATATAAAGAACGGAGAAAGTACAGAAGTGCGGGTCCGGATGAATTTGATTTTAGACCTCGGTCTAACGAAGCATGAATATCCTATCGAGTTAAAGAATAGCCTAACAACCGATATTCTGTCGGATTTCAGCTCGATGCCGGGTGAACTCGAAGGGATTTATCTGGGACCTGTGCAGCTAAAACTAAACAGTATGAACAGTCGTTTTGGCGAGGTGACGGAAGTTGAAACGGAGATAATTACCTCGATAGTTGTAGATAATGGTGAGTCTATCCCGATTTCACTATCCGAATACTATTATGAGATCGTGATGAATGATGTGACTATCGGAGCAGGAAGAGTAAGGGCTAACGCTACACTTGCACCTAACTCCGCTACTACTATTAGTTTGATAACACCACTTCAAAATGATAAGATCGGGGAATGGTGGGTATCACACCTGATGAATGGTGAAAGAACAGCGGTAAAACTAAAAATCCAGCCAGTTGTTGAGATAACGGGTAAAAAATATGAATGCCTGCCGATAGAATGGGCGGGAGAGTTCAAGACATCTATTTTAAGTGCGCTGACAGAAGAGACTATTTTTAATAACTTTTTATAGTAAGAATATGAACTAAAGGAGAAGTGACAGGGAAATGAAAGAAACGTTAATGGAAACAGGTAAAAGTCTGGCGGAGGCGTTAATAATTGTCGCTATGATACTTTTAGTGGCATA
>JAPVWK010000207.1 GCA_028572065.1 Candidatus Methanophagales archaeon
AACTCGCCTTTTTCGGTTAAAACGCTACCGCCTATTTTTAGCACGTATACTTCTTCGGGTGTTGTGGTCATGATTTAGCCTCTCGGTTGTATTGTTGAGTCCTAATGTTATTTCGCTTACTACAATAAGACATTTCTCATTCATAAACTTACCTCCCTTTCACTCCACGCGATGAACATTCCAAGGGTGTTCACGCATCTTCACCTCGAAACACCATATATCGCTGCAATCAACTCTGTGAATACACCTTTGTTAATTACCTGCTCAACGGCCCATTCGATTTTTTTGTCTGTTAACTTAACCATAAGCTGCGGTGAAGTTTCTTGACGAAATGATTTCGGGACTCTACAGCGCAGCCGAAAACAGACGTGAAATAGATTCCTTTATCTTTATCTTGGTGGACCGCTCGCCGTACAGTTGTTTCGTGATTTCCGTACTTTTGTTGATGTCATTCTCAAATGCGGTCTTCAGCACCGCGGCTATTTCACGATCGTAAATGAATGCGTTTGTCTCAAAGTTCAACCTGAAACTTCGTACGTCCCAGTTTGCCGTACCGACTGAGCTCGCAAGTCCGTCCACAACAACGGTTTTGCTATGGATAAACCCGTTATCATAGGTATATGCCTGAGCCCCAGCATCCAGAAGCTCGCCTATATTTGCATAACTGGTCCAGTACACAAACGGATGATCGGGTTTGCAGGGTATCATGACCCTTACATCAACACCGGTAAGTGCGGCAATTTTCAGTGCTTCCATCACACTCTCGTCAAGCACAAAATAGGGTGATTGAATATAGACGAATTCCGTAGCAGAATTAATCAGTGCAATAAATCCTTTTTTTATCGGCTCCCACTGAGTATCCGGGCCACAAGAAACTATCTGCACAGCGGCATCGCCGGTAACTTCATGTTCTTTTGGAAAATATTGTTTTTCCGCGTCCAGAACTTCCTTTGCCGCGAAGCTCCAGTCCTGGAAGAACCGAACCTGTAGCATACCGACTGCGTGACCGTTAATTTTCAGGTGCGTGTCGCGCCAATAACCCAGCGGCCCTTTGCCCAGATATTCATCGCCGATGTTGAATCCACCCACAAAGCCGGTAGTTCCGTCAATGACCACGATTTTACGGTGATCTCTATAATTCTTATTATAACTAACACGTATATTTAGTAAGGGTATCTTGCGCTCAAAAAAGCCGGCTACCTGTCCGCCTGCGTCTGTAAGCTCTTTAAAGAATTTTTGCGGTAGTCTCGCACAGCCCAGACCGTCATAGATCAAACGCACTTCTACGCCCTCTTTCGCCTTCTCAGCCAGTGCGGCAACGATTTTCTTTCCGAGAGCGTCATTCCTTATGATGTAGTACTCAATGTGGATATGCTGTGTGGCGTTTTTTATCGCGTCCAGCAGTGCGTTGAACTTATCCATACCATCGGTATACACCTGGATCTTATTGTTCCCAGTCAGCAGCGCCATATCATTGACTAGCAGCATGTGAGCCATGGCAAGGTATTTATCCAACTCGTCATCAGAAGGACTGGCTTTATATTCATGTAACTCTTCCAACTGCTCTTTGAGCCGTGATTTTTGCTTTACATCGAGTTCTGCTTTGACTTTGAACATTTTTTCACGGTGGAACGTCTGCCCAAAGACCAGATATAATAAAAACCCGAGTAGCGGTAGGAACATTAACACAGCCAGCCACGCGAGGGTTGCCGAGGGATTCTTCCGTTCAAAAAATATAAGGCTAATCGCGAAAAGGATGTTCAACACAAATATGATCAATATTATAGGATTCGTTATCGCCTCCAACACCATTTTTTCGATCACCACTTTTTTACTTTTATGACTTGACTAACCTTTCATGCAAAAACTACTTTTGGGTTCACAAAAGAAACAAAATAGTTTGAATATATAAAGTTCCCAGATCACAATGCGGGTGTATTAAATTTGAATATAACTATATACTGGCTTTCTGGGATACTAACGGTACCATAAAGTCTTTATATACTCATGATTCAATCGTTTGTTAGGAGGTAATATAATATGGCAGGTATAAGAGGCGTAGCACGACGGACTGCTAGGCGGACATCCAAACGGCAAATGGCTATGGCGCAAGGTGGCTCAGAGCCGGAAGGCGATGTGCCAGCACAAGAAGTAGGCAACGAGTCGGACTATCTCGACGAACTGGAAAAACTGGCTGAGCTCCATGAGAAGGGCATCCTCACAGATGAGGAATTTCAAGCCAAGAAAAAACAGTTGTTGGGAGAGTGAAAAAATTATAGGCAGACAATAGACTTGTTGCTAATTAAAGGTAATCCCTACGTAAAGGCTTTTAATTCGATTGGGCAAGTATATTAAAACATGATCTCTCTTAAAAGGGCATTAAAGAGCGATAGAGTAATGAAGGCCACAACGGGGCTATCCGTATCAG
>JAPVWK010000208.1 GCA_028572065.1 Candidatus Methanophagales archaeon
CAGAAGACAGGAATGCCACAGAAACAAACTGCTGCCCGATACAGAAAGGGTTATGAAATGCTTGAGCGGTATGAAGGGAAACTTTCACGTACCGTTCTGAGATGAGAAGGGGCGAGTAATCGCCCCATTCTTAATCTGCTTACTAAACAAATACGGTAGAATTTATAACGTCATATACAACGATAAAAATCTCTGTACCACCCTTTAACTAACGTTTTATCCGAGTTGAGCTACTAACGCTTCTATCTCTGGATCCAAGCAAACATCTACTGGTTTATTATCGGTCAAATCACAAATAAGTGCGGTTAGCGCCTTTGATTCTTGCTCTTCGCCCATACCCGTACCGGCACCAACCCTGTAATATTTGCAGCCAAATATTAATGTCGGCACACCACCAGTGCTGTATTTAGAAAATATTTCACTATCCGCGTCAGAATTCATATTATCATGGAGCGAGATGTACCCTTCAAAGTTTGACGTTACGTTTACTATTATCGGATGCTCCCATTTGCAATATCCACAGCCATCGGAACCAAAGTAATAAATAATTGGTTTGTCTTCTTCCTTGCATATCTCATCCTCGCTCACGATGAAATTGCCGATCGTAGTTTGCTTCTGTTGCTCCTGCTGCGGTACACGAGAACGATTTTCCGCTTCTTTTCTCTGCTCTACCTTCTCTTTAAATTCGTCTATGCTAATTCCTTCAGGGAAAAACAACTTACCGTCTTTGGATATATAGGATGTTGCTACCTGTGACCTCTCCATAGCAGATACATTAACCGCTACTTTATACAAGTTCGCGCCTTCTACCTCTGTTGTATTTATCATCTCAACATCAATACCAGGCGCAACGACATAATCCGTGAGAAATCCAATCACCGTCACCTCTATCTCTTCCGGTTTCAACTCAGTTGCCCGGCTAATACCTGACGCTTGACTCTGAGTTTGCGGTAGAGCAAAAGCTCCGATTAAAACACCTATTATAATGCCCGCTATCAATCCAATAGCTAAGAGACCAATAGTCTTAATTCCCGTTCCTTCACTTTTATCTTCGCCCGGCATGTGACTTCTTTTAATAAATCATATTTTATGTGTATATAAAAACCCATCATAAAAATTGTGGTGTCTGTTGTAACTAACCATAAGGCATTGCATTGTATTGCAAGTAAATTACAAATATAATTCTTAGGAACACCGATGAAAGATGAACTGGCAAGATTACCCATACGATTTTGAATTAGAGAAGATAACGGCGCAGATAAAAGAACGAGACGCGAGAAGAGTAGGGCTGCAACTCCCGGAGGGTCTTAAAACAGTGGCTACGAGCATTGCTAGTGAGCTCTCAGATGCAACCGACACGGAAGTGCTAATATCTGGTAATTCGTGCTATGGTGCATGTGATATAGATGAGAAACTGGAGAGTGTAGTGGATTTGCTATTCCAGTTCGGGCATACCGACACTTTTTTTCTGAAGACAAGAGTACCTGCGCTAAAAGAGGAAAAACGAACAAAAGTCGTTTTCATAGAACTCAGAAGCAGTGTTGATGTGAAGCCCGTGGTGGCGAAGGCGGTAGCAGAGATAAAAGGGGACACGGTAGGATTAGTATCAACGGTGCAACACGTTCACGCATTGAACGAAGCGAAAGAGGTGCTTGCTCGTATGGGCAAGGAAGCGGTAATAGGTAAATCCAGGGACCTAAAATACGAAGGGCAGGTATTGGGCTGTATGTTCTCGTCTGCAATGGTGCCCTGTGACGATATTCTGTTTGTGGGCAGTGGAACGTTTCACCCGACGGGTATCGCCTTGTACACAGATAAGCGAGTAATTGCGGCTGACCCGTTCACAAAGCAACTAAACGTACTGGAGGGTGATGCACTGCGGAAAAAGCGGTATCTTGCGATCGCACGTGCGTTAGATGCGAAAGCGTTTGGTATCCTCGTGAGCACAAAGAGCGGACAGTTTAATCCGGACGAAGCGGTTTCTCTGGCGAGAAAAGCAGTGGATAAAGGCCTAAATGCGTTTGTTATTGCGATGAACGATATAACCGAAGCGAATTTGCTGGGGTTCAAGCTTGACGCTTTTGTTAATACTGCGTGTCCAAGGTTAGCGGAGGATTTCAGTCAGTTTAATGTCCTTTCTAAAAACGAGTTCGAGGTTGTTCTCGGTGTGCGGAGTTGGGAGAGTATTTATTAGACTTGTTGCTAATTAAAGGTAATCCCTACGCAAAGGCTTTTAATTAGATTGGGCAAGTATATTAAAACATAATCTCTCTTAAAAGGGCATTAAAGAGCGATAGAGTAATGAAGGCCACAACGGGGCTATCCGTATCAGAATTCAATCACTTGGCGAAGAGTTTCGGTCAAGAACTAGAAAACGAGGG
>JAPVWK010000209.1 GCA_028572065.1 Candidatus Methanophagales archaeon
CATTATGATAAGCTTGATACGTTGACCGACCAGTTGGATGCTTTGAATGATATAGGATTCAGAGATGTGGATTGTTTCTACAAATATGGGATATTTGCAATGTATGGTGGCAAGAAATGATATGCACGGTAATCAAGAACTATTGTGGCACGAAAAGACTGAGAGGTATACTCGGTGAGTAGTAAGGCTATAGGGGGAAAAAAGCCCGTTGGATAGCTTGCAGATAAGGGGTGGGACGGATGCTTGAAGATGGAGAAAACAGTGGGATGTATATGCTTTGTGACCATGTTCGGACGGATGGAAATTTCGCCAAAGTGGAATGATATACGAAGTAAGTTCGGATATACTATGTTCTGCGAAAGGCATATAATTGAGAAAAACATAAAGATTACCTAAAACCGATGTGGTTTCCTGAGGGCTGATTTTGTCCAATTAGATATTTAAAGCATATATATCGCCTGTTACAATGTAACAGCGAATGAAAGAGGATAGAGCAATGCTATTGCAGATCGTGTAGACAGATTAAAAGTCACATCATCCCAACTTGCTTTAACACAGATTCAAGAGCTACCGAATGTGTCCGTATCCCCGCAACTTTATACGGATCTGCACCCATAGCAAACGCGATAAGCTGTGCATAATTCACAATCGGCAAACCAATATCCTCACCGCTTTCTCGTTCAATAAGCTCCTGATTCCGGTCCAAAGTCATCTGACACCCGGGACATGCCACGAGAACAACATCAGCACCTGCATTTTTTGCGGACATTAGCTTTCTATAGGTAATTTCCCGCGTCAAATGCCTTTGTTCCGGTTCTATCGTATGACCAAAGCCTAGACCACAGCATAAATTCTTTTCCGCGTATTCTATACACTCTGCCCCTGTAACAGAGACAAGTTCATCCAATAAATTTGGTATTGCGTGTTTTCTGAACATCTTCGCATAATGGCAGCCGTTGTGCGTGGCAACTCTCAAACCGTCAAGTTCATGCGTTATCTTCTCCTGTATCCTGCCTCTTTGCGCCCACACTATCTCGGCGACATGAACTATATTCGCACCTCCGTTGTATTTTCGGTTCACTTTACTCAGCACTTCTTCATTTACTCGCGTCCCTAATTCACTCTTCAAGATACCCGCCGATTCCATAAGTACACCGTAACTTGTTTGACAGACCGGAGCTATATTCGGATACCCCACTTCTTCTGCCAGTGCGAAATTCCGAGCATTCACTACGAGCAGTGTAGAAAACGGTATTTTACCGCCATAATACGCAAAACCCGTGCATGTGGAATGCCGTGGATCGTCTATATAATCAATATCAAGCCGATCAAATACGTATTTTATACTCTCTGTGATGCCTGGATAATGTGCATCTGCGATACAACTGTGAAACAAATAGATTTTATCCGCAGGAATCGTCTTCTTTCGTTCTTCGATCTCACGTCCTTCATTGTATCTTTTGTTCACTGTTCCATCTACAATTTCTTTTATTTCATCAATCGAACTTTGTGGTATTTCTCGATAAAGCCCTTCAAGTCCCAGTTCCGACCGGTACTTTTTCATATTTACGTATATCTTCTCCCACGTGGGGCACCATTCCGGAAACGTATCTGGAGTGTGTGTGTCAACGGTCACACATAAACCACACTCGTAAAGCGAATTGCAGTGTATATCGGCCCGGCACGCCTCTTCACTTTGTATGTCGAAGCCCGCATTCTCCCTTAACACCTTTACTAGGTCCGCCACACAATTCCCTTTTCGGCATGCGTATTTACAGGTATAGCAATAAAAGCACATTTCTAATGGAAAATCCGTTATGTCTTCACCTGTGACAAGACATTCCATCAGTTTCCGGGGGTTGTATCTTTTATCTAAAGAGGCAGCAGTGCATATAGCAGTGCATGCGCCACACTGGACACAGGCATGAATATTATGGATACGAGGATCGTCAAGTAGTGCGCGTGCCGGATTCAGTACTTTACTACCCATGGGTCTCTTTTAGTCCAGTTATAATTTAAACTTTTCCGTTTTTAGCCACATAAATGTCTGATTGTATAATGACATAAACTGTTATATACTTACAGTACAAAATCAAGTCTAAATATAACCTACAAAATCGTAAAAGAGACAAATGAAGAGTGGGTATATCACCGAAATGTTCAGCTCGTTCCAGGGTGAAGGGGCTTATACCGGAAGAAGGCAAATATTTATCAGGTTTGCAGGCTGTCCGCTATCTTGCTTTTATTGCGATACTTCTTATGCTCGTGACTCCAGACCAGAGTTTTGCACCGTTTTGGGTGAAACCGATTTTGGAGTAAGAACTAC
>JAPVWK010000210.1 GCA_028572065.1 Candidatus Methanophagales archaeon
AAAATCGCGGGTCCTTCACTTACCAACGCACTGCCAACCTGAAACAAACTTGCACCGTTCTTCGCGTATTCTATCACGTCCTTAGCGGTAAATATACCTCCAACTGCGATCAACGGTATCTTCAACTCTTTATATAACGCAAAAATAACTTCCTTACCGCCGACCGTAAGTGCAGTACCCGATTTGCCGCCATAACCCGTGGGATTGCCCAAAATAGGGACATCCAGTGTCGAGTCAACAGGTCGAGTCATTACGGTATTAATAGCGGTGATAGCATCTGCACCCGCCTTCTCCAGCGTCATTGCAAACCCCGCCGGGTCGCCCACGTTAGGCGATATTTTCACGGCTAAAGGGATAGGCTGCACAATCGCGCGTACCTCTTTTATTATTGCTCTCAGCAGTTTCGGATTGTTTTCAACGGCAACGAAATCAGAATGCGGACAGGAAGCGTTAAATTCAAGCATGTCTACGGGATAACGGATAGCGCGTTTCGCGACTTCGCGGCATTCCGCCACGTCTTTACCGAATATACTCAAGATTAGAGGCACATCTGCACGTTTCGTATCTTCTATCTCCCGTCCGTAGTTCTCGATCCCCGGGTTTGGAAGTCCCATCGCATTCGCATAGCTGTGAGGCGATACTTCAATGAATGTAGGGTTTGGGTAACCCTCTCGCTCATACAGCCCAACCGATTTTGTCACGACAGCACCCGCACCTGCTACTGCGTATCTATACAGTAACTTCCCGGAAACGCCAAATCCTGCTGCGTTCGCGATTGGATTGCTAAAATCAATCCCGCATAATTTTGTTGCTAACAGGGGTTCGTACCCGGGCGTGAAAAGCGGAGAAGGCCGGGATACTAACTCCTCGGTATCAAGCGTAATAGGGCTTCGTTTACCACTCTTCTCGCGCTTCCAGATCCCGAATTCCGTGTGTTTCAGTATCTCAGCATCGAAAACTGGACCGTCTTTACAAACTTGATAACCGCCAATGTCGCACGAGCCACATGCGCCGCATCCACATTTTACTATTCGCTCTACCGAGACTTGCGTGGGGATATTCGCCTGGTTCGTGATCGCACAAACTCGTGCCAGCATCAGTTCCGGACCACATGTCAACACTTGCTCAAACTGTTCACCCGCAGCCAGTATTTCTTCTAATAACGCTGTGACCAGCCCTTTGTGGCCTTCGGAACCGTCTTCGGTCGCTATTCGTACGTCACAGCCTAACTTCTCAAATTCTTTGATATACAAAAGTTCTGCACTACTTTTTGCGCCTGTCAGAACCACAACGTCTATGCCTGATTCTTGCGCTTTTTTCGCGGCGTACCGCAAAGGCGCTGCACCATAGCCGCCCGCGACCATGCAAATCCTTTGGCCTGTTATTCTGAATCCGTTACCATAGGGGCCTCTTAGACCGATCAAATCGCCTACGTTCTTTTGATGTAGGCTGTGACTACAATCGCCGACATCCGCGATTGCTATTTCTATTTCGCCTGCCTGGGTAGCAGCGGCAATCGAGATTGGGATCTCGTCTACTCTGGGATTCCAGACCATAACGAATTGCCCCGGTTCGCTTTCTTTGACTATTTCGGGCGACTGGAACTTGAAGGTCAATACTACTTCGGTTTCTGTTCTTAGTTCTTTTAGTTTATGCGGTGTGGGGATGTTGAGTGGCATTTTTTATTCTCCTTTATTAAATTCAAATAAGTTTAATGTTTCTTTAAATGTCAGTCACTAGACATGTTGTTTGAACCTGAGGAAGGAGGTGTAAAAGAATGATAGGGACACATTTTGGTAAGAAAAAGTTATCATCTAGAGGGTGGTATATACAAAGTAGTTCTGATATACTACCAAAATGGAATGATATGCGAAGTATTGCGGATATAACGGCATTATATGACGTTGCTCACTGAAAAATGCAAATTTAAGGTATGAAACCTCTGAAAACTAATTTCCAATCTTTATTTCAAATCAGATGTGCAGGATTTTGTAAAATACCCTTTTTATGTTTGATATGTATAACACTATAGTAGTCCACAATGGGAAATAAAAAAGTACCTGAAATTGAAAGCCTCATAACCGATTTAGAGGAAGAGCCTAAAGAACTACTAGAAAATAAAATGGGGGATCCTCAAGTGATTTCGCTAAAGACCGCATTAACACACATGTTAGCAGAGATAGACACGCCAAAATTGATGGATTTTGGCTGTGGCAAGGGAACATTAATCCCAATATTGTCGAATATCCCAGATTTTAAGGACAAACATGGAGTGTACATAGGTATTAATAAGCCTGAGATAGCAGATGAAATACGTATTGC
>JAPVWK010000211.1 GCA_028572065.1 Candidatus Methanophagales archaeon
GACTCCATGTATGGCTGAAGGGATCACCAACCATCCATGGACGTGGAGTGAATTTTTGATGTTTAAGGGTGGGTCATGAAATTTAGGACACCACCTAAAACTGCCCCTTGCTTTTGCCTGATTCCGTTGCAAAATGACGCATCAAGTATTCATAGGCATCGCCTAAAATATCGTCACCTTCGGCTTTGTTCTTACTGAAATCAAGGCTCTCGGCTTGAAATATACCCACGAGATTCGAGAGCCAGTCCACCATTTCTTTGCCTTTTAGGGCTACCCTGTCATTAAAACTGCCACCTTCTGGTATTACAAGTGGGGCATAACTATCGCCTGCGTATTTGTCGGATACGTATTTAACAAACAACAAGACCAAAACATAGTCTTTGTATTGCGAGGCGTCCATCCAGCCCCTTAATTCGTCACAGCTTTTCCAGAGTGAGCTGTATAATTCGCTTTTCTTTATTGCCATTTCAATTCCTTTCTAATGTGACATATAAATTGAATTGCATAAAAAATATTCGTTCTACCCTATTAAATTATGCCGGCACGTCTCAATTGGATAAAATAAAATGGCGGAGTGAAACAAAAAAACTCTTAACACGTTCGTATATCAAAAGCACCGATGCCCATGGACACTACGTTATTACCAAAGCAGACTTCCGTGTTCAGTTAATATCTGTCCGTGCCATAAAAATTGCCACTCAGGTCATCAATATTAATATATAACCGCAACAGCACATCTTCTTTTCCTACAAGAATGTATTAATGAGAAAGAGAGATTGTGTGATGAAAGCATTAGCATTATTATCCGGTGGCCTGGATTCGATACTAGCACTAAAGCTTGTCTTAGACCAGAGTATAGAAGTGGTCGCACTGAATATTATCCTGCCGTTTGTCACGGAAAAAGAGGATTATGCCGGTACAACAGCAAAAAAGTTTGGGATACCACTTGTACGAGTAGAAGCGGGCAAAGAATACCTCGCGATAGTACAGAACCCCAAGCATGGCTATGGTTCGGGAATGAACCCATGTATAGATTGTCATATCTATATGCTACGAGAAGCGAAGAAAATAGCAAAAGAAGTCGGTGCTGAGTTCATATTCACAGGAGATGTTCTCGGGGAACGACCAATGAGCCAGTACAAGAACGCGTTAAAACTCGAAGAGACCGAAGCAGGATTAGAGGGCTTGGTTTTGAGGCCGCTATCAGCAAAGCTGTTGCCCGTGACGGTCCCGGAACGCAACGGTTGGGTGGACAGAAATAAACTGCTTGCTATCTCGGGCAGGAGCAGGAAACCCCAGATTGAGCTTGCACAAACGTTCGGTTTGCAAGACGAGTACCCTGCACCGGCAGGCGGTTGTCGCTTGACCTACAAGGAATTCGCATCGAAAGTCCGGGATTTATTCAAGCATACGGAAAAAGTAACGAAGCGAGATGCGATGTTATTGCAAATCGGCAGACATTTCCGGGTTGGCACCGCTAAAATAATAGTGGGTCGAAATGAAGAGGAGAATACGCAATTATTAGCGTTGAAGCGTCCGGAGGCTTATGCTTTTGAAGTGCCCGGTTACGGTAGCCCAATAGCGATTTTGGAAGGTACAACGAGCAAAGAAGCGATTGAAATTGCAGCAAAGCTGACGGCAAGATATTCCGATGCCGAAGAAAAAAGCGTGTTTGTTGATTACTGGACTAACAAGAAAGAGTCTATTTTTGTCACGCCCTTTGACGAGGCTGAGGTTCTTCGATTGAGGATATAAGACTGGGTACCAATCAGTTAGTTTTGCGAAAGACATTAATATCCCGCTAGCTACAAGCGTTGTGAACCCGTCAAGTCGTCCTTGCCAGACACCGAAGAACTCAACACACCAATAATATCCGCCTTTGCAATGGCAAGTATTCGTAACTTCAAATCCTCAAAATGAGTCTCAACATCACCGTCCAGTTCGAGTTCTTCACCACCCATAAAAATCTCGGCCTTTATCTTCTCACCTACAATATCGTCTCTTTCCGGCTTTAATCTTATTATCATTGAACCCGCCGGCATGAATTTCGCGTATTCGTCCAGGGCACCGCTCTTTATCCCATCTATCAACCCATCGGCATCGCCGTCCGTGATGCCGATCATGCGAATGCCAAATCGCTTTAGTATGTCACCCGCAATGCAGGTTGTATCGTCTCCTATGGTTACAGCAACGGCAATATCGGCATCCTGCGCCTCTATCTTCGGGAAAAGTGGCTCAACAGTATAGAAGAAGCAGGCCACCTTCTTTCCCGTTCCTTTCCGTGACCCGTCACCTATAACTTTCGGTTTTGTCCTCC
>JAPVWK010000212.1 GCA_028572065.1 Candidatus Methanophagales archaeon
AAGCGGTCTCACAATTACCTTACAAACATTTTCACTCCTTCCTTTTAGATTTAAGGCTATATCAATCCACCTTTTTCTTCTGATTTTGGATTGTTTGGCAGCCACTTAACCACATCTACCCACATGAAATAGCGATGAGCCAATAAAGACATATAACAACACATTTCCGACACGGATTCATACAGATTGCACTGATTTATTTTTATCAATTATACAGCGTTTTATACTTACCTACCTATATATCAGTTGCTTTAAGAGTCCAAAAAACCAGAACCAAATGTGTTATGTACTTTGGAGGCTGCACCAATTATCTTTTCGGTTATATCACGCGGTTTATATTCTTTCATCTGCGTTAATTAGTGTTAATCTGTGCCTAATAAATATACTTTTTATATGGCTTTACTTTTGGTGAGATATGCTTAACCGAACACACATTAAGTGGTATTTATCTCACACCTTAAGAAACGGCAGTTACCTATTGACAAAGGCGAAAAGCGAATGGATGTGAAATAAGCTTTAAACAATGTTAACCTATTTTAAAACCTACATGTGTTTGGGGAGTTGCGGTTACAACTAATAAACCCGAGTAAATACAAAAAAGAGGAAGGGAATGGAGAGGATGGTATAAGATGCAAACAAATATCCAAAACATCTACATTGATACTCATTTCTTCCAAAGCTATCTATGGAAGGAGGGGGATGAAAAAGAGAATGCAAAAGACATCCTTTTTCAGATAAAATCTAATAGGAACCCGGACATTAAAGTAAAAATACCATTTATTGTAGTGGGAGAACTTATAAATAACCTTAAACGAGAAATCCCTGATCAAGATAGGAAAGCAGAAATCATGCGTGAGTTTTTTGAACTGTTGGATGACTTGAAAGCGGATATTATTCCACCAAACAAATGCAGTTATGATAAAGCCAAATCATTAACTGCCCGAGATGTTTATTTGGCTGAACGTGCTCCCACTGACACTTTTATAGCCTCGTGTGCCCTTTGCGATCCCAACTCAGCATTCCTATTGACGGTTGATAAACTATTGTTGGAATCATATCACCTGAAAAAGCTAGAAAAAGATATGCGAGCAAAAGAAGAGAGAAACCGGCATTTGCAGATTACAAACGAGTTTAAAGTTTAAGCATCAATAAGACCCACACTCTTCAACTCCTCAAATACGTGCCGAATCTTTTCTGCGTCAGTAGCACTCTTAATATCGCACGCTGTGGCTATAACACGCTCTGTTAGCTCAGTACCCCGGAAGGTTTTCAGATACGTATCATAGACCGAGAGGATAGTCGCAGCGATCTCAAGCCATTTTGCATCCTTTCCATCTATCAATTCTAAGAACTTAGCGGTATTAAACCCCCCAAGCTCTTTTGTATAGTCCGTCTCATATAATGAATAGCAGTCCGCAAAGTTGTAATAGTCACCGGCAAGTGCAGGAGAATAAGGGCCCCTGAGATAGATACTATACGAATAACCAGGGTTGAACCCGAAGAACTTAGAGATGAATACATACTTTTGTAGCATTAACCGGTGTTCAAATTTCTCAATATCGAATCGAAATCCAGCTTCCTTTTCAAGAAATGCCATAAACGGCAATAATTTCTCCATCGTATCTCCCCTCTTTCCTTTCTTGATAATATAGGATTAGTTGCATAAAAACTTGCCGGTTCATTTTTATAGACATATCACGATCAATTGAATATTTAAAAGCCGAAAAGACAATTAGACACCCATGCTACTATGGTTCGTTTTCATTGCGATTAGCTGCTTGCTCGGTCTTGCCATCTCCACTCTTTTAGACCTCCGGTTTTCTACACTGGAACGAGTTTTTTTCGCGTTTATCCTCGGGCACGTGATCTCAATCTGGCTGATCTTCGTCCTTGCGTGTTTAGCCGGCACGTTAAGTACCGGTATCATCCTGCTTTGCATACTCATCTGCGCGTTATTAAGCGCCATATGTTTGAAACACACATACAAGAGCTACTCGGATAGCCAATCCAAATTTGAGTTCGACCGTTACACCCTCACGTTCTTCGCGTTCATTCTGCTGTACCTTTTGTTTATGAACCTATACGGAGTGTTACGACCGGACGCCGCAGGAAACATATACGCACTTCATACGGTTTGGGCGGATTATCCTTTTCACACTTCCATTATCTCATCGCTTGTTTATCGTGATAGTTTCACATTCCCCTTAACGTACCCGCAGTTTTTGGACCTCGAGATGCACTACCCGTTTCTCATGGATTTCTACTCCGCAGTTTTAATGAAAGCCGGATT
>JAPVWK010000213.1 GCA_028572065.1 Candidatus Methanophagales archaeon
ACCTTCTATTCCTTCTGCTGTGATTTGATGATGCAACCTTGGTGATTCCGTTACAGATACGCTGGTCTTTGTTGATGCAGACACAAGTTTTACCCTATACAGTTGGCTACCGGCAGATACATCCACACATGATGCTGGTATGCAAGCGTCCTGAGCAAAAGCACAGAGTGCACCTGCGTCACTACCTGCCCTATTATTATCACCTTCGGAGACGATGGTCATGCCTACATTCTCCGTTGAATCCAGCCAGGAAATACCGCTACTAGCATCTGCCACGTAGCCTATCCTTCTTTCAATCGCAAGATTCGGTGCGCTTGAACCGTCGGAAGTGAAATCCTTCGAGTACTGGATGAATCCATCAACAGCATTCATGGTAGACTCATATTGGATCTGCCCCACCCGCTCTCCATTTTCGAGGGTGTTATTAATATTTCCGGAACTCATCGTTGACTGATAGGACGAAGTTTCCTTTACCGTGCCATGACACTCAATGTTTGTTACCGTTGTAATCCCCGCAGTGCTAGTCAGTGCTGGCACCGGAGGACTTGCCGTAACAACAGTGGCAAGAACAACTGCAAATGCCACTGCGATAGTAACTATACCTACTACTTTATGTGTCGCCATTTTCCCTTTCACTAATATTTCATCCCCTATTGAGGCATTGATTAGTGATACTAGTGGGTATGGGACTATATAAAGGTTTAGTATTTACCCGGAGTTGCATATCATCCAAACACTAATAATCGCTACTAACGTGACTAACTGCGAAAGCAGGGCTAAAGTAATAAAGGCGGTAAGACGTTTAATGATAGAACGGAAACGGTTTATAGGCTCGGGTTTTAGATCATCTGCTCGGGTGTATTTTCTTATTTGCTGCACGCATACGAACCAGCGGTTTTGATAAATGTCTTCTCGCAACCGGTGGCGCTTCATATAAGCCTTCTTCTATTGCTCTGTTAACAGTAACCACATCCTTATCCTCACGATACGTCCCGCAGCGTTTACAGCGGTAGCCCTGCAATTGCCCCGCGGATTTCATACTTCGCCCGCATTTGGCACATCGGGGATTACGCTCTTCCGCGTTGTTCAACTGCTTTAGCTCTATCTTCTCTATGTTTATTGTACCATTCTTCTCCGAGCCATAAACTCTAATCAGATCGCCCACTCGCAACGCCCTTATAGTACTGCGAAAACCTTTTGTCGGCTCGTAAGCAATGCACTCGATAGTCCCGGAATCTGATAGCGCGATAGAAAAAACCACATGCCCCCCTTCTACCGTCCGCGGATTGGAACAGACCACTCCGTCCAGCCCGTAAGAATAGAACTCACGCAGTTGTTCCTTTGTCGCCACGTCAAGCGGTATCAAATGAAAATCCGTGCCCTGATTAGTTATGAACAGCATTTTGCGCTCCACGGGTTCTGCGTGTATAAGTCCATATGCTTTGTAGATGGCTGCCTCGCTGTCGCCCCGTATTCCAAAGAGCACAGGACAGGGAGAATGTGGCGCGAAAACAGTAGTAGTATTCGCTACGTCCACAGTGTCCCAGGTTAGTGGATAAGTAGCCGCATCTGCTTTCCACACGCTCGCTTCGTCTATAACCCGAGTTTTGCCTCGTCTCTCTTTACGTCTATATGCTATGAGTTCGTAAGTAAAGTCGTAATAGTTGGGCTTGTTTCGCTGCAGTACGAAAAAAGAAACAGCAGCTAATGCGCCTATTAGCCCTCGCTTATTCTTCAACCCGAAATGATCGAGTCGCAAACCCGAAATGATTGCATAAGCGTCTTCTAAAGTCAATACGTCTCTGACTGCAGTTTCGTAAAAGTGTTTTAACCGTTCTTCTTGCTCGTCACTAATGGTATTTAAAACGTTGTCACCAATGAAGATAACTCCAGGATTCGTGCCCTCTTCGTTTAATTCCGATAAAGCACTTACCCGTGCTCGGACAACTTCTTTTACTAGCTCTTCTTTTTCCGCGCTTATCTCAAAAGATACCGCACCGTTACCTCTTGTTTTAAACGGGATGCAGGGATTCAACCGTACCAATCGTGGCGTGGAAACGTCACCCTGCTTCTTCAACTCGTCCACTAAAACGGCACATAGATATGTGGTACACATCCCTTTCCTTGAATCGGTATCGTCTATTCCGATGATCATACAATCGCTCTTTTAAGAAAGTTTGGACTAAGTATAAAAAAATGAACGTATAGGTAGGTATAGCAGCGGGGTAAGAAACCACGAGATTTCACGAGATTAACACAAGATTTTTGG
>JAPVWK010000214.1 GCA_028572065.1 Candidatus Methanophagales archaeon
CTAATGAGGTACGTATCTGAAGAATCTTACGATGTGTTTAAGTCCAGAATGATGAAAAGTAATAACTTAAGATTTATAAAGGGTGAGGTTGAAATTATATCTGCAGGAGGTAAATTTTAACTGATGTTGATACACCACCAAGATATTACAAAATGTAAAGTATATGTGATGGCTATGCAAGTTTTGTGTATTTAGGAGAGTAAACAAAGATGAATATTACAGAAGAAAGCATCACATCCGCGGAAATGGCAGCTCTGGACGAGAACTGCAAATTCTTTGGGCTTTTACCGTTACAACTAATGGAAAACGCCGGCGCTAATATTGCAGATGAGGTAAGGAAACGATTTACAACGAAAGGAAATGGCTACGCGGAACCCGTAAAAGTAACGATATTAGCCGGGAAAGGGAATAATGGTGGCGATGCTTTTGCTGCGGCAAGGCATTTGCACCGTGGCTATGACGTGAAAATCATATTGATTGGACGTTCAAAGGATTTGCGAACAGAAGAGACCAGCCGGAATTGGCGTATTTTAAAAGACAGCGGACATGACCTGACGGAAATAACCGATTCGTCAGAACTAAAAGCGGGGAAAACTGTTTTTGACGATTCGGATGTGTTAATAGATGCGATTCTCGGAACGGGCGTAAAAGGAAAGATACGAGAGCCCGAAGCTACAGCCATAGATCTGATAAATGGCGCAAAAGCATTTGTTATTGCCGTGGACGTGCCCTCGGGGTTGGACCCTGACACGGGCGAAGCGGAAACGGCAGTTCGTGCTAACCTCACTGTCACGTTCCACCGCGCGAAGAAAGGCTTGCTAACTTCGGATTCCGTCGGTGAATTAGTGGTTGCGGATATTGGTATTCCCGATGGAATGGCGAGGTTAACAGGCCCCGGTGATGTGCGTATGGTCGTTACGCGGAAAACAAGTGCACACAAAGGCGATAACGGACGGGTATTGATAGTAGGTGGCGGGCCGTTCTTTGGCGCACCCACGTTAGCTGCGCTTGCTGCTCTACGGTCAGGTGCCGATTGGGTGACAATCGCTGCACCTAAAAGTGTTTCTTCAGTCATCTCGTCAATATCGCCCAATCTGATTGTCCAACCACTTTCTTCTGATGTATTGGTAGAGAAAGACCTGCCAGCGGTATCGAATTTGATGAGCAAGCATGATGTCGTGGTGATAGGCATGGGTTTGGGTGTCGAAGAAGAGACGAAACGGGCAGTGAGGTTGATAATAGAAGACGAAGCTGCTAAGAAAGTAGTAGTGGATGCGGATGCTTTGTATGGGTTACATCTACCTGTGGTAGCAGAAGATAAGCGTGTTATTTTAACACCACATGCCGGCGAATTCGCGAAGATGGCGATAGATGTAAAAGTGCCCCCAGAAAGTAATATGGCAGAGCGGATAGCGTTTCTAGAAGTGTTTTCACGACAGAACAAGGTGGTTACATTGTTGAAGGGTCCTATGGATATTATATCTGACGGGGCAAGGGTAAAGACAAACATTAACGGTAATGCGGGTATGACCGTTGGCGGCACGGGCGATGTTTTATCCGGTGTTACAGGTGCTCTGTTTGCACTAGCCAACGACCCGTTTAAAGTAGCTGCTGCGGCTGCTTTTGTTAACGGTGCTGCGGGCGACTATGCGTTTGAAGAGAAAGGGTATGGGTTGCTGGCTACGGACGTGGTGGAAATTATTCCGAAGGTTATGAAAAGTTTCGAGTGAAAAAAAATTAGCTTGCCTCGTAACCTAATTCTTTCGCTTTTTGGAAACAAAGCTCTGCTTCGTCTTTACGACCGAGTTTTTCCAGACTCCGACATTTGGCAAACCACGCATCTTCATCAGTGGGATTGAGCTCTATGGCCTTATCATAGCATTCTATTGTTTCTTCATATCTCTCTAATTTACTAAGCACAACAGCTTTGTTAAACCAAGTAGCAGCAGATTCAGGATTGAATTCTATTGCCTTGTTATAGTCTTCGATTGCTCTATCAAATTCCCCTTTTTCGCCATAAGCATTTCCACGATTATAATAAGCAGCAGCATATTCAGGATTGAATTCTATTGCCTTGTTATAGTCTTCGATTGCTCTATCAAATTCCCCTTTTTCGCCATAAGCATTTCCACGATTATAATAAGCAGCAGCATATTCAGGATTGAATTCTATTGCCTTGTCATAGTCTTCGATTGCTCTATCAAA
>JAPVWK010000215.1 GCA_028572065.1 Candidatus Methanophagales archaeon
CCCTCGTTTTCTAGTTCTTGACCGAAACTCTTCGCCAAGTGATTGAATTCTGATACGGATAGCCCCGTTGTGGCCTTCATTACTCTATCGCTCTTTAATGCCCTTTTAAGAGAGATTATGTTTTAATATACTTGCCCAATCGAATTAAAAGCCTTTACGTAGGGATTACCTTTAATTAGCAACAAGTCTATTAAATACGCAGGGTCTCCATATATAGCAGTTACAACCTTTTCGGTGCGTGATTTCATTTTTCCCAAACTAACCCACCCCCACCAATCTCCACATTTACCAGGAGAACCAATGCAGGATACTTCTACATAATCACCGACATTTATCTCGTTTATCGCGTCTTCATTTGGAACTTTTGCCTCTAATGAGCAATTATATGGTGTCCATTCCCCTCTTCCAAAATTATACATTTGATAGCAGTCTGTTTGAACGGTAATTGCGCTATTCTGAATATCTTTTCCCATTACCGTTCCTACATAATTACATTGAGGCATTACGGCGTTAACCCTAGGTGTGACGATCAACATCGCACTCATCAAAATCGCAATGGTTAAAAAACAACTCAATACGTTCTTCATCTTCCCCGCTTATTCCCTTACCTACGTTTTCGCGAGTTCACGATTCAATAGCGTGTTGATTATTTGCTCGGCGGTCCTGTGTTCCGCTTCTGCTTTTTTCTTTGCAAGCAGGTAAATCCGAGCATCCACGGGCACCAAAAATGCGCGTTTCTGGATATCAAATGCCATTTCTGCCTCTTCCATTTCATCCCAGTAATCTCCGGCTGAGTGCGTGTCCCAAAACTCACCTGCTTCTTCAGCACTATTAAAGCACTCGGGAATTATATCCCTTCTCTTACACATGTCCCTATTACCTCCTTTCTTTATCTACGATTGATATAACGGCATATATATAATTGAGTATCACTACACGGCGCTGCCCTTGCACAAGTTCCTGTTTCCTCTACGGCATTTCCAACCAAAATGAGCACGCTTACCAATATCGCCACCAATACGAATACCAATTTCTTTTTCATCTGCATCACTCCCTCTTTACTATCTTAGGTTCTCCATTTTATTATCTTAGGGGCATTTCACTCCAACTTAATAGCTGGTATCCAATCATAATAAACCCGCCCATTCGCATCTGTAAATTTAGTGCAGGTGATTTCTCCATCTGATGTGGTAAAGATCGGCTCATGAATTATTTGAGGATAAGAGCTTGTTGTTATCGTATAATTATAAATAACCCCTCCGTGCAAAACAAATTCGTTATTGAATTCTATGTACTGGTAATCGCCCTCTTTATAACCTTTCCAGGTTCCGTTCGCTATTTCGTCACCGGTTGTTGAATTATAAAAAACTGCCCATTCTGAGTGTCCACCTGTTCCCGCGCATGGATATGTGTACATTTTACTGACAGTGACATCATGTGCGGGTTTGATTGTGCCGTTATGAACGCCTAAGATGCTCGGATATGGATTTTCTGACGGTCCAGTATCAAAATAAATTATTGCCTCAAAGGCATAAGGTTCTGTTGGGATGTCACAGATAGAAACGTTTTCGGCTAATACCCTGGTAGTATACTCAGTAGAAACCTCAAGCGTGTATGTATCCGTAAGATTAGCATCAGGCTCAGGTATTACAGTTATTAGATAATTACCGATTTTTCTGGCTGGAATACCAATAAAATCCTCTGGAGACCCATCTTCATCGAAGTCATACTCTAAATAAACTGCTTCTGGAATTCCAACCGAATCTTTACTGATTATAAAGCCATCTGGGTCTGTGACAATTAGATCTACTGGAGAATGAGCAATGAACTCGAGACCTTTTCTAACGCCTTCTTTACCTATGAGATATCCGCCTATTTGTTCAATATCATCGTCATAACGTATGTCCGTTGGACTAACTGTATTACTAAGAATCTCTTCTTGGGTCATTGAAAGTAAATCATCTTTGTCTATATCTATTCCTTGGTTATAATACGCAGCCCATACAAGTTCGCTACATACCAAAAACCGATGTAGTTTCCCGACGAGTGCAACAACCAAACAACCACCAGTTAATCACAAGCTTTAACAAAACTCCACCTAGATGTGCTACTAAGTAGAGTTCATGCACAACACACAATTCCCGCAATGTGGTGAAAAGATCCCGCAAACGTGCATTTTGAAGCAAAAACA
>JAPVWK010000216.1 GCA_028572065.1 Candidatus Methanophagales archaeon
AATGATTTGTCCTGTGTTCTTCTTCCGGTAGTCCGGACAGTCTGGATTCAAACATATCTGGTCATTTGGTTTTGCCCCGGTCATAGAATCTATTATGTGGTTCGGGGTATATAAAGGTCACGGTTTATAGGACACCACCCCTAAACAGATAGAAGTTATACTCTATATACGATGAACAAAATGATACCGCTAAGAAGAGACGAGATGCTGCTGGTGCATGGAACTACCGGCACTTTAGCAGTAGTAAAAGTAGGCGTGCAAAGGCAGTTCTTTGTTGATACTCCAGACCGTGAGGTTGTAATGGCGATGGGACCCGAAGAGTTACTTGTGGCTTCCGGATTTGGCACGGATGAGCAGATAGTAACGGGATTAAGGTGCGTGCTGTACTTGATTAGAGAAGTGAACTCGCCATTGATTGTGCTGCCAAAGGACCATCCCGCATCGGCACGCCTTAGAATTGTGGTATCCGCGGGCAAACGAGTTGTATTGAGCTGTAAGATCACACCGGGCACGCATCCGGAGCAGCATTTACTTTGTGGTATGGATGAGTTTGACGGTGCCGAGATTCTGGGCGTTGACGGTGGCGTAGAGCTAAAGGGGCTGGAACGAGCGAAGCATGAGAAACGAGGGTTTGCTGCTTTACGTCTAACTTAGCATGCGGTTCTATAGCTATAGAGGTGTATCGCACTTGTTTTGGGGCATTTGTTTCGCGAACTACCGGATTACACAGATTTACACGCGACGACAATCCCATGGATTGGGCATAAACCTTTTATCTACTACTACAAAAAATATCCTTTAAGGGGCAACAAAATCACCGAGACTATGGCAGGAGAAGTTAGGAACATATCAGAAGCGAGAAGAATCGTGATTAAGGTTGGTACCAGCAACCTCACAGATAGTAATTACCGGCTTGAGCCACGGAAAGTGGAGAAACTTACCAGGGAGATAGTCGAATTAAGAAAACGCGATAAAGAGGTAATCGTAGTCTCTTCCGGCGCTATCGGTGCTGGTATAGGCAAACTCGACCTGAAGCAGCGACCGCGTGACATTAAGATGTTGCAAGCTACGGCGGCTGTTGGTCAAAACGTTTTAATGAGCACGTATGATAGCTATTTCACCAGTCACGAGCAGATAATCGCGCAGGTTTTGTTAACGCAGGAGGACTTCTTTAATAGGCCGAGATACCTAAATCTCCGGAATACATTGATTACACTACTCAAAGCCGGGTTAATACCAATAATCAACGAGAACGATACCATAGCCGTGGATGAACTAAAAGTGGGCGATAACGATAACTTATCGGCGCTGGTGGCAAGCAATCTCGAAGCGGATTTGCTTATCCTGCTGACCGATATAGACGGCTTGTACACTCAGGACCCGCGAAGGAATAAGAACGCGGAATTCATATCGGTCGTGGAAGAGATAACACCGGAGATGGAACGTACAGCGGAATCAGGTGGTAAAACGGGTGTGGGCGGTATGAAGACGAAGATACAAGCTGCAAAGATTACCATGAACGCGGGCATTCCAATGGTGATTGCGAACGGCGGTGCCGAAAATATACTAGTGCGGATTATCGAGGATGTGCCGGTGGGAACGTTATTCAAGCCGAAGAAGGATAAGATGAACGATAAAGCGCACTGGATTCTATTCGCATCTGCGCCAAAGGGCAGGATTAAAGTGGATGAGGGCGCGAAAACGGCATTGCTAAAAAACGGTAGTAGTTTGCTGCCTTCGGGCATCATTGACGTGGAGAACGAGTTCATGTGTGGCGATCCGGTAAGCATAGTTGATTCAGAAGGTATTGAATTCGCGAAAGGCATCACGAACTACACCGCTGCGGAAATAGAAAAGATACAAGGCGTGCATTCACGCGAAATCGAGCAGATTCTGGGGCGTAAGGGATACACAGAAGTGGTGTATAGAGGTAATCTCGTGCTCGTATAAGGTGCCAGACCCCTTTATCGAAAATAGGTATGATGGATACAGTAAAGAATAATTTTTGATAATCGGACGCAGATGAACGGCACAGTCTAAAAAGCCAGTGATTTATCAACGCGGAGATCGCCGAGTACGCAGAGTTTTAAGACGGTTCCAACAATTACTTGGGTTTTCTGGTGCCTCTGCGTTCTCTGTGTGCTCTGCGGTGAAATTTAAGGATATAGC
>JAPVWK010000217.1 GCA_028572065.1 Candidatus Methanophagales archaeon
GTAGAAGGTTTCTCGAATATCAAAGCTAATGACTTTCCTTCTAAAGCATTGCTCGTCCTTTTACCTTCCTTTCGCTCAGTTCTTAGCTCTTCCGCCGTCTTCAATATAGCTTCTATCTCTACACGTGATAGGTCAAACACTGAGATGAGGTCCATATTAGAGTAAAAAGATTAGTTAAAGATAATGCTTTTATAAAATTGGGATATAGCAGACAGATGCAAGAATTAATAAAATATGGGAAGAAGATAGTTACCGCCGGGCTAGCACACTCGCATTTTGGTAACGTAAGCAAGCGAGTGGGAGACCAGATGCTAATCAGCACGACAGGTAGTATGCTTGATGAACTTGAGGGTCAGATCGTCACGGTCCCGGTAGATTCAGCATCTCCGGACGAGCTGGATGTAATTGCATCTACGGAGGTAAATGTACACCGAGCGATCTATAATGCAACATCTGCGCTTGCTATTTTGCATGGGCATTCGAAGTATGCGGTCGTAGAGTCACTGTTGCACGAGAGTCAGATAGTGCCGGAAGATTCCGAAAGCATATATTTCTTGCATGAAATACCCGTGGTGACTGGCGGAATCGGTTCGGAAGAGTTGGCAAGGAATGCCGCCAGTGCGCTTCGTGACCACAAAGGGACAATCGCGCGGGGGCATGGCACATTTGCACGTGGCGCAACGGTGGATGAAGCTTTTGTAATCCTCAGCTCGATTGAACATGCGTGCATGGTTAAATATCTGCTGGATATGGCACGGAAAAGTTGAATACTTCTGTTACTCTTGCGTCAAATAGTTTAAATATTCATATATCCTACTTTAGTGTTTAACATTGCATAATGACATAGATTATGTGATAGATAGACAAGGAGGAATAAAGGAAAATGTTTGAGGCTAAAATAGATGCAAGCACATTGAGGGCATGCGTGGAGACGATTACAGCAATAGTGGATGAAGGCAAGTTAAGAATAACGGAAGAAGGTTTAAAACTAAGAGCGGTAGATCCTGCGAATGTGGCTATGATCTCATTTGTGTTGCAGCGAGACGCATTCGATGACTTTCAGTTCTCTGTTGAGTCCGAAGGTGATACAGAAATCGAAATAGGTATGGATTTCATGAAATTGATTGGTATCTTAGGAATCGGCGGTCGAGAAGACGTGGAGCTGAAATTGGACGAGAATGCACAGAAATTATACACAAGGATGGGCAGTCTCGACTACACACTCTCATTGCTTGACCCCTCTTCGCTGAGAAAGGAGCCAAAGGTGCCGGAACTTGAGTTCCCCGCGAAAGTAATCATAGAGACCGAGGAGTTCAGAAGGACAATACGGGCTGCGGAGAAGATAGGCGAAAACATAGTGCTCGGGGTGGATGGCGAGGAGTTCTATATGGAGGCGGAAGGCGAGATGGATAAGTTACGGTTAGGGCTGGGTAAAGAACAATTAATAGATCTTACGCCGGAAACGGTATCTTCTTTATACTCGCTAGAATACATATCGTCAATGAGTAAGGGCATAAGCCACGTCGAGAATATAACGCTCAACCTGGGTAAGAATTACCCATTGCAAATGGATTTTGCGCTTGCGGAAGGCAAAGTAAAAGTAAGCTATTTACTGGCGCCGAGAATAGAATCGGAGTAAAAGCGAGTGCGAAAAGAGCTACTTTTCATCACCACGAACACGCACAAGGTAAAAGAGATAAGGGACTTGGTGAAGGCAGAGGCGAAGGACCTAACTATTGAGCATCTCGACTACGACTATCCCGAACGACAGTATGATGAGACCGAAGAAGTAGCGCGAGAAAGTGCGAATTATATAAGAGAAAATAGGGCGATAAAAAAACCTTTCTTCATAGAAGACTCAGGAATGTTTATTCATGCGTTAAAAGGTTTTCCCGGACCGTACTCCGCTTTTGTCTCCAAGAGTATCGGCAATGACGGGATATTAAAGTTGATGGCGGGCAAAAAAGGCGCGGAGCGCAGAGTAACTTTTAAAACTGTCGTTGCATTCTGTGACACACCCGAAAAGAGTCCGATTCTTTTTGTCGGCACGGTCGAAGGGAAAATAGCGGATGCTATGAGGGGCGAAGGCGGATTTGGCTTTGACCCTATATTTGAATACGAAGAGACGACATTTGCGGAAATGGGTGCCGAAGCTAAGA
>JAPVWK010000218.1 GCA_028572065.1 Candidatus Methanophagales archaeon
CCCGGTTATTGGCATCGTCGGTTTCCTCAGTGCGGGTTTAATGGCTTTTTATCTTTTGTTCTCGATTTTACGGCATGGTAGGTTGTAAGTAACAGTATAGTGTGGATTTTACGCAGTTGAATGCGTATTTCATCTTCTTTGTAGGTCCACGAATTATGCAACTACCCCATCTGCACATGCTCTATACTCGTAGATTTTCGTCGCTTCTTTTGTCTGGCTTAACACATAATCCCGAATCCCCCAAAACTCACACATCAAAATAATTCTTAAGTATTTCCTCTATGTAACCCAGCATAAAACATCTTACCTAATTTCAGAACCAGCAAATATCTACTAAGGTCAGCTAAAGGATGAATAACAACGGTAGTATCTTTTCACGCACCCACGATTTCATCCAGATACACGATTACACCTGCATTTTACTCTTGTTCATCAATTAAATTCCAGCGTTCCACATATTTTTCTAAAATATCACCTTCATTCAAAAACCTTGAAACCTCGGAAAAACCTAAATACGAATGTTCAAAATAGTTCCGACCCGAGTATTCAAGCTCTGGTTTTAGAAGATACAAGTTTTCTTTAGCCCTGGTTGCTGCTACATATAATAGCCGCCGCTCCTCTTCTACATCTTCCTCGCTGTCCAAAGAATAAGCAGACGGCAGATAACCATCAACAAGAAAGATTATGAATACGGTATGCCATTCAAGTCCTTTTGCGGAATGAATAGTGGATAAAACCAATTTCTCATCCTCTTTGTCTGTAACTTCTACATCAACTTGACTGGCCTCTAATGGCTCTAAGATAGTATCAACTAGAAAATGCTCTAAATCATTATATCGTTCCGCGATTCTAACTAAGGACTCTAAATCCTTTTGTCTCTTATTAAAATCATCGTATTTATTCTCGAATAGCGGTTTATAGTATTCAAGTAGAATGACTATCTGTTCGGCAGGTGTAATCTCTTCAGATGTGAGCTCTTCAATTGTAGAACCCAATCTATTCAAATTCCCACCGTACTTTCTACTTGAAAATCTATTTACTTTAAAAAATACCAGCCCCTTATCTTTGTCAACAATTTCGGTAATTATATCATTCGCCGTTTTGGTACCAATCCCTTCGATCAACAATAAAATCCGATGCCAGCTAACAGCATCTAACGGATTGAAAACTACTCTTAAATGTGCTATTACGTCCTTAACATGTGCGGCTTCAATAAATTTAAAGCCACCATGTTTCACGAAAGGGATATTATGGTTTTTCAATTCAATCTCTAAATCATTAGAAAGCCATCCTGCCCGAAACAGGACGGCAATGTCATTCAGTGGTATTTCCTCCTCTCTCAGCTCCAATACTCGTTGAACTATAAATTGCGACTGATAATTATCGTTCGCCGCCTCAATAAAGACCGGTTTTTGTGTGCCTTCCCTTTTCGTAAACAGTTTTTTAGGGTATTTTTCATTTGCATACCTGATAATTTCATTCGTCAAATCAAGGACCGGTTGCGTACTTCGATAGTTCTCTTCAAGGGTGATTATCTTCGTATCCGGAAATATCTTTGGGAACTCCATGATATTTTTGAAGTTCGCACCCCGAAAGGCATAAATACTTTGTGAATCGTCGCCCACTACCATGATGTTTTGATGTTCTGAAGCGAGTAAACAGGCTATACGTGCCTGTAATTTGTTTGTATCCTGGTACTCGTCAATCAATATATATTTGTAAAAATTTGATAATCTCGTTCTCACCACGTTATTTTCCTCTAAAAGTTGTTTTAGATAAACTAGCAGGTCGTCATAATCCATAATGGATTTAGCTTTTTTATATTGTTTATAACGTTCATTTATCTTTTGGAGGTCGCTTAAATTAACTATGAATTGTGGATAATCTTCTTTTACAACAAGTTCAATCGTGCAACTTTTATTTATTGATTTGCTTATAACTTTTCGGATGGTAGCTTTTTTGGGAAATCTTTGCTCTTTTTTGTGAAACCCGAGCTGCGTTCTAATTACATTGATGGCATCTTCGGCATCGCTATTGTCGAGAATCGTGAAATTCGTGTTGAATCCAATAAGACCCGCGTATTTTCTGAGGATTGTATTTGCAAACGAGTGAAA
>JAPVWK010000219.1 GCA_028572065.1 Candidatus Methanophagales archaeon
CATTAATATGTAATCAACATATGTAAATAACATGTGTTTTTAATCTGTAAAAGTTAGGGGGTGATACAAAAAAATGAAGAAAGAACTGCTGATAGCGATTGGATTAGTTCTGCTAATAGCTTCGATGCCTTACGCAAGTGCCACTACGAGTGTATCGGGTCCAAGCAAGGTAGCTAATGAATCTGCATTTACCGTTACGGTTGAGGCAGATTCGAGTTTGGTGGAAGCGGCTCATGTAAACATAACCTATCCCAAAGACCTAACATTCGATGCTGTAAGAGCAGATCCGGGAAGACGCTTTGATTTGGTCAAAGATCAGACTGGTGGAGATGCTACGACTGGCTGGGTGGACATAATATTTGCGAAGAGCGATGGCTGTGTTGGGCATCCTACTTTTGCTGAATTGGATTTCACGGCCACAAAGAAAGGGAATTACACCATAAATGTTTCGTCAATAATAAACGGAGCTGCAGATAGTGTGGACGGTCTTACTGTGGAAGTGATCGCTTTGCCGGGAGATGTTAACGGCGATGGTAAAGTGGACTATAGGGATTTAGTAGGTGTTATAGACCACTGGGGCGAATCCGGCACGGTATATAACGTAGGCGGAAGCGGAACTGTCGGTTATTCGGACCTGGTCTTTATAGTGAACCACTGGACTGGTTAAAAAGTTCGCACACTCTCTGGAAGCAGTGAATGAATGCGTTCTTTTTCCCTTTTCTTTTATTTCTGTTTTTAATTGTATATGACTTATAACTTTCGCCCACTTTTTATGTTTTCAATCCTAATAATCTGCGATCATCTGCGTCCGATTACTATTTTATCTTGAAATAATCACCTACTTGTTCAATCGCTCGTGCAAGAAGTTCTGCGCTTGTATCTATGTCTTTTAAGCTTAACAACTCCACCGGCGAGTGGATATACCTTGTGGGTACACCAATAACTCCCGTGGGTACGCCGCTTCTTGTAAGATGAATTATAGCTGCATCGGTCATGCCGCCTTCGGACACACTGAGCTGGTAATCAATTTTGTAACGAGCTGCCGTATCCTTAAGCCATTTCAGCACAGAAGGTGGTGTGATTATACCACGACCCGAAGCATCTGAGACGGTAATCGCAGGCCCTTTGTCTAACTCGACCGTGGCGTCTTTCTTTTCTAGACCCGGATGTCCACCCGCGATGTCTGTATCAATGGCGATAGCCACATCCGGTTTAAGCTCAAATGCCGCCGTTCGTGCCCCCTTTAACCCAACTTCCTCTTGCACTGTACCGACGGCATATACCTCGAATTCGGTATTTGTTCGTTTTAGTGCTTCTATCATTATTACAACACCGGCACGGTTGTCAAAAGCTTTGCAGGTCACTCGTTCGTTCTTGAGTGTAGCGAAATGCCCGTCTATGGTGACTGTAGTTCCAATAGCGATGCCCAGTTGCTCCACTTCTTCCTTACTGCTTGCACCTACATCTATGAACATATCTTCAGCTTTTATCGGCTTCTCCCGCTCCTCCTTCTTCATCCGGTGTGGTGGTTTCGATCCTATAACGCCGGTCACGGCACCGCTGTCTGTATGCAGAACCACTCTTTGATTGAGCAACGTCTGATCAAACCAGCCACCGATGGTTGAGAATCGCAAAAAACCTTCTTTTTCTATATACTTTACCATTAGCCCTATCTCATCAAGATGCGCCGCTATCATAACAGACGGTTTTTTGCCTCTCTTCGTGGCTATCAAATTCCCTAAGCGGTCCGTCTTTATTTCGTCCACATACGGTTTTAGCTCGGTTTCTACTAATCTCCCTATCGCACCTTCGTAGCCTGAAACACCATGTGCCTCTGATAATTGCGCCAACAAGTTCTTTATTTCTGTCATTTTTATCCTCGTGTTATAATACAAATTCTGTGTTTATGCCTTTATAAAACATCTATCACACAACCACCCGGTACTTACCATAAATCACATAGACATTCACTAACAGCACTATAAACGCAGCAACGAAGAACCAATCCTTTATGCTCGTATCTTCCCATTCCCGTTCGATATGCTCACCGATATTAGCGTAAATCTCATCCAGCGTCTTTTCATTTACTGATTTGTAGTAC
>JAPVWK010000220.1 GCA_028572065.1 Candidatus Methanophagales archaeon
CCTGCCTCCGAGAATACCAAAGCGAAGCCTGGAACAAAGCTTTCTCTAATCTACGTAGTTTGCGCCAGTTACCGTTCCTCAAGCCTTTCCGGAAATTCGTGTGCAGGTCCGTGTATGTAAGCTGCATACTCAGTATTTCGTTTTTGTAGCATATAAGCTTTACCAACAAGAGACAGTCCCACAAAAGAATGAACTCTAAAAAAACAATTTTTAAACGCTCAAAACCCAATTGTGGGTCCACCGCGTAACATCAAAAAACTATCTGTACACACACAAACAAAAACAACTAGAACACAAACTATCTGAAGAACCTATTACGAAAGTAGGTTAAAGTTACAGATAAATAATAATATAGCTTGATTCAAATAAATCGTAGTTTTCCGTTTGAACAGTAGCATAACTAGAATATTTAAGTGATAAGGGACAATAACATACATAGCGATATGGCAATGGCCCATATGTACAACAATGAAAACAGCAGATTATCATCTGGAATGTTTAGAATGCGGAAGTACCATCACGGACAGATACACGAACATATGCCCCCACGGACACGACTCACTGCTACGAACGGTATATAAAAGAAAGCAAATACGGCAGCTCCCGGAAACTGGGATATTCAAGTATATCGATTGGCTACCGGTGGCGGATGCGTTACCGCAAACCGCAGGTCCCATCACGTACAAAAGCGAGCAGTTAGGAAAAGTGCTGGGGTTGAATAAATTGTATATCGGGTTCAGTGGTTATTGGCCTGAGAGATCAGTACAGATGAAAACCTGCACGTTCAAGGAGTTAGAAGCGGCACCCACCTGTCAGCGGCTAAAAGAAACGTGTGATAAGATCTTGGTCGTGCCTTCTGCTGGTAACACGTCAAGAGCATTCGCAGAGGTATCTACCAGAACCGGCATGCCGGTGGTGGCGGTTGTGCCGAAGAGTAGTGTTCACCGCATGTGGACAACCACAGAACCTGAAAAACACAACAGCGTATTCTTAATCTCTGTGGACGGCGATTATTCCGATGCAATTGCGCTAAGCCAGAAGTTAGTGAAGCAAAAAGGTTTAATCGCGGAAGGCGGCGTAAAGAATGTCGCGAGACGGGATGGTATGGGCGTGGTAGAATTGGAAGCGGCATTTTTTATGCACGAATTGCCGGATCACTACTTTCAAGCAGTTGGCAGCGGTACGGGTGCGATTGCCGCATGGGAAGCGTTTACCCGGCTGATTGAAGACGGTAGATACGGTCAAAATATGCCCCGGATTGTTATTGCTCAGAATCTACCGTTTGCTCCAATACTCAGTGCATGGCAAGACGGCCGATCCGAGATAATCGCGGATACCGACATGAAAAATGCAGAAGAGGCGATTAAGGCAATGTATGCTGATGTACTTTCTACACGGAATCCGCCGTATTCTATCAAAGGTGGAGTGTATGATATGCTTATGAGTACAAATGGGCACGTATACGGTATAACAAATGAAGAATGCAAAGAAGCCGAGAAGTTGTTTGAATCCGAAGAAGGGATAGATTTAGACCCTGCTGCTTCTGTTTCGGTTGCTGCATTGATTAAAGCGGTAGATGAACGTTTCGTGGAAAAAACGGACAAAATATTGCTGAATATCACGGGCGGTGGCTATAAACGGTTGAAGGCAGATTATCAGATGTACCGCATAAAAGAGCGTGTGGAGCTAAAGTCTTCGGGACAAATAGCGCTGGATGAGATTGAAACAGCGCTGAATGAATTTGTTGATAGCTATACACGGGATAATACGGGGTAGATACAGCATCCGAAATCAGAGAATAGAAGACAGAACTAAAGTCTCTGACTTCTTGTCAGATAGTTTCTTCAATAAATTAGCTATGTACACTTTTGCACTTTTTAAAAGGCATAAACTTTAATTAGTATTATGGCCAATAAAGAACTGAGCAAAAAATGAACAACTTAAAACTCGCCGTTTCTATTCCCGAAGCTTTTGCGGCTGCAGCACCAGACGAAGCACTGCCCAGTGGTGACCCAAGATACGTGGAATTACGTTCTTGCCGGGGTGGAGAG
>JAPVWK010000221.1 GCA_028572065.1 Candidatus Methanophagales archaeon
ACGCAGATAATCAGGATTTTAAATATACGGAATTGACGGCGGAGTTTATAAGAATCTTCTATCGAGTTTATAATAAACGTAAGGCATTTGATTTTCTGCGTAAATCTGCGTAAATCCGTGTGATCTGCGTCCTAAATAGGTAGAAGTTATACTTTACATACAGCAAGAAATATTGATATTATCGAAGCACAAAGATTTCTTCATGAGAACGTTTATCGCAGTGGACCTATCCGATGAAATAAGGACGAAAATAAAGGAACTGCAGAAACAATTCATGAATCTGGAGATAGACCCGCGCAGACTAAAATTAAAATTCGTGAACCCGTGGCAGGCGCATCAAACGGTGAAATTCTTAGGCGAAGTCCCAGAGGCGAATGTATCAGAAATAAAACGAGCTTTATCCGGAATAAACCTGAAGGCGTTTGAAATAGCGTTACAAGGTGTAGGCTTCTTCCCGAAAGCGTCACCCGAAAAAGTAAGAACCATAAGAGTTGTATGGGTCGGAATGGCCAAGGGCGTGGAAGAGTTGATGGCGTTACAGGACGATGTGGACTCAAGACTGATTGATCTGGGCTTTCCACGTGAAAAGAAGTTCAGTGCACACGTAACAATCAGCCGTGTGAAGCAGTTTTCGCGTGCCGTGTCGCATGCCGAACTAACACCGATTCTGGATAGGATAGCGAATCTCCGGGATGTAGAACTAGGGACGATGCCGGTGGCCGAGCTAAAACTGAAGAAGAGCACGCTCACGCCGAAAGGCCCCATTTATGAAGATGTGTATGTGAAGCAGTTAGGATAAAAAAGGATTCGTAATTTGTTAAGATGACATTCTGCGTATTCTGGAAACCTTTTTAGATATAACCCGCCAAACTATTTAACTATGTTCTGGACATTATTCGGTTTAATCGCCGGTTTCATGTGCATAACCAGTTTTATCCCGCAGATGCTGAAAGGTTACAGAGCCAAGAAACTTGATGACCTTTCGTATCACTTAATGTCGTTCATGGGTTCCGGTATGTTCATGTGGATTTTATACGGCTTTCATATCGGTTCTATCCCGGTTATAGTCACGAACGTCCTGGGCGTTGGCTGTAATATCGTTTTAATAGCCATGAAACGCAGTTATTCACATAAATAACGGATGTCGTACCAACCACAAATTCAGCCAGTTTTCTTCTGATTCCCGTGGTTCGATTTACGATTAACGCGAACTCGAAGTTACCGACTCTATCTTCTGCTTTAAAGTGCCTTCTTTATCCCTTCGTTCGTCTATCCTCAACGTTGTAACGACCCGTTCCGCGCCCTGTTTAAATACCGATTCATGCACTGCTGCAAATGCTTTCAACACTGATGACATATCTTTGGCTTCAAATACCGTGCCCATCGCGGTAAGTTCGGGTTTCAAGCCCAATTCGTTCAGCACTGCTACTGCTTCTGCCACGTATTTACTCACACCTGGCGTTTTTGTTCCTATTGGCACGACACTAATTTCCGCAATTATCATAAATAAATCCTTTGTTGTATGAATAGTTAAATTCAATCCTGATTTTTAGACCGCGCCTATTTCTCGCTTCACTTCCTCTTCCAAATCCAGGTCTTCGATTACCTCCAGCCGCTTCAGATACTCTAAACAGGGTACTTTCTTCGCCTTTAACTCGGACTCGGTAATGTTTATTTTTATGGTAGTAAACGCTGCTCCACCACCTGTTTCTCGCTTTACTTGCATATCAAAGCTTTCGTAGCGTTTAGATGCGATAAAGCGCATAAAAAAATGTTTGTAGTTACGCAGTTCCCACTCCTTCACTTCTATGCCCACACGAGCAAACTCCGCAGGATGTATCAATCGCAGCTCTTCGGGATACACCACAGGCTCATAATGTATACCCGACTTGATAGAACCGCCGGTATCCCGCGCTAACACCTCATACTCTTTAATAATTCCTTCGTGGATTATGACTGCGGAATAAAACGGTTTATTGTCCGCTGAGCCCCGGAAATTCGGCACAACTTCAAAAGGGACCGTCTCTCTTGTTATGAGTCCCGTTCCAGAA
>JAPVWK010000222.1 GCA_028572065.1 Candidatus Methanophagales archaeon
ATATCCTGTTCAACGAGTTCTTCTGCCTTCTCCTTATGTCGTTCTATCCTTGATATAATGGTTGCCAACCTAATCATGCCAGTATCCTCCTGCTCATCCTTTCATATAAATAAGACATCTCCAAATATTCCCTTAATACATCTCTCTTCACATCTAAGAAATATTCTTCATCCCGCATAAACAGGATTTTACCGTATTTGATGACCTCGAACTGGATATATAAAGGTAGCCTCGAAAAAGGCACGACATCTAAAATATGCGATGAAAAACTGGTGATTTCCGCTTCTAAATTTGCATCTTTGAACATCACTGCAATATCTATATCAGAAATTGGTTTCGTTTTTCCTCTTGCATAAGAACCAAATAAAATTATAACCATTACTTCCGGATACTTCTTTAAATCCTCTACCATCCTATCCATCTCTTCTATCATCCCACCACCCCGCATCATGAATTCTCATCTCTGTACACTTCTACATCTTCACCCCATATTAACCTTCACCCCTGGATAACCCTAAAAACTGTTACATCGAGCGGTGGTCTCTAATAAGCCACATCCACAACGGGATGCACATTATAGTCCTGTCCTCAACATTCAATTCCGCCTCATAATCCCAGGTTATCATGACTAGATTTTTGCACTCGAACGCGCTTGAAACTTTCAACAACGCATCCACTTCGTGTTTCCCTATTTCGGCTCTATCCGCGGCATAAGTTACTTGAATTAGCTGTTTAACAGCCAAACCTTCTTTTAACACGAAATCTACTTCACGTTGCTGATAATCGCGGTAGTAATAAATATCCAACATTGGTCGTTCATTCTGCATCCTTTTTAGTTCTAAGAAGACCGCATTCTCCATCAACCTACCGGTATCGTCAGAAAATCGGAATAGTGTCGAAATACCGGTATCACAAACATATACCTTTCTTGGCCATGACTCTTTTACATATACAGTCCCGGAAATCCGCTTTACAAAAAACACGGCCTGCGTATCTTGAAGCTTATCTATGTAACTATAAACCGTATTCTTTCCGAACTTCTTCCCTTCTGATTTCAAAAAGTTCACTATTTTATTTACACTTATCTCCGCTGAAAAATTCTGAAACACAAACGAGAAGATAAATCGCGCTACCTCAAAACTCTTTAACTCGTGCCTTTCAACGAAATCTCTGAAAAATATCGTATCAAAATACTCCTTCAATATTTTTTCCCGCTCTTCCTTAAGCACAATCTCGGGAAACCCACCGAGTTCTAAGTATTCTCGCAACCACTTTTTTATCGTCGCCTTCTCTATCTGCGTAAAAACGTTTTTCAGTTCGATTTTCTTTGCCTTTAAAAACTCGCTAAATGAGAATGGTAAAAGAATGTATGTAAGCGATCTTCCTCTCAATTGTGTTGCTATTTCTCGGCTCAGTAACTTAGACGACGAGCCGGTAACAAAAATGTTGTACGGAGTTCTATCAAGCAGCGTTCTCACCGCAGTTTCCCATTTATCCATGTTCTGTATTTCATCAAGAAATATATTTTCCGGTTCTTTGCCCGTAATTTCCGCAAATAAATTCACAATTTCCAGCACTTCATCGAATTTCACCGTCAATAAACTCGAGTCTTCAAAATCTAAATACAACGAAACGTCTTTCACGGGTTCCATTAACTGGAAGAAATAATATGTCTTTCCCGCTCGCCTCGGACCAACGATAGATATAACTTTGCCCTGTATTTGAGCCGTTTTAAGTTCTCTTGGTACTAAAAAAGGTAATTCCTTCCTATACCAATCTTCTATGTACGCTTTTATCCGCTGTGTTTCCATAGTAACTTAATAACTAAGACAGTTTCATATAAATGTTTATCAGTAACTGAGAACAATTTTTGCATGCTATCTTTGTGTCTCGCTTCTTATGTATTTATACGTAACGTACATACACATAACCACAACTGTTATTATCCTCTGCCATCTTTTAGCACCTCCAGCATCCCGAACCCCTGTGAATTCTTAGCTCCGATACCACAATCATAACCCAACTTAAGTAACTTCTTATTTCCA
>JAPVWK010000223.1 GCA_028572065.1 Candidatus Methanophagales archaeon
CTTGTCACAATCCCGATAACCTTTCTATCTCGGTCTATGACGGGTAATGCCGAGATGTTATACTTATCCAACTTCCTTATCACCAGTTCAAGAGGTTCGTCTAAATCTGACGTCATCACTTTCCGTGTCATTATTTCCGATAATTCCTCGTGTCGTTTCGCTACCGCGGTGGATATATCCCAAGCTGTTACGATTCCCACTAGTTTCTCGTCCGCAGACACAACAGGGATATGCGTAGTTTGTGTCTCCATCATCAATTTCGCCGTATCTGCTATACTCGCCCCTTCACTTATCGGCTTTACGTCTCTTGTCATTACATCTTTCACCAGTGGTAGCTCACTCGTCTGTTTCATCGGTTTGCATGTGGTATCTGTTGGCAATCGCTCTACCGGTAGCGACAATAAAAATTCTGCCTTTTCTACTCTTGTCTTCAACTCCTGCGCCACTTTATTCGCCATGAAAAAACTGGAAAGAGGCGAACTTGGTACTTCTTTACCGCCTATATCAATCATACCGGACTTTAACTCTTCGTATGTTACTTTTCTTGATACCGGACGGTCACGTCTGCAAACACCATAATCGAGCACTTCCGTAACGATTTCGGTGTCGCGTATCGCAGTCTTCTTCGCTATTCCTTCGTTCAGTACAGGTATCGGTATTCCAATGCCGACATACAGCGACACACCGTAGCCATAGAAACGGGCACCTTTGAGATACTCTGCACTCATATCCTTCATGTTGCCCGAGACCATCAATGTACCAAATCCGTTACCCGGGTCGTGCTGTGTCCCCATCCCTACTACATACCCCTGCGAACCGCAAAGGAATATCCTCGTGCCAGGTCCTATGGTCTCGAAATCGGAATCATTTGTAAGGGGTGATAGTGCGCCGGCACCCGAATAATTCACATTACGGTAATTCGGCAGTAACGTGCCCATATATGTGTATAACGTCCTTTCTGTTGAATTTACCGCTGCAGCATACCTCTGATACGAATTCCTTGGATTTAGCATAATCGCCTGATTCAAATCATCGAGCGTGATTGTTGTATCTATCTCTTTACGGGGATAACAATCAGTGGTATAGCTGGTAGCTCTCATATCTATCGGCTTACCAGACACTAAATCCTCTATTACGTGTCCTCCACCATATTCCTCGCCTTTAGCCTCTGATAATTGCGCGGCGCCCAAATACGCATCAACTGCAGCAATCCCGGAATATGCCTCTACATCGTTGAGCCAAACTTTTTGCATCTTTATCGGCGGGTCTGCATGGCCGAAATTGAGGAACACGCCGGAGGAGCACATGGGCCCAAAAGTCCCGGTAGTGACTACATCTACTTCCTTCGCCGCGCCTGCCGCACCCAGTTCCCCTACTAGATCGCTCATTCTGTCCGCAGTTACTACACAAACGCTGCCATCCCGGATCTTCGCATTTATCTCCTCTATGCTCTTCACAATCTTTGCCATACACAAGGGATACGGAATTAATGTTCTTAAATCTTACGGTTTTTTTGTGTTCTTTTAGTAACTCAGTTGTCAAGCATAGCTCATCCCCTAGTTCATCGCAACCTGCTATCAACCCTATTGGCTGCAAGGTACCGTTTTGCGGTTAACTTCCTGTTGGAGTTTTAGCAACGGGATAGATAGTATGATTTTAACACCATCCCCGAGCCACAGAAACGACATCGGATGGCGTGATAAACTGGAATCGTACACCGAAGCCTAGATAAGCACAAGAAGCATTTATAAAGAATACCTTTACAATTATCCATTACTTACTAATATGGGTATGGATAGCGGCACAGAGTGAGATGAGGGGGAAAAGCTGAAGGTGCTGATTGCTGACGCATCTACGTTTATGTGCATTATGCTAACAGCAGCGCTAGAGAAGCTAAATTATGGGGTCATTGGGACATCTAAAGACGGTAACGATGCGGTAGAAAAGTACA
>JAPVWK010000224.1 GCA_028572065.1 Candidatus Methanophagales archaeon
GCAATGGTCTACTTAGACGGCTAAATCCTAGAATGAGGCAACTTGGACCTATGGGATCGTCTGGATACGCTTCGATAATCGCTCCAATTAATATTGCCTCTTCAATTTCTTCGAGCTCTATCTTCCTTTCCCTTATCTTTTCTGTATGGGTGAAGGAAATCCTGTATTTTCCCTTTCTCACCTTCACTCGTATGCTCTGAATGTCAATCACTTCGATTCGTCTCCCACTTCTTTCTTCTCATCTGTTAAAGCCAAAAGATGCGTTTCAATTGCCTCCTTTATGTTCCCCCATCGTCTCTTCAATCGTCTCCCCCTGAGAATAGCAACCGGGCAGGGTAGGGACTTCAGCCCAAAAACCCCCTTCTTCCGCATGATAAATCAATATTGTATAGTCCATTTTCTATACCGTTCTAAATTCTGTTTACAGTTTCCTGTAATAAAAATCTTTCACATCAGTTTCATTAAACATACCTTTTACGTCAATCAGCACCGGTTTATCATTCATCCACCGCGCTAAATCACCCAACTCCATTTTTTTGAACTCGTTATGAGCTACGGCTATAATCACACAATCCACTTTACACTTTTTCTTTTTAGAAAAAAGAAAACCTGTGCTAAAAGAAAAATCCAAAGCATTCACGCCAAAACCCTCTAGTTCCTCTGTGTTGAGCAGAGGATCATACCCATAGACATCAACTCCAAACTCTTTTAGCTCCTTCACCATCTCTCTCACCGGCGATTCCCTAGTATCCGGCACATTCTCCTTATACGTCAAACCCAGAATCAATATTTTTGAATGTTTAATCACTTTACCAACTTCATTCAAACCTTTTATCGCCATCTCAGCAACGTGCTTCGGCATATAGTCGTTTATCGCCCGTCCCGCCAGTATAACTTGAGGATGATAACCGAGTTCCTTTGCCTTATAAACCAGATAGTAGGGGTCAACAGGAATGCAGTGTCCACCAACCAAACCCGGCTTATATGGCTGGAAGTTCCATTTTGTGCCCGCGGCTTCCAAAACCGAGTTCGTGTCCAGCCCCACTTTATGAAATATAAGCGTAAGTTCGTTCATCAACGCAATATTCAAATCCCGCTGAATGTTCTCAATAACCTTAGCAGCTTCCGCGGTTTTTATGTCTTTCGCTTTGTAAACCGTGGTGATCAAGCCGTAAAGATCCGCTAAAGTTTCGGTTGTCGCTTCATCCAGACCTGCGACTATTTTCGTTATCTTATCTAAAGCATGTGCTTCATCGCCGGGATTTATCCTTTCCGGTGAATACCCGATCTTGAAGTCCACGCCACATTTTAAGCCGGATTCCCGCTCTAAAATAGGCGCAATAAACTCGTCGGTAACGCCTGGATACACGGTAGATTCTAAGACCACGATAGCACCTTTCTTTAGATTCTTGCCTACTAGTTCTGCGGCAGACTTCACATAAAATAGATCCGGCTCTTTCGACTTTGTTACGGGTGTAGGAACCGCTATAATCACAATATCTGCTTGTTCAATCGAAGAAGGGTCGGATGAGCAAATAAGGTTAGCATTGTTGTTTTCATTGAGTTCTTGTATCTTAGCTCGGTCTATATCAAACCCTATCGTCTTCACGTGCTTTGAAAAAGCATTTGCTAACGGTAAGCCTACGTAGCCTAAGCCGACTACGCAAACGGTTTTGTTGTTCATCTTTTTTTCCCTCATCCTTATTTTGATAGGATTACAAACCCTAAATTAACCGTCTCAAAATGACCATCCCCTGTAAACACCTTATAAATATCCATTCTAACTTTATTTGGTTGGCCTTTAATGTTGCGAATATAGACTCAACAAATTGAACTGCGCTGCCAAAAACAACATTTCTGAATAGGGCAGTTATCACTTCATCAAGCACATAATCTGAAGTGA
>JAPVWK010000225.1 GCA_028572065.1 Candidatus Methanophagales archaeon
CCGAGTCCCACGAGCAGCACGATCTGTGCGAGCACATCGAAATAATAGAGTACCCCTACAATTACTGCTACAATGGCTAAGAAAATAGCAACGGCGGTAACTGCGTTTCTCATCTGCTTCTTAACGCGCCATCCAGCAGGCCACCAACAACACTAGCAGTACCCGAAGATTCCCCTCCCTGTGGTAAGAACGGTGCTAAGGCGGCTGCTAAATTGTGCAGTGTCATTGATTGTATTATTATCTTCCCCGGCCCGGTTAACGTGGTCATAAAGAGACCTTCGCCGCCGAAGAACATTGTCTTTATCCCCGGTACTTTCTGGATGTCATATCCTACTGTGCCATCCCAGCCAACTACACTGCCAGTATCTACTTTCATTGATTGTCCCTGCTGCAGGTCGAACTCAATGAAATCGCCACAGGCATGAATAAACACGGAGCCTGTACCGGCAAGCCGCTCCAGAATGAAGCCTTCGCCACCAAAGAAAGTCGCACCCAACTTTTTCTGGAACGCGACACTTAGCTCTATACTATCTTCAGCGCAGAGGAAAGCGTCTTTCTGTGCTATGAATTCTTTGCCCGGTGCAATATCTATCTCTTTGATCGTGCCCGGTGCGTTACCACCAAAAGCCACAAGACCCTCGCCACCTGTCGGACAGAATTCAGTTAAAAACATCGTCTCGCCTGCGAATTTACGACCTATCGCCTTGCGCAAGCCGCCCCTCATCTTCGCTTCCATAGTCATATTTGGGCTCATGTACACCATCGCGCCCGCTTCTCCATAGACCCGCTCGCCTGAGCTTAATTCTAACGTTACCACTTGCAGGTTATCGCCTGTTATTTTATATTTCATGTTTTCTACCTCTGAGAATAGAGATTGACCAGTGACTATAAGTAGGTTGTGGCGGTGAGAACTGAAGTTTCGGTGACCGAAAGCTTTTTATACTACCCAAACATTGCCTTGAATAGCACGGCAAAAAATAGCCGTGGGATGTAAAAAGCAAACAGGGGTGATTGATTATGGCAGAAGAAAAAACGGAAGGGATGAAGCAGTTGTTTGTCTACGAGCATGATGCAAAGCGGCTGGAACTTTTCATAAGAATTGTGTATGCGTTCGTTATAGGGCTGGTGCTGATGGTGTATGGCTTTATCGCAGGGATATGCATGATTGTCCTGTGGTTCGTGATATTGATACTTGGACGAAGGAGCGAGGGTTTGAGCAACTTCATTAAGGGGTATCTTGAATATTACGTGCACGTTATTAGCTATGTCTACTTTATGACCGACGACAGACCTGGAATATTCCCGGAGAAGACAGAGATATACGAGAAGAAGTAAAAAGGGGCTTTCATCACTAAAGCGGTGAATAGCTGCGATAACCCTTTCCTTTTTTTTATTTTTTGTATGTAGTATAACTTTTATCTATGTAGGACGCGGATTCACACGGATTTAATCTCTTCTGTGTCAATCAGCGTCATTAATCAATTTTATTGCTATTACAGTTAGTTAAATGCTAAAATCAGGGGATAGTGCAAGTGTAGTAGCTGTAGGTCCACGATAACAGATTCCCACGAGAAAGCATTACTATGGGTCCTGCTTAACTCCAAAAACCAATGTAGTTTCCAGGGGGATATTTTTGTCGAATTTGATAGTAAAAAGCTTATATATCACCTGTTACAATGTAACAACTAATGAAAAAGGATAAAGTAATACTAACAAGGGTAGATGTGGGTATTGCTGA
>JAPVWK010000226.1 GCA_028572065.1 Candidatus Methanophagales archaeon
CGCGTATTTGCTATTTTGGGCAAGGACAGAAAAATACCGAAATACTTTTAAATACCTGACTGAATTTATATTCATATATTTGCATAGGAGAGAGAAAAAAAATGGCGAAGATAAAGAAACTTGTGGTTGTTGGATGCGCAGGTATGGGTGGATTAGCGGCGATGATGGGAAAGCGAATGGAGCCCTCGTTGGACGTAACGTTGATACGAGAAGAGGAGAATTTCTTGACGCGATGCGCGACCCCTTATATCTCCGTAGAGAGAGCGACAGTAGAGGCTTCGGCCAAGGATGATGGAATGTTCCTTGCAGTCGGCACGAAGCTGGTGAATGTAAAAGCAACGAGCATAGACCGGAAAGGAAAGACTGTTACAACAGCCGACGGTGGTGTTTATCCATACGATAAACTCATTATGGCAACTGGTGGCAGTGCTATCGTTCCGCCGATTCCCGGCGTGGACCTTGAAGGTATATTCACTCTACGTACAAGTCGCGATGCTGTCGGCATACGCGATTGGGTAAACGAGAAGAAAGCAAAAAATGTTGTTGTTTACGGTGCAGGAGCCACTGGCTTGGAGATGGCAGCAGTGCTCACCGAGAAGGGACTGAAAGTCACGATGGTGGTCCGGTCATATATCGGCAGGACGGTGGGTCTCGACACGGATATAAGCAGTGAACTGCAGAAACATTATGAGGAGAAAGGAGTTGTTATCAGATCAGGAGAAGTAATAGAGAAGATTATTGGCGAAAAGGCAGTAGAAGCCGTTGAGCTATCTTCAGGAGATAAAATTGACGCGGACATGATCATATTATCTGTAGGTGTTCGTCCGAACACCGAGCTTGCGGAAGATGCTGGGCTTGAAATAGGCGAGCGTGGGTTGAAGGTGAATGAATATCTTCAGACTTCTGACCCGGACATTTATGCCGGTGGCGACCTGATTGAGTATGAACATCTGGTCACTGGGAAATTAATGCTTGGACAGATAAGACCAAATGCGGTTATAGGTGGGCGAATCGCAGCAAAAAACGCATTGGGCTACGAAATAAAATTCCCCAGGTACTTGAACAGTTTCGCAGCTAAGGTGTTCGATAAGTCAATTGCATCAGTTGGAGTAACAGAAGCGATGGCAAAAGCGGATGGGATTGATGCACTCGTTACAAAGAAAGAAGCAAAGAGCAAGCACGTGATGATGGAAGGCGGAAAACCGTACACCGTCAAGTTAATATTTGACAGGAATACAAAAAGGGTCATTGGAGCACAGATAATCGCGGATGATGAACGTTCCGTAAGATATGTTGACGTGATTACGGTTGCGATAAGGGCCGGCTGGACAGCTTTGGATTTGACAACGCTAAGGTGTGCAGGTCAGCCAGAGCTATCGCCAGAGCCAAGTGCAGAGCCAATAGCAATAGCAGCGGAGGACGCATTTAAAGAGCTTTATCCACTCGTATGAAGGGGGAAAAGCCCCCTTTTTGTTTTTTTTAGGTGAAGTTATAAATATAGGAGCAGCAACAATGAAGTTAGGAATAGTAATTTATTCTGATGATTCGGAAACCGTATGGAACGCTTTTCGGCTTGGCAATTTCGCATTGCAAGAAGGCGACAAAGTAAAAGTGTTCTTGCTTGCCAAGGGTGTGGAGTGCGAGGCTCTGGACACTGATAATTTTGTAGTTACAGAACAG
>JAPVWK010000227.1 GCA_028572065.1 Candidatus Methanophagales archaeon
CCCGAAACGTTCGTGGATAATAAATTAATGGCTTTATTGAAGTCCTGTAATATCTGTTTAATCGCGATAGACGAGGTGCATTGCATTTCTATCTGGGGTCATAACTTCAGACCCGACTATTTGCACCTAAAAAAGGTGATAAAGGCGCTGAATAATCCTCCGGTCTTAGGTTTAACAGCCACCGCCACGACAACAGTTGAAACTGATATACCCGTTCAACTGGGCGTAAAATGCGACGTCTTTAACGACAGCTTTGATAGAAAGAACCTATTGTTTTCTGTTTTAGCGTTGAAAAGCAACATAAGAAAAGAGGAATTCGCCCGGGGCATCTTAGATAAGCTAAAAGGGTCTGTCATCGTATATGTAAATTTCACGAAGACCGCGGAGGAGTTAGCTAAATTTTTGAGGGCTAAGGGATTGGACGCAGCGTTTTACCACGGTCAAATGGAAAAAGAAACGCGGAAAAATGTTCAGAACGATTTTATGGTAGGAAAAACAAGAATTGTAGTTGCCACCGGCGCTTTCGGGATGGGCATAGATAAAGAAGACATAAGAGCGATAATCCATTTCAACTTGCCGAAATCTATAGAGGACTATTATCAAGAGGTGGGTCGTGCAGGACGGGACGGCAATATCGCCAACTGCATATTGCTTTATTCCGAACGAGACGAGCTAAAACTGAGGGAATTAATCAGGTATAACACGCCATCACGTAAACAAACAACGGCGGTACTTGAGTTCTTGATGAACAGCAAGGGCAGTACGATTTACGTAAATGTGAAGCGGTTGTCGAACGATTTGGGGATTAAGGAGGTACCGGTCAGGTTAATGCTGCACCATCTTGAGGAGAAAGACGTGATAAAAACGCAGTTCAAGATATTCCGGCGTGCTAAGATACATTTGAATGATACGGACTTAGATGGCAGAACAGACTTTGAAAGGATACGCAGCAGCGGCTATTTCATAGCAGATACCTGGCAGGATTTGGAAGCTTTAAGTGCTACAGTGGGGTTGTCAATCCAGAAGCTAAATTGGCTATTTCGCGATTTGTGTGCAGCGGGTAATATAGAACTAGAAGAAAGGGATATTTGCATACCGGTAGAAATAAAACACGGTATAACAGGAATTGATGTAGAGGACATTCAGGACATCTTCCGGGAATTGGAGTATAATGGTCTAAAGAAGATAGACCGAGTAGTAGAGTATGTAAATAGCGAGGAATGCAGGAGGAAATTCATCCTGAATTACTTCGGCGAGGAGTACAATCGGATGTGTAACGCTTGTGACGTTTGCAACCCGTTTTTAAAAACGGAAAAGGGCGCGGAAGCTATCAATACGAGTGCCTCGCAGCAGGGCTTTGCGCGTGCCGATACGATAGATAAAGAAGAGCGGGGTTCCGAGGAAGCACAGGCTAAATCCACCGAAATTGCATTCGCTATTTTCGGGTTGATACACGATCTGGACTTTCAGCTTGGTAGAACGTTTTTGGCAAAAGTATTAGTAGGCTCGAAATCCGGTGGTGTCCTAAATTTCATGACCCACCCTTAAACATCAAAAATTCACTCCACGTCCATGGATGGTTGGTGATCCCTTCAGCCATACATGGAGTCCTCTCGATGTTTCTGACCCCTTTGGGTGTTTCAATCGCAAGTGC
>JAPVWK010000228.1 GCA_028572065.1 Candidatus Methanophagales archaeon
ATATTGAACTGGATGATGGGTCTTTGAAAGAGATCAAAACAATGGAGTTTATAATCAAAAATGTTATATATGATTAAACATAATCTAATATGAGTAGGGTCTGGCTGAGTGTCCCACCTTTATTCCAAACCCAACCGTTACTACTTTACTCTCTGGTGCTATGAACATGGCAAAAGCGTTTAGAACCGTTGTTTTCCCAGATGCCGTGCCACCCGCGATAAGTATATTGGAGCCATTATCTACGGCCATCCAGATATAAGCAATCATTTCCAGCGAGAACGTGCCGAAATTTACAAGGTCTATCACAGTAAGAGGAATCTCTTTGAATTTTCTTATCGTAAATGTTGACCCTCTTGTCGTGACTTCCGATCCAATACTCAATTGTAATCTATCCTGGCTGGGCAGAGCGGCGTCCAACAACGGCTTAGCCAGTGAGATGTGTCTGCCCGATCGCTGCGCCATTTTATAGATAAGCGAATCTAATTCTTCCCGCTCAAATATGACGTTCGTTTCTATCGAGTGATAAGTACGATGATATACGAACACAGGAATTCCGGGCCCATCTGCGGAGATGTCCTCTGCCATTGTATCGTTCAGGAGAGGGTCAAGCTTTCCGAAACCCAAGAAATCGCGCTTTATGTAATAAAATATCTTATCCAGGCTATCGGAAGTCAATGCTTGCCCCAACGACAAATCAGCAACAATCGCATCCACTTTCTCTTTCAGTAACTTCTCTATGTCCTCCACATCTGAATAACCCACATCTATAGTCGCATACAACCGTGTTTTCAGTTCGCTTAACAATTCCTCTTCACCTTTCGTGAGTTGTACCTCCGAAATTTTGTATAAGGGCGGAATGTCCTTGGTGATCGTGACGTACGCATAAGGTTCAATGACGGGATACTTTTCTCTGTATTCTCCCTCGTCTTCCGGTTCTTGTGCTTCTGGGGATATGGTAGATACGGGCTGGGACTCTGATTCGACTTTTGGCTCGGTGATATCGGCTCTGCTGCTGCTATCCGCAATAACCGATTCAGCCTCTTTTGGTGCGGTACCGGCAGTTATACTCTTCAGTTCGGTCTCGGCACGATTCTTATCGGCACGTATCCGCTCTAAAACAGCGATTGCTGCTTGTTCTTCGGATTCTGCACGTTTTATTAGCTTCTCATCATTTTTTGACCTTGCACGTTCTGTAATCGCCTTCTTCTTCACCACGACCTTCTCTTGTACCTTCTCCGCTTTTTCGATTCCCTTCAGCTCATTCATCGCCTTCTTCACGCTCGGCTTTGCTGTTGGTCCTCTGGCCTTCTCTTTTTTCTTACTTGCGCCTGACTTCATCTTCATAAACTCTTTAGTTCAGCTTTTTACCGTAACAACGTCCTATGCCTGCGTATTTAACCGTAACGCCGGAACATGAGCCACTTTCGTAGCTTGATTGCACCGAATACACCAACCGCTGCGATTGCAATGATAATCACAATTCATGCGTGTTCGGATAAGAGATAGACAGTCCTACTATTTTTATATAGTTTAAAAGCGATTATTTTACCTAGTGAGCCAATATATGATACCAGATAATGAAATTAGTGTGGATCCTACGGTAAAGACCCTTGTCGAGAT
>JAPVWK010000229.1 GCA_028572065.1 Candidatus Methanophagales archaeon
CTACGGTTACTCCAACCTTTATCGTGTAGCTCTTTTGCTTTCTTGCGTTTCAAGATCAATAATTCTTTCTTCATTTCGGACACTCCATTACTTATGACTTTTTGCCTATAAAAGTGTCCTAGTTCTATATCAAACTCAACCATTAATGCACCAAGTGTGGTATATACCATGACAAGAGCGTTTCGCCTCGAACTCCATTCGCCATATAGTTTATTCGCCTTATTATTCGCAGTGCGTTCAACATTCGATAGCTTTGCACTTTGCATAGATAATGAACTTGAAAGTGACGGTACAATCCAGCCCAGTGATTTTACTTTGTTATTCAAATCACCAACGGCATCTGCAAGTGTGGATATATCCTTGGAAAACAGTGATTCACTAATCTTCCTATCAGAAGTTAACTCAGAAGCTGTGTTTAGCGAGCGTTCCGCACCGTAAAGTGTACTGCTTACATCAGAGAGGCTGCCCCCAAAAGCGTTTGTTTCCGTTTTTAGCGTCTCAAGTGCGGACAAAGAGTCCTGGATATTGGATTGTAACTCTGGAGTCAGTTCTTTACCTTCTTTTAATTCCTCCAGCCCCGGTATAACAACCGGAAGTTTATTAGTTACTCTTAGCGCACCAGCAGACCAGTCATTTAAATCATCATTTAATGAATTCAAATCGCTTTCAAGCGTGGATATTCCGGGATATGTAGTTTTTACTATATCTATTGCACTTTCGCCAAAAAAATATGGGCTTTTTAGCTCGTTTAAAATATCTATCACAGAACTCGTAGTAGCTACAACCGGGGCTATTGCAGCATAGATCTCTTGTGATGAAGCGCGAATATCCTTCAATTTCGCTATATCTTGAGGGCGCAACTGTGTGACCGCCTTTTTCCAGGCTGTCTGCGTTAACACCGATTTTGCTGTATCAGGGTCGGTAACCCGGAAGCCATCGGGTGTGAATAATTCAATGCCGCTTGCATGTGGGAAAACATTGTTGTATCTTATGACCTGATAGGTGGTGCCTGCATAGTTAACTGTATCAATCCGCTCAACATAGGTGTCGAGCATTATTTTATGTTGATTTGCGCTCTCAGAAGCGGATTGTGCTGATGCCAGTGCAGGCATCAGTAGCAAAACCAGTGCCAAAACAATGGTTATTTTTTGTTCTAACATCTCTGAAGAACACCACCTGTATTATTTATGATACTCATTTTCTTCCCTTTTTCGATTTTAATTCAATATTCCTCTACCTCTATTCCTTCTATCCTCTCAAAATGTCTTACATTTCTCGTTACGATGACGTTACATCCATGCGTTAATGCAATCGCAGCAATCATTCCATCCATCACATCAATCACCCTTCCTTCCCTAATCAGTTCGCCAAGTATTGCTCCGGCTTTGATTGCCGAGCCATGATCAAATGGAAAGACATCCAAACGGCTAAATAGCATTTCTGCTTCTTTTAAACGTTTCTTAAGATTTACAGTGGGTGCATTACGCATTTCTTACAGGTTAGGTGCGCCTAATGCACTCCATGTACTGGAGGAACAAATTCTCAAAAGTCCCGTTGTATTTAGCACATCTCAGAGCGAGCATCTGATTTGCCTTTTCGACATACCACCACGCAC